>VGYT01000106.1 GCA_016872895.1 Planctomycetota bacterium
CCGTTATGACCGGCAAGGTGGAGATGGGCCAGGGATCGCGCGCGGAACTGTCGCAGGCCGCCGCCGAGGAACTGCGCGTGCCCGTCGGCCAGGTCCAGATGGTCATGGGCGACACGGGCCTCGTGCCCGACGACGGCGTCACGGCGGGCAGCCGCACGACGCCGTCCACTGTGCCGGCGGTGCGCCAGGGCGCCGCCGCCGCGAGGATGCTCCTGGTGGACCTGGCCTGCCGGCGCTGGAACGCGGCTGCCGACGCCGTCCAGGTGCGCGACGGCCGCATCCTGCACGCGGCCACGGGGCGCGCGCTTACCTATGCGGACCTGGCGCGGGGCGAGGACGCGGCGAAGGCATTTCAGCAGGCTGCGCCGCCCGACGTGGCCGTGACGCCCGTCAGGGAGTGGAAGGTCCTGGGGACGTCGGCGCCGCGCCCGAACCGGCGCGACCTTGTAACGGGTGCACATAAGTTTCCTTCCGACGTTGTGCGGCCGGGCATGCTGCGCGGCAAGGTGCTCCGGCCGCCGTCGTACGGGGCGAAACTCTCCGTCGTTGACCTGGGTCCCGCCAGGGCGATGAAGGACGTCGTGGCCGTCCAGGACGGCGCGTTCGTGGGCGTGGCCGCGCCCACCACTTTCCGCGCGCAGCAGGCGCTGGATGCCGTCGCCCGGACCGCCAGGTGGGAGGCCGCGCCGCATCCGTCGAGCAAGGAGGTGTTCGACCACCTGCGGCGGCGCGCGCAGGGGGGCGTGCCCAGGAACCCCGCCGCCGACGAACTCGCCAGGGCGCACAAGGTCCTTCGGCAGACGTACCACGTGGCCTACGTGCAGCACGCGCCGCTGGAGACGCGGACGGCGCTGGCCGAGTGGAACGACGGCAAACTCACCGTGTGGACGGGCACGCAGAACCCGTTCGGATACCACGGCGAACTGGCCCGCGCGTTCGGCCTGGCGAACGACCGCGTGCGGGTCATCGTGCCGGACTTCGGCAGCGGGTTCGGCGGCAAGCACACCGGCGAGGCGGCGGTCGAGGCTGCGCGGCTGGCGCGGGCGGCAGGGCGGCCGGTGTCGCTTGTGTGGACGCGGGAGGAGGAGTTCACGTGGGCCTACTTCCGCCCCGCGGCGGTCATTGACATCGAGGCCGGCCTCGACGCCAGGGGCGCCATCACTTGCTGGCACTTCATCAACATAAACTCAGGCGGAGCGGCGGTTGACACGCCGTACCGAGCCGGCAAGACGAACTGCCGCTACGTGCCCTCCGACACGCCCCTGCGCCAGGGCTCGTACCGCACGCTGGCGGCAACGGCGAACAACTTCGCCCGCGAGTGTTTCATGGACGAACTGGCCGAGGCCGCGGGGGCGGACCCGCTCGATTTCCGCCTCGCCCACCTGGATAACCCGCGGCTGCGCGCCGTCCTGGAGGAAGCGGCCAGGCGCTTCGGCTGGCGCGAGCGGGCGAAGGACAAGCGGCCGGACGCCGGCGTCGGCCTGGCGTGCGGCACGGAGAAGGGCTCCTACGTGGCCGCGTGCGCCGAGGTCGCCATTGACCGGCGGCAGAACGCGATCGCCGTCCGCCGCGTGACGCAGGTGTTCGAGTGCGGGGCCGTCCTGAATCCCGACAACCTGCTGGCGCAGGTGCAGGGCTGCATCATCATGGGGCTGGGGCCGGCGCTGCGCGAGGCGATGCGCTTCGAGGGCGGCAAGATGCTGAACCCGCGGTTCTCGGCGTACCGCGTGCCGCGCGCAAGCGACGTGCCGGAACTCGACGTCCACTTGCTCTCGCGGCCGGACCTGGCGAGCGCCGGCGGCGGCGAGACGCCGATCATCGCCGTCGCGCCGGCCGTCGGAAACGCCGTCTTCCGCGCGACGGGCACGCGCATCCGCCGGATGCCCATCCGCCTGCCCGGCGCGGAGGAGGCGTGAGCCGTCATGGGCGCCGGCCGGCACTCCAGCGACATATATCGCACCATCGCCCGGATGTGCGGCCGCGGCGCGGGGTTCGCCGTCGCGCTGGTACTCAAGGCCGAAGGCTCCACGCCCTGTAAGCCCGGCGCGAGGGCCGCCATCGACGCCGCGGGGTCGGTCCGGCGGGGCACCATCGGCGGCGGCAAGGTCGAGGCCGAGGCACAGCGCCGCGCCGTCGAGGCCGTCAGGACCGGGCGGCCGGTGGTGTTCGACTTCAACCTGGAAGGCGATGCCGTCAGGGGCAGCCGCCCCATCTGCGGCGGAACGATGCGGGTGCTGGTGGACCCGACGGCCGCCCGGCACATCGCGGCATACGCGGCCGCCGCCGAGGCGCGCGAGTGCCGCGCGCGCGGCGTGCTCGTGACCACGGTCCGGGGCCCGGATGCGCGGGACGTGGCGCTGGAGTTCCTGGTCGAGGAGGCGATTACGCCCGAACTCGGGTTCCCCGGCGCCGAGGCCGTTCGCGCGGCCCTTGAGCGGGAGGAGACGGGCCTGTTCGTTTCAGGCTCGGCCCCCGGCGCGGAGCGGCTCGAAGTCTTCGTGGAGCCGCTCAGCCCCGGGCCGCTGCTGGTGATCGTGGGCGGCGGGCACATCGGCCAGGCCCTGGCCGTGCAGTCCGGCCTCGTGGGGTTCGACGTGACGGTGATTGACGACCGGCCTGAATTCACGGATCCTGATTTGTTCCCGGAAGGCGCGACCGTGCGCTGCGGCCGCCCCGGGGAGGAAGTGGGCGGCCTGCCGCTCGGCGCCGATGCGTACGTCGTTATCGTCACGCGCGGCCACGAGCAGGACGCCGAGGCGCTGGCGGCGTGCATCCGCAGGCCGGCCGCGTACGTCGGCATGATCGGCAGCCGGCGCAAGGTGGCCCTGATGCGGAAGCACTTCATCGAGTCCGGCCGGGCGACGGAGGCGGAGTTCGGCCGCGTGTACGCCCCTGTCGGCCTCGACATCGGGGCGGTGACCGTGCCGGAGATCGCCGCCGGGATCGTGGCCCAGTTGATCGCGGTGCGCCGCCGGGGCGTCGCGCCGCGGATGCCGGTGGAGTAAGACGCCCATGATCTGCGCCCTGGTTCTTGCGGCCGGCCGGTCTCGCCGCATGGGAGCGCAGAAACTGCTGCTGCCGCTGGGCGGGCGGCCGGTCATCGCGCGCGTCGTGGACGAAGTCCTCCGCAGCGGCGTCGATGAAGTCTTCGTGGTCGCAGGCGGCGACGCGGCGGACCTGGCCGAAGCGCTCGGGGACCGCCGGGTCCGCTTCGTCGTCAACCCCGACCCGGACGGCGAGATGCTCTCTTCCGTCCGGTGCGGCCTGGCGGCGATGCCCCGGGAGTGCGCTGCCGCGCTCGTGGTCCTGGGCGACCAGCCGAGCCTGGAGGCCGGCGTAATCGCCCCGCTGCTTGAGGCCTTCCGGGCGAGCGGCCGCGGAATCGTGGCGGCGGCGCACGGCGGGCGCCGCGGGCACCCCATTCTCATCGACATGCGTTACCGCGACGAGATTCTCTCGCGCCACGACGGCGTCGGCCTGCGCGGCCTGGCGCGGGCGCATCCCGAAGACGTCTTCGAGGCGGAGGTGCCGGCGCCCGGCGTCCTCGACGACATGGACGGGCCGGAGGATTTCAGGCGGGCGGCCGCGAGGTTTCCGGACGGAGGAAAGGGAAGCGCACCGGGGGGCGCGCCTGAAAGCAATCAGGGTATGACGCTATGAGCATGCCGCGAATCGGCGTCCGCCTGGCGGCCGCGCTGGCTGCGGCCGGCGGCATCGTCGGGACCGCGGGGGCGCACGGCTGCGCACGGCCGGCGGGGTCGGGGCTGCAACGGTTCGGTCGCGAGGCCGACGCTCGTGCTGCGGGCCGCCTCGTCGGCGGGCCGCCGGGGGCGGAGGAATGGAGATGATGCGAGTATTGCATATATGTTCTGCCCCCGGCGCACGGGGGGCGTCGATGCGCGCCGGCGCGGTCCGCGCGGCGGCGTTCCTGGTCTGCTGCGCGGCGCTTGCCGCCTTCGCCCCCGCCGGCGACTGGCCCATGTGGCGGGGCGACGCGGGGCGCACGGCGGCGTGCGGCGAAGCGCTCGCGGACCGGCTGCACCTTCAGTGGACGCTCCGGCTTCCGGCGCAGGTCCCCGCCTGGAAAGACGAGCCCGCGATGCAGTTCGACCGCGGCCCCGAGCCGGTCATAGCGGATGGCCGTGTGTTCATAGGCTCGACCGTCAATGACAGCCTGTCGGCCCGCCGGCTGGACACGGGCGAGGAACTGTGGCGGTTCTACGCCGGAGGCCCCGTGCGCGCGGCCCCGGCGGCGTGGAGGGACCGGGTCTTCGCGGCGTGCGACGACGGATGGCTGTACGCCCTTGCTGCGGCCGACGGGCGCCTGCTGTGGAAGGTGCGCGGCGGCCCGGGCGACCGCAGGCTCGTCGGAAACGAGCGGCTCATCAGCACGTGGCCTGCTCGCGGCGGGCCGGTGGCGGCAGACGGGCGAGTGTACTTTGCGGCCGGCGTGTGGCCGTTCATGGGCGTGTTCGTTCATTGCGTTGACGCTGAGAGCGGCCGCGTCATCTGGACGAACGACTCCACCGATTTCACGTGGTATCGCCAGCCGCACCGGGGGGCGTGGAGCCTGGCGGGGCTGTCGCCGCAGGGGTGCCTGGCGCTGGCGGGCGAGCGGCTCATCGTGCCCGGCAGCAGGTGGCGGCCGGCGGTCATTGATGCGAAGACGGGCGAGTTCCTGTTCTTCGGCGCGGGAGTATCGCCGTACGTTTATGCGAGCGGCCAGGTGGCGATGGCTGGCGGCCAGGTGTTTGACCTGGCAACGGGCCTTGCGGTGCGTCTTTCGGCAGGGGGCGGCGCGACGGGCATCCTGCGGTTCCGCGACGCCGTCCTTGCCCCCGACGCCTGGCACACCGACTCGGCCACGCTCGACCCGGCTACGCTGCGGCTCCAGGAGAAACCCGTTGACGCCCTTCAGAAAAGCGAAAAGGCCGAGAAGGGCGCGAGCACGGGCGCCGCCGCTCGTGCCGACGAGGATGGCGACGACAAGGTCCCCGAGCGCGGGGGCGACGCAACCATCAAGCAGCACAGCCCGGAACCGGGCGAAGCGATTCTGCCGGGCACGATCGCGCGGCTGGGTTCCGCGCGCGGCACGCCGTGGCTGCGGGCGGGCGGGCGGCTTGTGGCGGGCGGCAAGGGCGGGCTCCAGATTCTCGACGTCTCGGCGAAGGGCGACGCCGTGCCCGTCGGGCAGGTGGCTGTGGAGGGGACCATCACGAGCGTCGCGGCGGCGGGCGGGCGGCTGATCGTGGCCACGCGCGAGGGCGTCGTCCACTGCTTCGGCCCGGACCAGGTCCGGCCGCGAACGCACGCGCCGCCGGCCCGTACGGAACTCCGCCCCGGGCCGTGGGCCGAGCGGGCCGCCGGAATCCTCAAGGCCGCCGGCGCAGCCGACGGCTACGCCCTCGTCTGGGGCCTGAAGGACGGCGGCCTCGTGGAAGAACTTATCCGCCTCAGCAATTTCCACGTAATCGCCGTGGACCGCGATGCGGCGAAGGTCGATGCCCTGCGGCGGCGGCTGGATGCGGCGGGCCTGTACGGCACGCGCGGGGCGGCGGTCGTGGGTGAAGTGTCGCCGCAATCGTTCGCGCCGTACTGGGCGAGCCTGGCCGCATCCGAGGACGTCAAGGCCGCCGGCTTCGAGAAAGCCGCCGGGTTTGCCGGGCGGCTGCTGCACGTCCTGCGTCCGTACGGCGGCGCGGCGTGCCTTGAGTTGGCGGAGGCCGAGCGTGCGGCCCTGGCGCAGGAAGCGGGGGCGCTGCCCCAGGCTGCGGGGGCCGAGGTCTGCCAGGCCGGGCGCCTGACGCTCGTGGTGCGTGCAGGCGCTCTGGCCGGCGCGGCCGACTGGTGCGGCCAGAACGCCGACGCGGGCAACGCCCGCGCCGCGCGCGACGGCCTCGTGCGGGCGCCGCTGGGCGTCCTGTGGTACGGCAATGCCCTGTCCAACTCGCTCATCCTGCCGCGGCACGGAGAAGGGCCGGTCGAGCAGGTGGCGGGCGGGCGGCTGTTCATCGAGGGGCCGGATTCCCTGACCGCGGCCGACGTGTACACGGGGCGGGTCCTCTGGACGCGGCGGTTCCCGAACCTGGGGAAACTCTACAACGTCACGGAGCACCAGCGCGGGGCGCACTCCATCGGGAGCAACTTCTACGCCGTCCCCGACGCCGTGTACGTGGCGGCGGGGGAGGCGTGCCACGCGCTGGACCCGGCCACCGGCGGCACCGTCAGGGAGTTCCGGCTGCCGGCCGCGGAGGGGGAGAAGGGGCCGTCGCCCTGGCAGTTCCTTCTTATATATGAGGACCTGTTGATTGCGGGCGTCCGGCCGATCATCGACCCGGAGCAGAAGCCGGGCGGCATATACAGCCCGACGTCGAGCCGCGGCCTCGCGGCGATGGACCGGCGCGACGGCCGCCTGCTGTGGTCGCGCGACGCGGCCCACGCCTTCCGGCATTACGGGATTGCGGCGGGCGGCGGCAAGGTCTTTGCCATCGACCGCCTCGCCCCGGAGCAACTGAAGGGCCGGGCGCCGGAAGCCGGGGCGATGCCCCGGCCTGCCGCCGCGAAGGAACGCAAGGAACCGAAGCAATCGCCGCGCCTGCTGGCCCTCGACGCCCGCACCGGAGCGGTCGCCTGGGAGAGCAAGGAGCACGTGGGCGAGGCCCTTTCGTACTCGGCCGAGCACGACGTGCTCGTGGCCGAGGCGGCCTTCCGCGGCAAGGACGGGACGGTTCTCTGGCAGGGCGCCCCGACGGCCGCGAGTCTCTGGGGCGGCAAGTGGGGCCTGATGATCTGCGGGCGCCTCATCGTTACGCAGGGGCAGCGCGGCTACGACCTGCTGACGGGCCGGGCGAAGACGATGATCGGCCCCGACGGGCGGGAGACGTACTGGCGGTTCACGCGCAGTTACGGCTGCGGCCCCGTGGCGGGCGGCGAGGGCCTGCTGACCTTCCGCTCCGGCTGCGCAGGCTTCTACGACCTGGCGCGCGACGGCGGCACGGGCAACCTGGGGGGCTTCCGCAGCGGGTGCACGCCGAACCTGCTCGCGGCCGGCGGCGTGCTGAACGCCCCCGACTACACGCGCACCTGCACGTGCGGGTACGCGAACCGCTCGTCGCTGGCGCTTATTCATATGCCGGAGGCTGAATACTGGACTTACGGCGCGCCGCCCGCGCCCGGGCGGTTGGGCGTCAATTTCGGGGCGCCGGGCGACCGGCGGGCGGATGACGGAACGCTGTGGCAGGACTTCCCGGCGGTGGGCGGCCCGCCGGCCGAGATGCCCGTGCGCGTGCGGCCGGAGGGGGCGCGGTACCGGCGGAATCATTCGTCGCGCATCCAGGGCGGACAGGGGCCGGCATGGGTTGTCGCGTCGGGCGTGGAAGGTGCGGAGGAAATCGCCGTCCCGGCGCCGCGTCCGGCCGCCGTGCCGGCGGCTGCTTCAGGCGCGGCTGCGCCTGCCGCGCGGCGGTTCACCGTGCGCCTTTACTTCGCCGAGCCGGAGGAGAGGAAGGCCGGCGAGAGGGTCTTCAGCGTGGCGATTCAGGGAAAGGAAGCGCTGCGCGACTTCGACATCGTCCGCGAGGCGGGCGGCCCGCGGCGCGGCGTGGTCAAGGAGTTCAAGGGCGTCGAGGCCGGCGGCGGCGTGGTCGTCACGCTTGTGCCCCGCGCTGGCAGGACGCTGCTTTGCGGCCTTGAAATCGCCGGCGGGGAATAGCGCTGCGCGGCGGCTCAGGAGAGCCGTCCGCGTAAAATATCAGGTTGCGTTGGAGCATCACAACGGCGCGCGGTCCCGACGAAACGCTTGCATTGGCCGCCGCCTTACGGTAAGCGGGATGCAACATTTCGTTTTGGGGGAAGGAGAGCGACATGAGCAGGACCGAGTTGCGTGGCGTTGCGTCGCGATTGTCTTGCGGGGTGCGGGGCTTATCGCGGCGGCGGTTTCTGGCCTGTGCGGCGGGGGTGCTGGCGGCGCCGTACGTGCTGCCCGCCTCGTCCGTCGGGGGCGAGGGGCGCGCGGCCCCCAGCGCGCGGCTGGGGATGGGGTTCCTCGGCATGGGCAGCCGAGGCACGGACCACGTGCGGACGCTCGTGCAGAACGCGGGCGTCCAGGTGCTGGCCGTGTGCGATCCGCAGCAGCCGAAGCGCGAGGCCGCGCGCAAGCACGTCGAGCAGGCGTACGCCGGGCAGGCCGGCCGAGGAGGGTACAAGGGCTGCGCGTCGGTGAGCGATTTTCGCGAAGTCCTGGCGCGAGCCGACGTTGACGCCGTCGTCATTGCCGCGCCGGAGTTCTGGCACGGCCTCATGGGCGCGGGGGCCGTGGCCGCCGGCAAGGACGTTTACGGCGAGAAGGCCCTCACGCTGACGGTGGCTGAGGGGCGGGCCCTGGTGAGCGCCGTCCGCCGCCACGGGCGCATCTACCAGGTGGGCACGCAGCAGCGGAGCGACCGCAACTTTCGCTTCGCGTGCGAACTGGCCCGCAACGGATACCTGGGCAAGGTGCACACGGTGAAGGTGGCGGTTCCGGGGGGGCGGAGCCTGCCCGCTGCGGAGCCGAAGCCCGCGCCGCCGGAGATCGACTACGAGATGTGGCTCGGCCCCGCCCCGTGGACGCCGTACAACGACCTGAAGTGCTCGTACAACTGGTACTTCATCTACGATTACTGCGTGGGGTGGATACAGTCGTGGGGCGTGCATCACATCGACATTGCGCTGTGGGGCCAGCCGGGCCTGTGCGCATCGACCCTGGAGGTGGAGGGGGCGGCGGAGTTCCCGAAGGAGGGCCTCGCCGACACCTCGATTACCTGGAAGGTGCAGGCGCGCACGCCCGAGGGGCTGCGGCTGGTGTTCACGGACGACAGCGGCCAGCCGCACGGCTGCCGCTTCGAGGGGGACAAGGGGTGGGTGCACGTGGTTCGCGGCGGCATCAAGGCCGAGCCGGAGTCGCTGCTGAAGGCGACCCTGGGCGCGGGCGAGGAGCATCTGTACGAATCGAAGAATCATCATGAGAACTTCCTGGAGTGCGTGCGGAGCCGGCGCGGGCCGGCCGCCCCCGTCGAGGGCGCCCACGCGGCCACCACGCTGACGATCGTCTGCGACATCGCCACCCGCCTGGGCCGCAAACTCACCTGGGACTGGAAGGCCGAGAAATTCGCCGGCGACGATGCGGCCAACCGCATGCTCAGCCGGCCGATGCGCGCGCCGTGGAGCATGTAGCGCCACAGCGCAACTTGAGCCGCAGCGCGGCGGGCCTCCGTACCCGTCGCGCCAGAACCGGGGCAGAGCCATGAGACTCTTCATGTGTCTGGGTTCACTTGCCGTGTCAACCTTCTTTGCGTTGGCCGCCGCTGCCGGCCCGGCCGCGCAGGAGGCGCCGCCCGGCGCGCCGGACTATAAACTCAAGCCCGGCAAGTCCGAACCCGGCCGGAGCACGCGCATCCTGATCGTCACCGGCCAGGAACACCCCGCCCACAAGTGGCAGGAGACCGCGCCGGTGCTGGCGGAGGAACTGTCGAATGACCCCCGGCTGCTGGTGGACGTGTCTGAGGCTGCGAGCATCCTGGCGTCGCCGCGCGTGGCCGACTACTCGGCAATCGTTCTGCATCTCATGAACCCCAAGCCGCTGGACCTGGGTCCGGGGGGCCGGGAGAACATCCGCCGCTACGTTGATCGCGGCAAGGGCTTCATGCTCGTCCATTTCGCGTGCGGGGCGTTCCAGGAGTGGCCGGAGTTCCGCGACCTCGTGGGCCGCGTCTGGGACCCGAAACTGCGCGCTCACGACCCGCGCGGGCCATTCCGCGTCGAGATCGCGGCCCTTGATCACCCGATCACGCGCGGCCTGAAGGCCTTCGACGCCGACGACGAACTCTACACGTGCCTGGCGGGCGACCGGCCCGTGGAGGTCCTCGCAACCGCCCGCTCGAAGGTCGACGGCAAGGATTACCCGATGGCCTTCGTGTACGCCCCCGGCAAGGGCCGGGTGTTCCAGTGCCTCCTGGGGCACGACGTGAAGGCCATGCGCGTGGCAGGCGTGGGTGAACTCTACCGTCGCGGCTGCGCATGGGCGGCGGGGCTTCCGCCCGAGGCGCAAGGTGCAAAGTAGGAGAGTCGAGCCGCGGTTGTAAAGCCGCGGGCATCGCGGCCCGGCGCGGCGCTTCGGCGCCGGCAGGGCAGCGAAAGGAGAGACCATGAGGATCGGATTTCACACCGACGCGTTCTCTTCCGTCTTCTTCAACTTCGAGGCGTGCCTGAAATGGGCGCAGAAGAACGGCGTCAGCGCCATCGAGTGCGGCCTTATCGACGGCATCAGTTGGATGCACGGCCTGGGGTACCTGCCGCACCTCGCCATGTTCGAGGACCCCGTTCTCCTTCGTCGCAGGATGGACGGCTACGGCGTGCGGTTCTCGCAGGTGGATGCGGCGTACCCGCTGTCGGGCAAGGACGGGCCGGTGCGCGGCGTGCCGTACGTCATGAACGCCATCCGCTGGGCGGCACAGGCGGGGTGCCCGTGCGTCGATACGACCGACGGCATGCACAAGCCGGAGGGCCTTTCCGACGCCGAGGCGATGGACCTGATGAAGCGCTCATACGAGCAGATTCTCCAGGTGGCCGAGGCCCACCAGGTCATCGTCAACATCGAGCCGCACGGCTACTTCACCACGAAGCCCGACATGATGGAGCGGATGCTCGCCTTCGCCGACAGCCCGTACCTGGGCCTCAACATGGACACCGGAAACACGTTCATCGCGGGGCAGGACCCGGCGGCGTACCTGAAGCGGTTCATCGGCAAGGTCAGACACATGCATATCAAGGATGTGTCGGAATCGCTGGCGAAGGCGGTTCGCGGCGGGCAGACGGGCATCGCACTGAGCCACTGCGCCATCGGCGACGGCGTTAACGCCCCGAACATCCGCCGGTGCCTGGAACTCCTGCGCGACGCCGGGTACGCCGGCGCCCTCAGCATGGAGTGCGAGGGGCAGGGCGGCCCGATGATCGAGCGGTCTCTTGGCTGGATGCGCCGGACGCTGGGGGAACTCAGGATTCCGATTGACGCCTGACCGCCGCGGGCCTTGATTTGTCGGCCCCCCGACTTATCATACGTGCCGCAGTCGCCGACGCGCCACAGCCGCCATGGCGGCGGCGCGACGTGGCCGCCGTCGGAGGTGATGTGCGGCATGGGTCAACCCATCGGAATCTTCGATTCGGGCCTGGGCGGCCTGACGGTCGTCCGGGCGATCCGCGACCGGCTGCCGGCCGAATCGATTGTCTATTTCGGCGATACCGCCCGCGTGCCGTACGGCACGAAGAGCGGCGAGGCGGTGGCCCGCTTCGCGTGCGAGGACTGCGAGTTCCTCTGCCGCTACGACCCGAAGTTCATCGTCGTGGCCTGCAACACGGCCAGCGCCGCGGCCCTGCCCGCCCTGAGCCGGCGGTTCCGCCTGCCCATCCTGGGGGTGATTGAGCCGGGGGCGCGGGCCGCCGAGGCGGTCGGCGACGGCCGCCCCATCGGCATCCTCGGCACAGAGCGCACCATCGCCAGCGGGGCGTACCGACGTGCCATCGAGCGGCGCCTGCCGGGCACACGCCTCGTGGAACGGGCGTGCCCACTGCTCGTGCCGCTCGTGGAGGAAGGGCGCGGCCCGGGCGACCCCATCGTGCGGGCCGCGCTGGCCGAGTACCTTCAGCCGATGGTCGAGGCGGGCGTGGGCGCGGTGGTCCTGGGCTGCACGCATTACCCGCTTCTGAAGGACGGCTTCGCCGAGGCGCTGGGGCCGGGCGTGCGGCTGGTGGACTCGGCCGAGGCCGTGGCCGACGAAGTGGCGTACCTCTTGACGACGTACGGCCTGCGCGAACCGTCGGGCCGGGGCGACCTGCGGCTGCTGGTGAGCGACAACCCGGAGCGGTTCCAGGCGGTGGGCCGGTGGTTCCTCGGCGACGAGATGCCGCCGGTCACACACGTGTCGCCGGAGGACTTCTTCGGCGGCGCGCGGCCGGAGGGCAAGGGAGAGGAGCCGGCGTGAACCGATTCCTGGCGGCGATGGTCGGGGCGGCACTCGCGGCGGCACCCGGTTGCGGCAGCGAGACCTCCGCCAAGTGGAAGGACAAGTTCTTCCCGCAGCCGACGGCCGTCTACCTGGTGCGCATCGAGAGCGACCGCGCCGACGAACGCCGCGAGGGCCTGGAGCGGGTGGCCGCCGACGCCGGCGCGCGGCGGCTGCCCAGCGTCGTCAAACTCTTCTGCGTCGTCGCGCGCAATGACGGCGATGCGATGGTGCGTGCGGCGGCGGTGCGCGGCCTGGCCGTCATGGCCGGCGAGGACGTAGTGCCCACGCTCGGCCACGTGGCCACGCACGATGAGAGCCCGTTCGTCCGCACAGACGCCTGCCGGGCCCTGGGGCGCCAGGCCGCCGCAGGGGCCGTCGCGCCGCTGGCCGAGGTGCTCCGGGGCGATGGGCTAGCCGACGTGCGCGTGGCGGCGGCCGAGGCCCTGCGGCAGTTCCGCGACAAGGCGGCCGCGGGGGCGCTCGTCGGCGCGCTCGGCGACTCCAGCCTCGCCGTCTCGCGCAAGGCCTGGGAGAGCCTGCGCCACATGACCGGCCAGGACCTGCCGCGCCAGGCGCGGCCGTGGGAGGAACTCCTCGCCCAGGCCGACAACCCGTTCCTGGGCTACGGCAGACCGCCGCCGATGCCGAAGGGCGAGAACCAGCGCCCGCAGTTCACAAAGGGCCCGGCCGAGTTCATCCGCGGCCTCTTCGCCAGGGACGTGCGCGAGGCGGAACTGGAGTGAAAGCCTGCATCTTCGACGGCCGCCAGGTCCGCGTTGACCCGGCATGGCCCGAGCCGCGGCCCGGCCCGGGCGAGGTCGCTGTGCGCGTCCTCCTGGCGGGCGTCTGCCGCACCGACCTGGAGATCGTCAAGGGCTACATGCGCTTTGCGGGCGTCCTGGGGCATGAGTTCGTGGGCGTGGCGATGGAGGGGCGCCTGGCGGGGCGGCGCGTCGTCGGCGAAATCAACTGCCCGTGCGGCGCGTGCGACATGTGCGCGCGGGGCCTGCCCACTCACTGCCGGCGGCGCACGGTCCTCGGCATCGCCGGACGCGACGGCTGCTTCGCCGAGCGCCTCGCGCTGCCCGAGGCGAACCTGCACGCCGTGCCCGGCGGCCTGGCCGACCGCGCCGCCGTGTTCGCCGAGCCGCTGGCCGCGGCCATACAGGTCGGGCGGCAGGTGGACCTGCGGCCGGGAAGCAAGGTGCTCGTCCTCGGCGACGGGCGCCTGGGGCAACTTGTGGCGCAGGTGCTCCAGGCGTGGCAACTTGCGCCGCTGGTCATCGGCAAGTCGGAGGCGAAACTGGGCGTCCTGGCCGCGCTGGGCGTCAGGACGGCGCACGCCGGGGCCGTGCGCCCGGCGAAGGACGCCGACATTGTGGTCGAGTGCACCGGCACGGCCGGCGGCCTGGGGGCGGCGATGGAGTTCGTCCGGCCGCGCGGCACGATCGTCCTTAAGAGCACCGTGGCCGACACTGCGGGCCTGGACCTGGCGCCGATCGTGGTCGATGAAGTGACGGTCATCGGCTCGCGCTGCGGCCCGATGGACGCGGCCCTGGAGATGCTCCAGCGCGGACAGATTACCACCGAGCCGCTTATCACGGCCGAGTTCCCGCTCGACGAGGCCCCGGCGGCGCTCGCGGCGGCCGCGCGGCCGGAGGCCGTCAAGGTGCTGATTAGGCCGTAGCGCTCTGGCGGCGGAGACTGACGCGATGAGCAACGTGCTGGCCGTCGTGCTTGCGTCGGGCGGGATGGATTCTTGCGTCGCCGCCGCATGGACGGCGCAGCGCTACCGCTTGGCCATGCTGCACGTCAACTACGGGCAGCGGACGGAGGCGAAGGAACTGGAGTGTTTCGGGCGTCTTGCGGCCCACTTCCGGGCCGAGAAGACGCTGGCGGTGGATGCCCCGCACCTGGGGATAATCGGCGGCAGCGCGCTAACGGACCGGCGCATCCCCGTTCCGCCCGACGAGGCGCCGGGCGAAATCCCCAGCACCTACGTGCCGTTCCGCAACGCGAACCTTCTGGCAATCGCCGTATCGTGGGCCGAAGTGATCGGCGCCGGCCGCATCGTCATCGGGGCCGTGGAGCAGGACGCCCCCGGCTACCCGGACTGCCGAGCGGCGTTCTACGAGGCCGCCAACCGGCTTATTGAACTGGGCACGCGGCCTGACACGCACATAACCGTGGAAACGCCGCTTATCGCGCTGCGCAAGGCGGATGTTGTGCG
>VGYT01000107.1 GCA_016872895.1 Planctomycetota bacterium
TTTCGCGGCGGAACTGGGTTTTGAGATCGAGCCCGCGACGGCCGGGGCCATCCGCGACCTTGCCCCGCGCGCCGCCCAGGTGAGCGGCGAGCGCGTGGCGGCGGAGTTGGAGCGGATCCTGACGTCGCCGCCCGACGGCCGCCGCCGCGGCCTGGAACTGGCGGACCGCCTGGGCCTCGTGTCGGTCCTGCTGCCCGAGGTGCACGCCATGCACGGCGTGTTGCAGGGCCTGCCGCATCATCCGGAGGGCGACGTGTTCACGCACACGCTGTTGTGCGTGGGGCACCTGCGCGAGCCGACGTTCGAACTGGCGCTCGGGGCCCTTCTGCACGACGCCGGCAAGCCCGTGACGGCGGGCGTGCGCGAAGGTCGGCGCACCTTCTACGGACACGAGCGCATCGGTGAGGACCTTGCGCGGCGGGTGTGCAGCCGGCTCGCGTTGAGCACGGCGCGGTCGCGGCGTGTGGTGTGGCTGGTGCGCTCGCACATGAAACTGGTTTCGTTTGACGAGATGCGGGAGGCTCGCCTGAAGCGCCTCTTTGCGGAAGACGGGTTCGAGGAACTGGCCGAACTGTGGCGTGCCGACGCCCTGGCCTCCGGCGGCACGGCCGAGGCGTACGAGGACCTGATGGGGCGCTACCGGGCGCTTGGGCGCGAGCAGGTCCGGCCGCGGCCGCTGGTGACCGGCGAGGACCTGATTGCGATGGGGCTTCAGCCCGGCCCCGCCTTCCGCGACATCCTGGAGCAGGTGTACGACGCGCAACTTGAGGGCCGCGCGGCCGCGAAGGAAGAAGCGCTGGCCCTCGCGCGCCGGATCGCCGCGAGCGGCAAACCGCAACCGTAACCCATGGCAAGAACCGAGAACGGGATGCCGCTGGACGTCGCCGGCCGCCCGATCACTCCCTCGCGCCTGCGCCGCGCGATGAACCTGAACATCGCCGTCGGGGTGATGGGTGCGGCGTGGTTCACCGTGTGCGCCCCGCAGCAGGTGCTGAACGTTTTCTACAAGAACGACCTGGGTGCGTCGCCGGGCGAACTGGGCGAGATGGTGTCGCTGGTGCAACTGGCGTCGCTGTTTCACCTGGCGGCGATCTTCGTGTTCAGCCGGTGCCCGACGCGGAAGACCGTGTGGGTGGTGGCCCATATCCTGCATCGGCTGCTGGGGTTCGTGCTGGCGGGCGTGTCGGTGTACGCGGCGGGAGGGGGCGACAGGTCGCTCGGGGCCAAGATCATCGCGGGGGCGATGGTCGTCAGTTGGGTGATGATGACGAGCACGGCTTCGGGCTGGTGGTCGTGGATGGCGGACCTTGTGCCGGAGAACATCCGTGCGACGTTCTTCGGCCGCCGCGCATCGATCGTCCGGGCCGTGAACCTGATGTGGTTCTTCGGCGTCACGTTCGCCCTGGACCACGTGAGGGTGGTGAACATTTTTTACGTTTATGCGGCGGTGTTCGCGGTGGGGGGCCTGGCCGGCATCCTGGACATCGTGTTCCACGGGTTCATTCCTGAGCCGCGGCGTCAGGCCGACGCGCCGCGGATCGGGTGGCGCGAGTTCACCGAGCCGCTGCGCAGCCGCAACTTCGTCTCATTCTCGCTGGCAATCGGGGCGTGGTGCTTCTCGACGAGCGTCCTGGGGCCGTTCGTTGCGCCTTACATCACCGCCGACAAATCGCACGGGGGCATCGGAGCGCCGATGACGTGGCTGGGCATCAACGCCGCCGTCATCCAGGTGACGATGGTGGCCACGGGGACGGCGTGGGGCATCGTCATGGACCGCTTCGGGCGCAAGCCGGCCGTGCTCCTGGGCGCCCTGCATCCGCTGCCGATGTGGATGGGGTGCTTCTTCATGACGGAGCACAATTACCCGTTCATTCTCCTCGTGACCGGCATAATCGGCGGCCTGCTGGGTCCCGGCTTCTGGGATGGTTCGGGCCAGTTGATGCTCACGCTGACGCCGCAGCGGAACCGCAACGCGTACCTCTCGTGGCACATGGCCATGGTGGGGGTGATAGCGGCGGGTGGGTCGTTCCTGGGCGGCAAACTGGGCGACATGCTGGGCGGGTTCCAGTATGAACTGTGGGAGGGGTTCGCCATCGGCGGTTTCCACGTGGTGGCGCTGGTGTCGTTCGTTCTTTCGGCGGCCAGCGTGCTGGTGCTGATGCGTATTCGGGAGGGCAGCGAGAAGCCGGTGGGCTTCGTCGTGACGCGGATTTTCACGCCCGGCGTCTTCCGGACGTTCCTGAACCTGAGCGTCATCGGGGCGCACCCGAGTTCCGACAAGACGGTGCGTGCCCTGCGGAGCATGGACGGCGCGAGCAGCCACCTGGCCGTGGACGAGATGATTCAGCGTCTGGACGACCCTGACCCTGAGGTGCGGGAGGAGGCGGCCCGCGCCCTGGGCCGCATCGGCTCGCCCGACGCGGAGGCGGTGGACGCGCTTGTAGCGCGGCTGCGGGACCCGCAGTCGACGGTGCGGCCGGACGCGGCGACGGCGCTGGGGCAGATCGGCGACCCGCGTGCCGTGCCGGCGCTGGTCGAGAGTCTCTCGTGCCCGCTGCCGGAGGTGCAGGACGCCTGCGCGCGTGCGTTGGCGGCGTTCGAGAAGCCGCGCCCCCCCGCCAAGACGGTCCGCCGCCTGCGGAGCATCGAGGACGCCTCCGACGGCCTGACGGTGGGCGACCTGATCGTCCGGCTGGACGATGCCGACGCGCCGGTGCGCGAAGAGGCCGCGCGGGCCCTGGGCCGCATCGGGTCGGCCGAGGCGGTCGATGCCCTCGTCCACCGGCTGCGCGACCCGGTCTCGACGATCCGCTCCGATGCGGCGCTGGCGCTGGGCGACATCGGCGACCCGCGGGCGATCCCGGCGCTGACGGAGTGCTTGAACGACGGCTCGCCCGAGGTGCAGGATGCGTGCGCCCGTGCGCTGGGCGACATAGGGGGCCGGCAGTCGATCCGTCACCTGCTGCGGTTGCTGGAGGAGAAGCGGACGGACCGCGTCGTGGCGGCAGGGGCCGAGGCCATCTCGCGTCTGGGCGTTCTGGAGGCCGCCTGGGAGATCTTTCCGCGGCTGCACGAGACGGCCAACCCGGTCCTGCGTCGGCAACTGGCCATCGCCATGGGCAATATCCTGGGCAGGCCCGGCGAGTTCTACCGGTACCTGACGAGCGAGGCGGCGCAGCCCGGCGCGCGGCTGGGGCGGCTGCTGCGAGGCGTGCGGCGGGTGATACGTGCGTTCGCCGGCGGGCTGCCGCCCCGGAGCCGCGTGCGGAAGCGCGTGGAGGGCCTCCAGGGCGAACTCCCCCGCATCCGGCGCCTCATGGAGAGCCACGATTACCCGGAGGCCCTGGAGGGGCTGTACGTTCTGGCGCGGCAACTGGTGGAGGCGGCCATCGACCGCGGATGCCCGGACGACGTGGCGCTGGAGTACGCCCTGGCCCGCGACGTGCGGCTGGGCGTGGGGTTCTGGTTCATGCAGGAGGCCCGCCGTGGCATGGGGCGCGTGAAGGACCCGGAACTCGTGCACATCGACGTGCTGCTGGCGCTGTACTTCCTGAGCGCGTACCGGCTGCCGGCCGAGCGGCGGGCGAAGCAATAGGGCGGTTGTCGGGGAACGCGTCCGGCGTGTCAGTGGACGCTTTGCCCAAGGGGGAGTTGCCTAACGTTGGGGAAGAGATATAATCAGGTCGGGCGCGAAGGAACGACGAAGGGTGGGGCCATGGCGAGCATCGGCGTCAATGAGGAGCAGGTTGCGGCCTTCTGCCGCAAGCACCACATCCGGCGGCTGGCGCTTTTCGGTTCCGTGCTGAGGAGCGATTTCGGGCCGGAGAGCGACGTGGATGTTCTGGTGGAGTTTGAGCCTAGGCACGTTCCGGGCTTGATCCGACTGGCCGGTATTGAGCGGGAACTGTCTGTGTGCTTCGGGGGCCGGAAGGTTGACCTGCGCACGCCCGAAGACCTGAGCCGCTACTTCCGGGATAAGGTTATGGCCAGAGCCGAGGTGCAGTTTGCAGGATGAGGACCTGCCCTCGCTCCTGGCAGTCCTTCAAGCGATTCCCAACCTGAACGACATGGGGCCTGCCTGAACAGGGCGCATCAATTGCTGGCCGCGGGCGCCGGGCGGCTTATCGCCAGCGGCTGCGTCCATGCGGTCTCGAAGAAGCCGGGCACGTCGGGGTCCTTCTTCGGTTTCGATGAGACGATGCGTGCCCGGACGTACAGTTCGTTGCCGGCGGCCTGGTAGGCGGCCTTCGTGCCGGCGACCTCGCGGAGGACCTTACCGATGTCGGGGCTGTATCGCTTTGTTGGCGGCAGGAGTTTGCCCTTCTCGTCCTTGTCCTGTTCGCGGCTGCGGTCGTAGCCGGCGAGCGTGCCGATGAACTGAATCGTGTAGGTGACGCCGGGCTCGGGGTCAACCTCGACGGCCAGTTCGCGCGGTGTGCGGCGGGCGTCGTTGAGGCGGACGCCGGTGGTGGAGTAGAAGTCGCCGGCCTTCATGGCGGCGAAGAGCGCCTGGGGGGTCAGGCTCTTTGCGCGTACCATTATCCATCCGCCGCCCGACCGGGCGGCGAGGTCGTGCGAATCGTCGGTTGCGAGGCCGTAGATCACGCCGAACCCCGGCTGCGACAGCCGCCAAGCAAGGGCCGCGTCCCAGATGCGCTCGTGGCTCAGAAGGTTCTCATCGCCGGTGTTCTCGACGTCGCTGGGCAGGCTGTTCATGATTTCGACGAACTCCAGGTCGGGGACGGCCTGGAGGTCTTCGACGGGCACGCCGGCGCGGAAGTTCGGATGGTTCAGGATCGCCAGCATGGGCTGCTTGAGGCGTTCGGCCTGGTCGCGCACGGCGCGGATGTGGCCCTGGATGGCCTCCTGGACGGTCGCGGGCTTCAGGGGCGGGATGACCTCGGCCAGGCCGAGCGCGCCGGAGTGGACGGCCGACTTGCCGGCGGCGTCGGTGATTTCCTCGCCCGGAATGATGATGAACCGGCCGGGCTGCTCGAACTTTGCGCGGTAGTCGGCCAGGGGCGTCAGGCGGACGGCCACGACGGGCTTGCCGGTCTTGGGGTCGGGCTGCTCGCGCGTCTGTACGGCCGCGCCGCCGAGCCACTTGCGGTACTGCTCCAGGCGCTCGTTGTCTCGCGGCTGCCTGGCCAGGGCCGACCAGTACTCGCCTTCCTGGAGCCGGTTATGGTCCGTGACGGCGATGAAGTGGTAGCCGCGGTCCTTGTACCAGGCGGCGACGACTTCGGGGAAGTCTGCCCCGTCGCTCCAGCGCGAGTGCAGGTGGACGTTGCCCTTCCACCAGGGCAGGGGGGCGGGCGCTGCGGCCGCGGCCACGCCGGCCAGCCCGAGAATGGCCGGGACAAGCAGGATCGCAGCGGCCAGGAACCCCCGGCGGCGAAGCGATTTGATTGGACGGGACCTGTTCTCTTGCACGACGTGCTCCTTTCTCTGGCCGGGGCGTTGCCCCGGCCTACACTTCCTGGAGCAGCAGGCTGGCGTTGTGGCCGCCGAAGCCGAAGGAGTTCGAGGCTGCGCAGCGGATGGTCATCGGGCGGGGGACGAGCGGCACGTAATCGAGGTCGCACTGCGGGTCGGGTTCCTCCAGGTTGATGGTCGGCGGTGCGACCTGGTCGCGTATGGCAAGGACCGTGGCGACGAACTCCACGCCGCCGCTTGCGCCCAGGAGGTGTCCGAGGCTGGACTTGGTGCTGGAGATGGCCAGGCGCCGGGCGTGGTCGCCGAAGACGGCCTTGATGGCCCTCGTCTCGGCGGCGTCGCCCAGGGGCGTGGCCGTGCCGTGGGCGTTGATGTAATCGACCGCCTCCGGGGCGGCATGGGCGTCCTGGAGCATGGAGCGCATGGCGCCCGCTGCGCCGCGCCCTTCGGCGTCGGGCTGCACGATGTGCAGGCCGTCGCCGCTCATGCCGAAGCCGGTGACCTCGGCGTAGATGCGTGCCCCGCGGCGTCGGGCGTGCTGGAGTTCCTCCAGGATGATGATGCCGGCGCCTTCGGAGAGGATGAAGCCGTCGCGGCCCAGGTCGAACGGGCGGGATGCGCGGGCCGGCTCGTCGTTGCGGGTCGAGAGCGCCCGTGCCGAGCAGAAGCCGGCCAGTCCCATGGGGGTGACGGCGGCCTCGGCGCCGCCGGCGACCATGATGTCGGCCTCGTCGGTCTGTATGGTCCAGAACGCCTGGCCGATGGCGTTATTTGCGCTTGCGCAGGCGTTGGCGACGCCGGCGTTCGGGCCCTTGATGCCGTAAAGGATGCTGATTTGGCCTGCGGCGGCGTTGATCATGAGTTTCGGGACCATGAAGGGCGAGACGCGCATCGGTCCCTTCTCAAGGAGCCGCTTGTGCTGCTCCTCGAACTCCATGAGGCCGCCGATGCCGCTGCCGACGATGGCCCCTGCGCGGAAGGGGTCCGGCAGGTTCTTGAGGTCCAGTCCGGAGTCGCGGACGGCCTGCATGGCGGCGGCGACGGCCATCTGCGCGAATCGGTCCAGGTGGCGGGCGTCGCGCTTGCCCAGGTAAGACTCCGCGCAGAAGTCCTTGACCTCGCCGGCGATCTTGACGGGGTAAGCGGAGACGTCGAAGGCCTGGATGCGGCTGACGCCGGAGTCGCCGGCCAGCAGCCGCTTCCAGAAGGCCTCCACCTCCAGTCCGAGCGAGGTGATGAGGCCCAGCCCCGTGACGACCACGCGGCGGCGGCTCATGGGTTACAGGTGCGCCTCCACGTAGTCGATGGCCTGGCCGACGGTCTGGATTTTCTCGGCATCCTGGTCGGGGATGCTGATGTCGAACTCGTCCTCGAACTCCATGACGAGTTCCACGGTGTCGAGGGAGTCGGCGCCGAGGTCGTTTACGAACGACGTGTCGCGGGCGACCTGCGTCTTGTCGACGCCCATTTGCTCCGACACGATCTCGATGACGCGTTCTTCAATTGTTGCCAAGGTTGTTCCTCCTGTGCTTTGCAGCGCGGAGTGCGCAGGCCGTCCCCCGGCAGTGCCGGGGGCTTGTTTCACTCCGCATTCTGCACTCCGCGTTCAAGGGGCCATGCCGCCGTCCACGGGAAGCACGTGACCGGTGACGTACGCGGCCTCGTCGCTGGCCAGGAAGGCGACGACCCGGGCGACCTCCTCGGCCGTGCCCATCCGCTGCATCGGGATGGCCGCAAGGGCCATCTCCTTGGCCTTCTCGGGCAGCACGTCGGTCATGTCGGTCTTGATGAAGCCGGGGGCCACGGCGTTGCACGTTATGCCGCGCTTCGCCAGTTCCCGCGCCACGGTGCGCGTAAAGCCCACGACCCCCGCCTTCGAGGCCGAGTAGTTGGCCTGCCCCGGGTTGCCCACCAGGCCGGATACGCTCGCGAGGTTGACAATGCGGCCGTAGCGCTGCCGCAGCATGTGCCTGGCCGCGTGCTTGGTCATCAGGAACGTGCCCTTCAGATTGACGGCCATCACCAGGTCCCACATCCTGGCGTCCATTCTGAGGAGGAGGTCGTCCCTGGTGATGCCGGCATTGTTGATGAGGATGTCGAGGCGGCCGGTCTTCTCGGCCGCTTCGTCGAGGAGTTTCTCGACGGCCGCCTCGTCGGTGACGTCGGCGGCGCAGGTGAGGGCGGCCCGGCCGCACTCGGCCTGGAGTTTGTCGGCGGCCTGCCGCAGGGCGTCCTCCAGCACGTCCACCAGGACGACCGTTGCGCCGCCGGCGGCCAGTTGCCGGGCGCACTGGTATCCTATGCCGCGAGCCGCGCCCGTGACGACGGCCGTCTTGCCCTCAAATCGAGTGTTGCACATCTTTACTGTCCTTGCAGCGCCTCGATGTCGGCCGCGCAGGCGACGTTGACGGCACTGCGGCCGACCCGCCGGTCGATGCGCTTCAGCAGCCCGGCCAGGACCCGCCCGGGCCCGATCTCGTAGAAGCGGTCGAACCCGTCGGCGATGAGGCGCTCGATGCCCTGCTGCCAGCGGACCGCGCCGTCCACCTGGCGGGCAAGCAGATCCGCCGGCGGGGCGGCGTCACTATAATAATCCCCCGTCACGTTTGCAACCACGGGGAACTTGAGTTTCTGAAACTCCTGCCGCGCAAGTTCCGGCGCCAGTTTCTCGCGCGCCCGTGCCATGAGCGGCGAATGGAAGCCGCCGGACACGGCGAGCGGCACGGCCCGCTGGGCGCCCATCGACTCGGCGAGTTCGCAGACGCGCTCGCAGGCGGACGCGACGCCGCTGACGACGATCTGTCCGGGACAATTGTAATTTGCGGGCCAGATTGTACCGGCCGGCCCGGCGGCCCCGCAAATCTTTTCGGCCGCGCCCGCATCGACGCCGATGAGCGACACCATGCCGGAAGGCCGGGCCTGGCACGCCTCCTGCATGTACCGGCCCCGCAGGTGCGCGAGGCGCACGGCGTCGTCAAAGCCGAGTGCGCCGGCGGCCACGAGGGCCGCGTACTCGCCCAGGCTGAGGCCCGCCGCCGCCTCCGGCCGAAGCGCGGCCCCGGCCGGCGTCGCGCGAAGCGCCGCCAGGACCGCCAGACTGGTCACCAGGATGGCCGGCTGGCTGATGTCGGTTGCCGTCAGGCGGTCCTCCGGGCCCTCGAAACAGACGCCCGAGAGCGAAAAACCCAGCACGCGGTCGGCCCGCTCGTAAGCGGCACGGGCCTCGGGGAACCGCGCGGCCACGTCCCTGCCCATGCCGACGAACTGGGCGCCTTGGCCGGGGAACAGAAACGCGAGTTTGCCCATGAGCGTTTAACCAGGACGTTCAGTGCTTGATGACCGCTCCGGCCCAGGTCAGTCCGCCGCCGAAGGCGATAAGGATGGCGACGTCGCCGGCGCCCAGCAGTCCCTGCCGGCGCGCTTCGTCGTGCGCGATGGCCACGCTCGCCCCGCCCGTGTTGCCGTACTTGTGGATGTTCAGGAAGACCTTGTCGGGGGGGAAGCCCATGCGGCCGGTGGCGGCGTCGATGATGCGCGTGTTCACCTGGTGCGGGATGACCAGGCGGACGCCGGCAGCGGTGAGGCGGCAGGCCTTCAGGCACTCGTCAATAAGTTCTTCCATCTTGAGGACGGCGAACTTGAAGACCTCCCGCCCGCGGATGTGCATGTAGTGCAGCCGCGCATCGACCGTCTCGTGCGACGGGGGCCTGCGCGACCCGCCCGCCGGCAGGATCATCAGGTCCCCGCCCGAGCCGTCGGCGTAGAGGGTCGTGTAGAGGATGCCCGCGCCCGGCTGGTCGCTCGCCTGGACCACGGCGGCGCCCGCCCCGTCGCCGAAGAGGACGCACGTGTTGCGGTCGCTGTAGTCGGTGATGCGCGAAAGGCACTCGGCGCTGACGACCAGGACCGTCCGTGCCTGGCCGGCCAGGACGGCCGCCCGCGCCTGGGCCAGGCCGTAGATGTGCCCGGAGCATGCGGCCGTCAGGTCGAACGCGCCGGCCTTGCTGGCGCCGAGGCGGTCCTGGAGCCAGCAGGCCGTGGCGGGCAGCGTGTTGTCGGCCGTGATGGTGGCGCAGATGATCAGGTCCACCTCCTGTGGGGCGACGCCGGCGCTGGCGAGGGCCGCCCGCGACGCCTCCAGCGCCAGGTCGCTTGTGGCCTGGCCGTTTTCGGCGATGCGGCGCTGCTTCATGCCGGTGCGCTGGGCGATCCATTCGTCGTTGGTCTCGACGATGCGCGCGAAGTCCTCGTTGGTCATCACCTGTTCGGGGACGTACATGCCTGTGCCCGTGACAAGTGCGCTGGCGGGGCGGTTCACGAGTCCGCCCCCACTGCCGGTTTGCCGGCATGCGCCACGGCCTCGACGATCATGCGGTTGACCTGGTTGCGGGCGCATGCGTCGGCGGCGCGGAGCGCGTTGGTGATGGCGCGGGCCGAGGAGTTCCCGTGGCAGATGATGACCACGCCGTCGACGCCCAGCAGGGGCGCCCCGCCGTATTCCTCGGCGTCGTGGCGGCGCCTGAGTTCCTTAAGGACCGGCGCGAGGGGCGCGGCCGCCTGCGGGTCGAGGGCCTTGAACTCCTGCATGATGACCTGGAACATGTTGCTGACGAGGGCCTCGACGCACTTCAGGACGATGTTGCCGACGAACCCGTCGCAGACGATGACGTCGAAGCGGCCGTTGAAGATGTCGCGGCCCTCGGCGTTGCCGCAGAAGGCGAGCGGGGCCTTCTCCAGGAGTTCCCTGGCCTCGCGCGCCAGTTCATTTCCTTTCTCGCTCTCTTCGCCGATCGAGAGGATGCCCACGCGAGGGGCCTCGATGCCGATGACCTTGCGGGCGTACAGGTCGGCCATCAGGCCGTACTGGAGCAGGTGCACCGGCCGGCTGTCGACGTTCGCGCCTACGTCAATCAGGACCACCGGCCCGTAGAACGTCGGGAACACCACGCTGATGCCCGGCCTGCGGATGCCGGGCAGGCGCTTGGCGATCATGTGGGCGGCGGCGACAAATGCGCCCGTGTTGCCTGCGCTGACGACGGCGTCGGCCTCGCCGCGGGCAATCAGTTCAGTGGCCCGGCGCATCGACGAATCGGGCTTGCGGCGGATGGCCTCGACGGGCGGCTCGGCCATGGCCACGACCTGCGAGGCGTGCTTGATGCGCAGGCGGTCCCGCGGGGCGCCGACGGCTGCCAGTTCACGCTCGATGACCGCCTGGTCGCCGACGAGGATGATCTCGTCGTCCGCCAGGAGGTCCCGCGCCGCAACTGCGCCGCGGACGGTCTCCCGCGGCCCGTAGTCGCTGCCCATGGCGTCGATCGCCAGCCGCACCCGTTACTCCTCCTTCACCTCGATGACGCTGCGGCCACGATACGTGCCGCAGTGCCCGCAGACGGTGTGCGGCAGCATGGCGTGCCCGCACTTCCTGCACGTGACCGTCCGGACCGCCGTCAGGGCATGGTGCGACCGGCGGATGCGCTTGCGCGCCTTCGAAGTACGCCTCTTGGGGACCGGCATGGAATCCTCCCTGGGCGTCCCCGGCCCGCCGGGGCGACGCCGTAGCACGCCCGGCACGCTCGCGGCCGGGCCGCAGACTCAAGCGGGCGCCATCCTTCCGCAACAGCGCGAAAGCAGGCCGCCCGCCAGCCGGGGCTGGAAAAGGGCAGGATAGTATCGTTCCGGCGCCGCGCAATCAACCAAAAAGCCTTCAGCACTTGCCGTCGCCAGGAGCTCGCGGCTAGCGGGGCTCGATTACGTCGCCCTTGACGGGCGAGTAGTCGGCGCGAGTTTCCGTGGGGCCATCCCGGGTCACCACGGCGACCTCCCGGAAGCGGCACCTGACGGCCTTGCCCGCCTGGAGGATGGGGGAATCCTGGAGATGGTAATGCAGGTGCGGCTCGGATGAGTTGCCCGAGTTGCCGCAGAGGCCGACCGTCTGTCCGGCCTTGACGCGCTGTCCGGCCTTCACGGCCACTGAGCCCTGCCTGAGGTGGGCCAGGACCGAGACTTCGCCCGGCCGGTGCTCGATTATGACGGCGTTGCCGACGGCCGCATATCCGTTCATTGAGCCGGGCGAATTGTCGCGGACGCCGTCGATGGCCTCCGTAACGGTTCCGTCGGCGGGGGCAAGGATGGGCCTGCCCCAGCAGTAGTAGTCCTCGTTGTTCTTGCCGCCCCCGCGGCGGGTCTTGCCGTCGGGGCCGACGCCGAGGAAGTCGAAGGCGCAGCGCTGGGCGGGGTTGTCGTGGTGATGGTTGAGTTCCTTTGTGTCGCCGCCCCAGGCGGTCTTCCAGCGGCCGGAGAAGGGCAGACGCAGTTCTGTCTGGTTGGTGGGCGGCTCCTTCGGCGGGGCCTGTTCGCCGGTCGCCGCCGCGGCGGCCAGAATCGCGGCAAGAAGTGCGGCCCGGCGCAGGGTGAGCATGGCGGTCATTTCTTCAACTGCTTGCGGATGACTTCGGGCACGCGGGCAAGGGCCGCAGGCAGGCCGCCGGGCTTCTTGCCGCCGGCCTGGCCCATGTCGGGTCGGCCGCCCCCGCCCCCCTCCACGTCCGCGGCGATCTCGCGCACCAGGTTCCCCGCGTGTATGCCGCGAGCCACGAGGTCCTTCGTGGCGGCGGCGACGAGGTTCACCTTGTCGCCCTCGCGGCTGGCGAGGACCAGCAGGATGCTCTTCTGCTTCTTGCGCGCGGCATCGCAGGCCTCGCGCAGGGCGTTGGCATCCGCGCCTTCGACCTCGGCGGCGGCGTACGGAACGCCATCGACCGTCTCGACCGCGGCAAGGACGTCGTCGAGGCCCCCGCCGCGCTTGGTAAGGCTGCGGGCCTGGGCGAGTTCGCCTCGCAGGTCCTTGATTTCGCGCTGGAGGTTCTCAAGTCGCGCCAGGAGCGTGTCGGGGGCGCACTTGAGGGCCTTGCAGACGTCGGCCAGGCGGTCTTCTTCCTGGTGCAGGTAGGCCAGCGCCCCCAGGCCCGTGACGGCCGTGATGCGCCTGACGCCCGCCGCCACCGATTCCTCGCCGATGATCTTAAAGAGGCCGATGCGGGCGATTTCCGGCATGTGCGTCCCGCCGCAGAGTTCCATCGACCACCCGCCGATGCTGACGAGGCGGACCTGGTCGCCGTACTTCTCGCCGAACAGGGCGATCGCCCCGCGCTGCCGCGCATCCTCCAGCGTGGTCAACCGGACCTCGACGGGTGCGCCGCCCAGGATGCGCTCGTTCACCAGGGTCTCCACGCGGCGCCGCTCCTCGGGGGCGAGGGCCGTCGGGTGAGTGAAATCGAACCTGAACCGCTCGGGTCCCACCTCGCTGCCCGCCTGGTGCACGTGCTCGCCCAGGACGCTGCGCAGCGCCCACTGAAGCACGTGCGTGGCCGTGTGATTGCGGGCCGTGGCCAGGCGCGTGGCGGCGTCCACGGCGGCCCGGACGCGGGCACGGCGCTGGAGGCGCCCCTTCTCGACCTTCACCAGGTGGACGATGAAGCCGTGGTCGAGGATCGTATCGACGACCGCTGCGCCGGCGGCGTCGGATTCCAGCCGGCCGACGTCGCCCACCTGCCCGCCCGCGCGGGCGTAGAAGGGCGTGCGGTCCAGCAGGACGTGCGCCTCGTCGCCCGGCTCGGCCGCATCGCGCCACTGGTCATCCACGATGATGCCCAGGACGGCGGCCTCGCTCTCCGCGGCCTCGTAGCCGACGAACTCGGAGTTGATATTCTCGCGGCGGAGCCGGTCAAGGGCGTCTTCGCCGAGGAACTCGCGCTTAAAGACGATGGCGGCCTCGCCCATGGTGGAGCCCGCCCGCGACTGTGCGCGGCGGGCGTCGAGGGCGCGAGAGAATCCCTCGCGGTCGTACGTTACGCCCTCTTCCTCCCAGCGCTGCTCCATGAACTCCAGGGGGATGCCGAAGGTGTCGTAGAACTCAAAGACCCGCCCGGTGGGCATGCGCCTGGCGCCGGCGGCGGCGACCTCGGCGGTTGCTTCCTCAAAAAGGCGGATGCCGGGCGAGTCCTCCAGGGCGGCCGCGAACCGCTTCTCCTCGGCCTCCAGGATGTTCTGGATGGTCGTGCGGCGCTCGCGGACTTCAGGGTAGGCCCCTGCCATGTGCTTTTCGACCACGGGCACGAGGAGGAAGAGGAACGGCCCGTTGACGCCCAGTTGCCGCCCATCGAGTGCGGCGCGCCGGATGAGCCGCCGCACGACGTACCCGCGGCCGTAGCGGTCGGGCAGCGCCCCGTCGGCGATGCAGAAGGCGACGCTGCGGGCGTGCTCGGCTATGCGCCTCAGGCGGCGGTCGTCGGCCCCCGCGCCGCCTGGCGTGTAGGTGCGGCCGGCCTGCTCTGCGGCGGCCTGCACCAGGGGCGACATGACGTCGATGTCCTGGGCGCTCGGCACGCCTTGCATGATGGCGGCCATGCGTTCCAGGCCCATGCCGGTGTCGATGTTCTTGGAGGGCAGGGGCGCAAGTTTCCCCCCCTCCTGCCGGTCGAACTGCTGGAGCACCAGGTTCCACACTTCCACGAAGCGGCTGGAATCGTTGCGGGGCGAGGAGTCGGGCACGGTGCTCGCGCCCGTGTCGATGAGTATCTCGGTGCACGGGCCGCACGGCCCGTTCGGGCCCTTCGTTGGGGCCGATTCGGGCCAGAAGTTGGACTTATCGTCGAACCGCCAGATGCGCTCCGCCGGGACGCCCACCAGGCGGTTCCATATCTCGAACGTTTCGTCGTCCTGCTCGTA
>VGYT01000108.1 GCA_016872895.1 Planctomycetota bacterium
CTTCGAGAAGGGCTCCGACGATTACGTCCGTTACGACGGCATCGCCGAAGTCCTGAAGGCCTCGCCGACGGGCGTCTATCAGCCGCCGGGCGCCCCGCCCGTGAAGCCCGCCCCCGGAGCGCCCGCGGTCACCCTGGCCGACGATGGCGCCCTGGCCGAGGCCCTGACGCGCCTGGCCGGATACCGCTCGGCCAAACTCAAGCCGCGCATTCCGACCATCCTGCGGAGCACCACGCCCCAGCAGGTCTGGGCGGCGACGGAGCCGGCGTTCGAGGAGTCCAAGGGCATCTTCACCCTGTCGGCCGATGCGCCGCCCGACGCCTCGCGCGAGGTGTGCGCGGCGGCGGCCGGCCGCCTCCAGGCCCTCGGCACCCAGGTTATTGCCGCCCTCAAGGCCAAGATCGAGAAGTACCAACTCAAAATGAACAACCCGTGGTCGTTCACGAACGTGGAGAAGACGGACATCAAGACCACCCAGGCGGCCTGGAACGAGATGGCCGCCTGCGAGACCAAGTTCCAGGAGGCCCTGCTCATCATGGGCGGCAAGGGCGACTGGCCCGAGGCCGACAAGTTCCGCAAGGACAGCGCCGACCGCCGCGCAGCCTACGAGCAACTCGGCAAGCAGTACATCGTGCCGGGCTACTATTCCGGCGGCGGGTGGGGGGCCGTATGGTGATGCGCTCGGAGCGGTGCGGTCGGCAGGCCGTCTTGGCGGTCGCGCCGTGACTCTTGGCGCTGCCGGGCGCGAAGGGTGATGCTCGAAAGGAAGGTCCGCCAGCCCCGTCGGCGACCTGCGGCCGTCAGATTGTCATCGCCGAGAACCCGCCGTCCACGCGCACCAGGGCGCCGGTTACGAAGCCTGATGCGCGGTCGCTGGCCAGCCAGAGGACGGCCCCCAGGAGTTCCTCCGGCTGGCCGAAGCGTTTCATGGGCGTGTGGGCCATGATCTGGGCGTTGCGTTCGGGGGTAAGGAGTTTGCGGTTCTGCTCGGCCGGGAAGAAGCCGGGGACGATGGCGTTTACGCGGACGCCGTCGGCGGCCCACTCGCGGGCCAGGAACTGCGTGACCTGGTTCACGCCGCCCTTTGCTACTCCATATGTAAATACCTTCGAGAGCGGCGGCCCGCTGGACGCGCTGGAGATGTTGATGACGCTGCCGTTCTTTCGGGCCACCATGCCGCGGCCGAAGACCTGGCACGCCAGAAAAACGCCCTTCAGGTCCACGGCGATGAGTTTCTCCCACTCCTCGTCGGTTATCTCGAAGAACGGCGTGCCGGAGTTCAGCCCCGGGGCGTTGATGAGGATGTCCGTGCCGCCCCACGCCTTGTCGCAGGCGGCGGAGGCGTCCTGTAAGTCCTTGCGGCTGGTGCAGTCGGCCTTGACGGCGAGGGCCTGGCCGCCGAGTTTGCGGATTTCATCGGCCCGCGCCTCGGCTGCCGCCGGGTTCAGGTCGATGACGGCAACCTTGGCGCCCGCGCGGGCCAGCGCTGCCGACATCGCCCCGGCGAGCACCCCGCCGCCGCCTATGACGGCCGCACGCTTGCCGTCAAGCGAGAACAGTTCCTTCAGGTAGTTCACGTCGGCCATGGCTGCCCTCCTCGTCGTCTTCGGATGCCCGCAACCCCTGCGTATCATAGCCGCAAGGGCGATTGCTTCAAGGAATTACGTCTCGGCCCCGGCAAAACGCTTGATTCCTTGCCGCGCGATGCTAGCATACGCCGCGAATTCAGGGTCCCGCCGCGGCGGCGGCGGGCCGTCGTCCGGCCCCGCAGCGCGCACGAAGAGGAGGCATCCCGTGTCCGCACCCGACCCGCATGAGGAACTCAAGGCCTTCCAGCCCACGTGCCGCTTCTTCGTCGGCATAGACTCCGACGGATGCGCGTTCGACACCATGGAGCCGAAACATAAAGAATGTTTCTGCCCCGTGACAATCTGGAAGTTCGACCTTGCGGCCGTCTCGAAGTACGCCCGCGAGGCGTGGGACTTCGTGAACCTCTACTCGAAGGAGCGCGGCTGCAACCGCTTCCACGCGCTCCAGCACGTGATGAACCTCTTGCGCGAACGGCCGGAGGTCATCCGCCGCAAGGTCGATATACCGCTCCTGCGCGACCTGGCTGCGTGGACCGGCCGCGCCAAGGCCCTGGGCAACCCGGAACTTGCGGCCGAGGTCCAGCGGACCGGCAGCGCGGAACTCGGGCAGGTGCTCGACTGGTCGAAGTCCATCAACGAGATGGTCGCCAGGATCGTTAAGAAAGTGCCGCCGTTCCCGGGCGTGCGGGAGAGCCTGGAACTCCTGGCCGGCAAGGCCGACATGATAGTCGTCTCGGCCACGCCCGGAGAGGCGCTCAAGCGCGAGTGGCAGGAGCATGGCATCGCCCGCTTCATGTCGGTCATCGCCGGACAGGAGATGGGCACGAAGAAGGACCACCTTGCGCTTGCGGCCGGGGGCAAGTACCCGCCCGAACGCATACTCATGATAGGCGACGCCCCGGGCGACCTGAAGGCCGCACAGGCCAACAAGGCCCTCTTCTATCCGGTCAACCCCGGCCACGAGGAGGAGTGCTGGGACCGCTTCGTGCGGGAGGCCGGCCCGAAGTTCCTCGCCGGCGAGTACGGCCGCCAGTACGAGGCCCGCCTGATAGCCGAGTTCGACAAACTCCTGCCCGACACGCCGCCGTGGAAGCACTGACGGCAGGTAACTAGGTAACTAGGTAACTAGGTGGCTAGGTAACCAGGGACGGAATAAGGCGCAAACGCGGGCCGCGACGCCGGAGCCCGCCTTTGCTTTTGCCTGGTTGCTTAGTTACCTAACCGCCTGGTTACCTTCTTTCAGTGATGAAACAGCCGCAGGCCGCTGAGCGCCATCACCATGCCGTGCTCGTCTGCGGCCCGGATGACGAGGTCGTCGCGGTCGCTGCCGCCGGGCTGGAGGACGTAGCGGACGCCGGACCGGGCGGCGCGGTCGATGGAGTCGCGGAAGGGGAAGAAGGCGTCGCTTGAAAGGCTTACGCCCTGAAGTTCCCCGAGCCACGCCCGCCGCTCCCTGGCGGTGATCGGCTTCGGGGGCGCGGCGAAAGCCTGTTTCCAGGCGCGCCTCTCGAACGGAGTGGGATGGTCGAGTAGATATTGGTCGATGGCGTTGTTCTTCTCGGCGCGCGATACGCCGTCCTTGAACTTCGCATCCAGCAGGCGCGGGTGCTGCCTGAGCCACCAGAGGTCGGCCTTCGAGCAGGCCAGGCGCGTGCAGTGGACGCGCGACTGCTGCCCGGCCCCGATGCCGATGCACTGGCCGCTGCGGGCCAGCGCCACGGAGTTCGACATCGTGTACTTGAGGGCGACCGTGGCCACCACCAGGTCCCTGGCCGTGAACGGCGGCAGGTCCTTGTTCCTGGTAACGATGTTCCTGCATAATTCCGGCCCGGGGACGGCCGCGTTGCGGGCCTGCTCGAGCCACAGGCCGTACACCTGGCGGCACTCGAGGGCGGGCGGCTCGAACGCCGGGTCGATTGACATGACCAGATATTTTCCGCCGCGCTTCTCGCGGAGGATCTTCAGGGCCTCCGGCTCGTAGCCGGGGGCTATGCAGCCGTCGGAGACCTCTCGCACGAGGAGTTCGGCGGCCGAGGCGTCCAGGCGGTCGCTGAAGGCCGCGAAGTCGCCGAAACTGGAGACCCTGTCGGCCCCCCGTGCGCGGGCATAGGCTGCGGCCAGCGGGGAGAGGCCCGGCATGTCGTCCACGAACGCGGCCCGCTTCTCAACCTCCGACAGCGGCTCGGCAACCGCCGCCCCGGCCGGGCTGACGTGCTTGAACGACGCCGCCGCAGGCAGGCCGAGCGCCGCCCGCAGTTCCTTCACCAGCGCCCAGGCGTTCAGGGCGTCAAGAACGTTGATGAAGCCGGGCGCGCCGGAGAGCACTTCCAGCGGCAGTTCGCCCTCCGTCACGAAGGCGCGGGCGGGCTTCTGGTGCGGGTTCATGCCGTAGCGCAGCGCGATTTCACGGGCCATCTGGTCTGCCGCCTTCCCCCCGTGGTTGTCCTTGACCGCGAAGAACGCAGAGAGCGCAAAGCAAAGATTGAGGATATCTATAACTGGCAGGACAGGATGGCTTCCTGCGGTGGACGGCGTCCGTGGCGTCTCGCACAGGACCAGCCTTTCCTTTGCGTTCTTTGCGGTCAAGGAGGCCTATTTTTTCCTGCGCATCGCCTGGGGCACGTAGTCCGCGCACCGCTTCTCGGCGAAAATCATCTCGAACCGGGTGAACCGCTGCCGCCCGTCAACCAGGGGCACGCTCGGCCAGTCTTCGCCGATGAGCGGGCGGGCGTAAGCCGCGAACTCGTCGGTCACGTCGCGGCGGCTGGGGGCGATCCAGGCGGCGGGGAACTTGCGCTCCGAGTTGGCCATCGCCTCCAGGGGCACCTTGTCGTAGCGGACGCGGTACACGCCGCCCGGCTCGCGCAGGATGGTGGCCATCCAGCCGCCGCCGTCCTCGGCGGCGACGAGGGCGGCCTTCCGGCCCACCTTGTAAGCCTCGTCCAGGTCCACGGCGGAGGCGCAGATCATGCTGTGACGCTGGTCGGTCCCGGGGACGTTGCACCTCGCCGCGCCGCCCACGGGCAGCCCTTTCTCATTGAGATAGTTCGTAACAACCTGCGCCACCGTCGTGCCGCTGGAGGAGAACTGCACGTGGCCGAAGGAATCCCTGCGGGCGGCGATGTCGCCCACGTTGAAGCCCTCGCTTATGACCACCATGCAGCGGCCGCAGCGCCGCAGTTCGTCGCTCACGCCGTCGGCCAGTTGTTCCAGGCCGACGCCCGACTCGGCCAGGTAGATGTGCAGCGGAAGTTCGCGCGCCGGGTCGGCCAGGCGCGCCGCGGCGGGGATGAAGCCTATCTTGCGGCCCATGGCCTGCATCACCAAAACCGGGTCGGCCGGGCAGGAGCCCAGGTTCTCCTCGTTGGCCGTCTCGACGGCCAGGGCCCAGTAGCGGGCCACGCTGCCGTAGCCGGGCGTGTGGTCGATGAGTTTGAAGTCGGAGTCGCCGACGTCGTTGTCTATGGTCTTGGGGACGCCCGTTGCCGCCAGGTCCAGGCCGCGCTCCGCCGCCAGTCTGGCGATCTTGTGGGCGGTGTCCATCGAGTCGTTGCCGCCGGTATAGAAGAAGTAACCTACGTTATGGGCCTTGAATACGTCGATGACGCGGTTGAAGTCTTCCGCGTTTTCGCCCTTCAGTTTGTAGCGGCAGGTGCCGATGGCGCCGGCGGCGGGCGTGGTGCGCAGGAGCGCGATCTCCTCGCGCGGCTGGGCCGAGAGGTCCAGCAGTTCCTCCTTCAGGACGCCCTCGATGCCGTGCCACGCGGCATAGACGGCGCCGAACTTTTCGGGCATTGCCGCGCAGGTCTCCACGACGCCGCGGATGGAGTTGTTGATGACGGGCGACGGCCCGCCCGACTGCGCCACGACCACGTTCTTCTGCTTCGCCATTCTTCGGTCTCCTGCCTGTTTCGCGGTCGCGCAGGCCGGTGCCGAGTACGTTGCCGCCCCGGCAGTTGCGCGGCGGAGAGGCGTGTATCCGCGCGCCGGGGCGCTGCCCCGGCCTACGTTCGGTCCGACTTCAGCCTGTGCAGAACCTCCCCGGCGTGGTCCACGAGGAGGACGCCTTGCTTCTCGCGTCCGATCCAGTCGGCCGCGCGGATGCTGCGCGGGTCAAGGTATCCGAGGTTGATGCGCCGGCACCGCTCTTCGGGTATTCCGGTGGCCAGGGTTACCTGGATGCGCGGCTTCTCGATGCCGTTGCAGTACGTGCCCAGGCCCTTGACGTGGGTGGAGTGCGCCATTATGCCGCCGGGCACGCCCGCGAACTTGTCCATCTGCTCGCGGAAGTAGTCGAGGCAGTGGTAGCCGATGCAGTCCAGCACCTTGCCGTGCGCGTACGAGACCTCGGTTACGTGCGGGGCGTAGATAATGAGTTCGCCGCCGTCTTCAACGATAGGTTCAAGTTTGTACATAACTTTGCCTGCGGTCCACAGGTCGTCGTACATCAGCGGGGCGATGCCCAGGACGCGCCTGTAGGGCCGGTCCACGTAGCGTATGTGGACCTGTGCCGACAGGTCGGCCGCCGCGGAGAAGGCCCGCCTGGCGTCGCCGACGAAGAGGCCCTTCACGCCTTCGCGCGCAACCACCATGTCGAAGTTTGTTATAGGTATCTTGATGAATTCGACCGCGCGGTCTATCACGCGGCGGACGACGGTGTCTTTGACGCCGTTAATCTTCCAGTTTGTAACCAGCGCCCCCAGCCAGTGGAAGAAGTGGATGATGTCCGGCCCGGCGACGCCCGGGAAAATGTACTTGTGCCCGCCTGAAAAGCCCGCCACCTCGTGCGGAAACGTCGGCCCCACGATGAACAGGTGGTCGCAGTGAAGCAGGCGGCGGTTGACCTCGACGGGCACCTGGAGCGCGTAGCGGCCCTCGCTCAGGGCGCCCATCTGGTCGGCGGAGAGCGCGCCCACGACGACGAGCGACTTCGGATCGTCCCAGGCGTGGTTGAAAAAGTCCACCGTGGCATACTTGGTGCGGCGCTCGGCGGCCGTCAGGCCCAGGTGGGCCAGGATCTTTTCCTGGCTCATCGGCAGGTGCGTGCCCAGGGCGATGAGGAAGTCAATCTTGGCCGCACGCCGCGAGACAAGCCCCACCAGCGTGCGGAACATCAGGCCCACCGGCGCGGTGCGCGTAGAGTCGGGGATAAGGGCCAGGATGCGCTTGCCCCCCAGGTCCAGGCCCTCCAGGGCGCGGCGGCAGAGGTCCTGAACCTCGGTGTCGGGCAGGACGCCCTCCTTGTGGCCCTTGCCGATGATCACGGACGGACGGCTCCTTTTCATCCGAGCGCTCTGCCGCGGCCGGGCAAGCCGGCCGTGCCACACGCGCCTGCCGCGGCGGCAATGTAGTATTACTTTACTCCACCGGAAAGTCCAGCGCCCGGAGCGCCGACTCCACAGCGGGGTCTCGCCCCGCCAGTTCAACGGTTACGAACGGGAACTCGCGGCGGACGGGATACGTCTTCCGCAAGTTGGTGAAGAACCTGCCGCGAGCCTCGGGCGGCTCATCGGCCGCGGCCCGCAGCCGCGCATCGTCGGCCTCGATGTCGTACGCCGCGCGGATGGCCTGCGCCAGCGCCGCCTGCGCAGCCGCCCCGGCCGCCAGGCGCACTCGCGGCACGGGCGGCGGCGGCAGGAGCGGCGCCGGGTCCCACGGGCGCACGATGCCGAAGTGGCGGCACAGCGCATCCAGCACCATCCGCGTGCCGTTCACCTTGCCGTCATATGAATAACCGGCTATATGAGGCGTGGCCAGGCGCACGCGCCCGAGAAGGTCCAGGTCGATGTTCGGCTCGCCTTCCCACACGTCGAGTACGAGGGCGGCGGCGTGCCCGCTGTCGGCCGCCTTCTTCAGGGCCGCCGGGTCCGCCACGCTGCCGCGCGACGTGTTTATGACCGCGGCGCCGCGCTTCAGGCCCGCCAGCAGCCGCTCGCTTATCATGTGGTGCGTTGCGTCCGGCCCCTGGCGAGAGAGGGGCACGTGGAAGGTTACAATGTCGGCTTCTGCCAGGGCCTCAAGCGGCACGTAGCGCGGGTCGCGCGTCCGGCGGGCCAGGGGCGGGTCGTTCCTGAGGACGCGCAGGCCTAGCGCCTCGGCCATGCGAGCCAGGCGCCCGCCCACGTTTCCGCACCCCACAATGCCGAGGACCTTGTCGGCCACGCGCCAGCCGCCCGCCCCGGCCAGCGTGAAGACGGCGGCCAGGACGTACTCCGCCACGCTGCGGGCGTTCGAGCCGGGGGCGTAGGCGAAGCCGATGCCGCGCGACGCCAGGTACGCGAGATCCACGTGGTCGAAGCCGATGGTGGCGGTGGCGACGAAGCGGACGGCGCTCGAGCCGAGGAGTGCCGGGCCGACCTTCGTCACGCTGCGCACCAGGAGCGCATCGGCCGCGCGCACCGCCTCGGCGGTGATGCGCTCGGCGGGCAGAGCGACCACCTCGCCCAGCGGCCCGAGCGCCTCGGCCAGGAGGGGGATGTTCGCGTCGGCGACGATTTTCAGACGGGCGGGCGTCACGGATTCCGGCTACTCCGCCCAGTGCGTGTGGAAAGTTCCAGGCTTGTCAATGCGTTCATAGGTATGAGCGCCGAACCAGTCGCGCTGGGCCTGCGTCAGGTTCTGCGGCAGGCGGGCGGCGCGGTAGGAATCAACGTATCCGAGTGCCGACGCCAGGGCGAGCACCGGCACGCCCGACTGCACGGCGGCCACGACCACCTTCCGCATGGCGGCCGACCGCGCGTTGATGATCTTGGTGAAGTTCTTGTCCACGAGGAGGTTCGCCAGCGCCGGGTTCCTCTTGTACGCCGCCGCGATGGGGTCAAGGAGCCTGGAGCGGATGATGCAGCCGCCCTTCCAGATGCGGGCGATCTCGTCCAGGTGAAGGTCGTATTTATATTCCTTCGACGCTTCGCGCATCAGGCCCATGCCCTGGGCGTAGCAGGAGACGACGGCCAGATAGAGCGCGTCGCGGCAGGTCTTGATGAACGCCGCTCTGCCGGCGGGCGTCTTGGTGCGGGGGCCTTTCAGTATCTTCGAGGCCGCCGCACGCTCGTCCTTGAAGGCCGACAGGATGCGGCCCTCGACCGCCATGTCGATCGTCGGGACGGCCACGCCCAGGTCAAGCGCGTTCTGGCTGGTCCACTTGCCGGTGCCTTTCTGGCCGGCCTTGTCGAGGATGAGGTCCACCAGGGGCTTGCGCGTCTCGGGGTCCACCCTGGCGAGGCAGGCGGCGGTGATCTCCATCAGGTATCCGCCCAGTTCGGCCCCGTTCCATCTGCCGAAGACCTCGGACAGTTCGGCGGCCTTGAGGCGCAGCAGCGTCTTCAGGACGTCGTACATCTCGGCAATACATTGCATAATACCGTATTCTATGCCATTATGTACCATTTTGACGTAGTGGCCGGCGCCGCGCGGGCCGATGTACGTGCAGCAGGGGCCGTCCACCTGCGCGGCGATCTTCTCCAGGACGGGCCTGACGAGGGCGTATGCCTCCGGCGCGCCGCCGGGCATGATGCAGGGGCCCTTCAGCGCCCCTTCCTCGCCGCCGCTGATGCCGGTGCCGATGTACAGGATGCCGCTGGCGGCGAGGTCGGCGGCCCGGCGCTCCGTGTCGAGGAAGAACGAGTTGCCGCCGTCGATCAGGAGGTCGCCCGGTTCAAGGCAGGGGCGGAACTGGGCGATCATGTCGTCCACGGGCGCTCCGGCCTTGACCATGAGGATGATGCGGCGGGGCGTTTCCAGGTTGCCGCACAGTTCCTGCACGCTTGCGCAGCCGACGATGCGCTTGCCGGCGGCCGGCCCCTTGATGAAATCCTCCATCTTGGCGGTGGTCCGATTGTAAACGGCCGCGCTAAAGCCCTTGCTCTCGATGTTCAGTGCAAGGCTGCGTCCCATGACGTCCAGCCCGACCAGTCCGACCTGCTGCTTCGCCATCGCTGTTCTCCTGCGGAGTTCCTGTTGCGCATGCGCGGGCGGCACGCGAAGCACATATTCTAGCGGCGGCCGTGCGCCTGTCAAGAAAGCGCCGCCCGCGCAATTCTTGACGCGGAGCGGGCCGGCTGTGTTATACTCACCGCCGGTGTTGTGCTTGCCCAGGGGCACGCGAACATGCTGGCTGCCGCGACCGGCGAACTGCACCTCATCATTCCCATCTGGGGCGGCATCGCCCTGGTGCTGGCGGGCGCGGCGTACCTGGTGCTGGGCACGGTGCAGCCGCGCCTCTTCGACGTGCTGAGCATGACCGTCATGGGCTGCATGGCGGGCCTGGTGGCGTGCCCGTGGCTGCCTCTGTGGCAGCCTGCGGTGGTCATCCTGGGCGGCCTGGCGTTGGGCGGCCTGACGGCGTTCTTCCGGAACGTCTGCCACGCGGTGCTGTCGGCCCTGGTGCTGGCCGGAGTGCTGGCCACGCTGGCGGCGCTGGCGGTCGGCCCGCGAGGGTTCGCCTCGTACCTGGCCGTGAACCAGTCGAACCGCAGTTACGCCATCCAGGTAAGCGGCCCGAACCTTGTGTGCGACCCTGTGCTGGCTGCGGCGCTGACGGGCATTCTGGCCGGCGCGACCGTGGCCATCGTGCGGTTCGCCTTCAGCGAGCGCCTGATCACGACCGCCCAGGGTGCGGCCCTGCTGGCGGGGGGGGTGGCTTCGCTTGCCACACGTTACCGCGGCGAAGGACAGTTGCCAGTCAGTGCCGCCTACCCGCTTACCCTGAGCGCCCTGTGGCTGTGCCTGGTGGTCATCGGGATGGTGGCGCAGGCTGCCCTTGCGCGGCGGCGGGCCGAGTGGCGGGAAGGGGCGGATGCGCCCGCCGACTTCGGGCAACCCTAATCACGGCCCGCCCGGCCGGGCCGTTGCACGTGAGGCGCAGAAGAGCAGGAGGAGGCGATCCTGATGCCGGCAGCGGGCGCAGCCCATGCGGCGCCGATGGACCTGCCCACGTTTCAGTCGCTCCTGGACAGCGCCTGGGACCAGTTCTACGCCATCCATCCGCTGGAGGCCGGCCTGCTCCTCGCGCCGCTCGGCCTGGTGTTTCTCCTCTACGGCTTCAGACTGTACAAGTGGCTCGTGAGCGTCGTCTTCGCGTTCTTGGGCGCTGCCCTTGGGGGCGTGGCCGCGGCGGGGCTGGGCTGGAACGCCATGTTCGGGATGATTGCCGGGGCGCTTGTGCTGGGCCTGCTGGCGTGGCCGCTGCACCGCGCGGGGTGGGGCCTGCTGGGCGGGGGACTCTTCGGCGGTGCCGCCTTCCTGGCACTGGCGGCACGAGCGACGGACCCTGTTCTTGCGGTCGTCCTGGCGGCGGTGGCCTCCGTCGGCGGCTTCGTCCTGACGATCTTCCTGATGCGGCCGCTGATTATAATGGTAACGGCCGTCATCGGCGCTGCGGCGCTGGTGGAGGCGGTGCTGAGGCTGTCGCTGCTTGCACCCTCGTTCGGCGGGCGGGTCGTCGGGATGATGGAAGACCGGCCCGCGATGCTGGCGATCCTTGTGGCCATCGTGGCCGCGACGGGATTTCTGCTCCAGTGGCGCGACACGTCGGGCGCGGCCAGGGCGGCCGCGAAGAAACCGCCCAGCAAGGGCCAGGAGAAAGACGAGTAGCCCCGCCGCGCTTCGCGGAACGTTAAGCCGTCGCCGGTACGGCGGCGGTCATCGCGTTAAGCCGTCGCCGGTACGGCGACGGTCGTGGTCAAGGGAACCTCAGAGAGGAGATTGCCATGTCATGGGAACCGACTCGCAGGGATTTGCTGAAGGTGGCGGCGGCGGGGGGCGCGATGTACCTGGCCGCGGGCTGCGGTGGGCCCGCCGCCCGCTCCGCCGGCCCGGCGCTTATCAGCCCGGGGTGCCGCACGTCGAAGGTGCGCGTGGCCAAACTGTACATGGGCAAGCCCAAGGCGCACTGGCCGCTGCCGACGATGGACCTCAAGGAGGAGATGGGGAGGTACGAGGCCCAGTTCGCCCGCATGCAGAACGAGTTTCGCGACGTCGAGTTCGTGACGAACGACCTCATCACTGCGCCGGAGCAGGTGACCGCCCTGAAGGACAAACTTGCGGCGGCCGACGGCGTGCTCATTATCCACCTGTCGATGGGCATCGTGCCCATGCTCAAGGAGGCCCTGGCCGCCGGCAAGCCCACCGTGCTCTTTGCCGCGCCGTACTCCGGCCACGAGTGGACCGGCTACGGCGCCATGCGGAAGCAGAAGGAAGGGGCGCTCCTGGAATGCATGCTTACGGGCGACATGGCCCAGTTGGCCGTTGCCGTCCGCCCGTTCCGCGCCATCCATCATCTGCGCGAGGCCAAGATTCTGAACGTTACGACGCGCAACTTCGACGCTTTCGCGGCCGCCGTCAAGCAGAAGTTCGGCACGCAGATCGTCCAGGTGAGCAGGGAGCGCGTGCTGGCGGGCTACAACGCCGTGCCCGACGCCGACGCCGAGGCGGAGACGCGGCGCTGGATAAGCGGCGCCCAGAAGGTGGTGGAGCCGTCGCGCGATGAAATCTACAAATCCTGCAAACTTGCGCTGGCCCTCGAAAAGATCGTGAACGAGGAGGGCGCCACCGTCATCACCGTCGATTGCTACGGCAGCATGTGGCGGCAACTGCCCGCGTATCCCTGCATCAGCCACTCGCGCATGAACAGCATGGGCCTGGGCGGCGTGTGCGAGTCGGACCTGCGGTCGTGCATGACGCACGTGATGCTCCAGGGCCTCTGCGGCAAACCTTCCTTCGTCAGCGATCCCACTGTGGACGCCGCGGCCGGCGGCATCATCCTGGCCCACTGCATGGGCACCCCGGGCATGGACGGGCCGGACAAGCCCTTCGCGCCGTACCGGCTACGGTGCGTCATGGAGCGCCAGGAGGGGGCCGTGCCGCAGGTCTTCATGCGCATCGGTCAGCGCGTCACCCAGGCGGAACTTATTGACACCGCCCGCATCATTTTCTTCACGGGCACCATCATCGACACGCCCGACGTTCCTCGCGGCTGCCGCACCAAGATAACCGTCAAGGTTGACGGCTGCCTTGAGAAACTCTGGCAGAACTGGTCGCACGGCCTGCACCGGCAGACGTGCTACGGCGACCTGCGGGACGACCTGCGCCGCCTCTGCCGCTTCACGGCCATTGAACTCATCGACGAGGCTGCCGAGCCGCCGCCGGCGCCCCCTGCGCCCGCGCCCGCTCCGGCGAAGAAGGCGTGAGTGCGGAGTTGCGTGCAGGTGGGGGCCGGGGTCACCGCGCACGGGGTATTGCGAAACGGCAAGGAGAATGTTGAGCATTGAGTATTCAATATTGAATATTTCACATTCAATATTCTCCTTGCCGTTAACGCGCGACTGCATCGGAGACTACGCAAACTCCTTCCCCGCGATCGCGTCGCCGTAGCGGCCCACCCACAGGTCTTTCACGTGAAGTTCCACTTCGGGCCGGCCGGAGAAGGTTGACACGCGGCAGGTGAAGGCCGCGCCGCAGGACATTGCGCGGGCGAGGGCGTCGGCGGCCGGGCCGAGGTTCCAGCCGACCGCGCGGCGGCAGCAGCCGCCTTCCGTCAGGCGCATCTCCAGGTGTTCTCCGCGTGTGCCGATGCGGCGCGGCGGCGACGCCAGCCGCACCTGGCGCGCCGCGAACACCGGCCGCGGGTTCCCCGAGCCGAACGGTCCCATGCGATCCAGGAGGCGTGCGGCCGCAAGGTCCACCTCGGCCAGCGTCGCCTCGGCGTCGGCCGTCAGTCGCGCCGTCAGGTCGTCCGGGCCGAGCATCTTGCCGGCGTGTGCCAGGAACGCCTGGCGGAAGGCTGGCACGGCGGCCTCGCTCAGGCGGATGCCGGCGGCCATCGCGTGGCCGCCGTAGTTTGTCAGGTGCTCCTGGCACGCCGCGAGGGCCTGGTACATGTGAAACCCCGCGATGCTGCGTCCCGAGCCCTGCGCGTGACCGTTCTCGGCGATGCCGATAAGGAGCGTCGGCCGCCAGTGCCGCTCCACCAGCCGCGACGCAACGATGCCGATGACGCCGGTGTGCCAGCCGGGGGCCGAAAGGACGATGGCGGCGTCGCGGTCGGGCGAGAACCGGGCGGCCGCCTGGGCCTCGGCCTCTTCCAGTATGCTGCGCTCGACCTCCTGGCGCTGGCGATTGCGGCGGTCGAGTTCGCGTGCGATTGTGCGGGCGGCCTCGGGGCCGGCGGTCGTAAGAAGTTCCACGGCCTCGCGCGCGTGGCCCAGGCGCCCGGCGGCGTTCAGGCGCGGCCCGAGCATGAAGCCCACGTGGTCGGCCTCAAGCGCGCGGCGGCCCAGGCCGGCCACTTCAATCAGGGCCATGATGCCCGGCAGTCGTGACCCGGCCAGCGCCCGCAGTCCGAAACTCGCGAGCACGTGGTTCTCGCCCACCAGCGGCACGACGTCGGCGATTGTGCCGAGGGCCGCAAGGCCGGTGGCGGAGATGAGGAACTCGCGGAACGGTTCGCTCACGCGGTCGCGCTGCGACAGGCGCTGCCCGACGGCCCAGGCCAGTTTCAGCGCGACGCCCGCCCCCGAAAGGTCGCGGAACGGGTACGTGGAATCCGGCAGTTTGGCGTCCACCAGG
>VGYT01000109.1 GCA_016872895.1 Planctomycetota bacterium
CCTGGACATCACGGTCGCCCTGAAGGGAACCCAGGCGGAAATCGTAGTGGACTTGGACGGCGTCATCTTCCTCCGCTGGCAGGGCCGGCAGTCACTGCTGTCTCCAGGAACCGTGTGGAAGATGCCCGACCCGAAGGCCCTGGGGCTGGGCGTGTTCAACTCGACCGCAACCTTCGAGGGCGTCCGCCTGAGAATGCTTTCGGGCAAGGCGAGGCCGCTGCGCCCGGCCGCCGGGCAGCCGCCCTCGTGACCCGCGGCCGACCGGGCGCCCCCGGGGCCGGGCCGGTCTTTACGACCCCACGGTCCCCAAGATTGGCGCCGAGAACCCGCAGGGGGGAAGAAAGGAGTACCCGTGAAACGACGAGATTTTCTTGAGGTGGCCGGAGCGGGCCTTGTGGCCGCGCAGGCGCTCGGCCAGACCCCGAACGCACAGGCAGCCGCCCCCACGGGCGCTGCGGCGGAGAAACTGCTGGCGCCGCCCTGCGGCATCTACTGCGCGGTCTGCCCCGGATACCGCAACGGCAACTGCCACGGGTGTCCCTGCCCGTGCGGGCAATGCGAGGGCGCCAGGTACGCGGCGGCCTGCGATATCGTCAACTGTACCCGCGAGAGGAAGATCGAGTCTTGCGCAGACTGCCCCGACCTGCCTTGCACGAAGTTGATAATGCGGGCCAACGACCCCGTTTGGCGGACGGGGGCCGTGTCGCTCGAGAACCTGCGCCGCCGCAAACGCATCGGAACCGCCGCCTGGCTGGCTGAGCAGAAGCAGTTCTGGAGCGACCAGAAGAAACGCGACCGCTGGCTCGTCTTCTACCGCGACTGTGCCGAGCGGGACAAGACGTTCGGCAAGTAGCGGCTGCGATGGGTGCAGAAGCCGGGCGGGCGGCGTTTCGTGCTGGACAATCGCCCCCCCGGCGTGTATATTTCCTTCGCTCCCGCCCCGGGGCGGGGGCGGCCTTTCCTCTTTTGCCGAAAGGGTTCCCTTGAGGGACGGCCGAAGTGCACGGTCGGCGCCCCCGTCGGGCGGCGGCCGGGGCGCGAAACCACGCCGGTCTCGCGACCAGGAGGGCCGGGGCAAGGTCCCGGCCCGCAGTTCCGGGCGTCCGCCCCACCGGCGGCGTCCGCGGAAGGAAGAGTGCCCATGTCTCAGCCGCAGCGATCGACGGCGCAGGGGCAGCGCGAGAGCTCTCAGCAGCAGCCCGCTGCCCGGCCGGAGCGCAACGGTGCGCACATCCTGCTGGAAGTTCTGAAGGCCGAGGGCGTCCAGGTCGTGTTCGGAATCCCGGGCGGCGTGGTCCTGCCCATCCTGGATGCGTTCGGCGATGTCGCCCAGCCGCGATTCATCCTCGCGCGCCACGAGCAGGGGGCCGGCCATGCCGCCGACGGCTACGCACGCGCCACCGGCAGGGTCGGCGTGTGCCTGGTCACCTCCGGGCCGGGCGCCACGAACCTGGTGACCGCGCTGGCGACGGCCAACTTCGATTCCGTGCCCCTGGTAGCCATCACGGGCCAGGTCAAGACGTTCCTCATCGGCAACGACGCCTTCCAGGAGGCCGACATCACCGGCATCTCGCGCCCCATCACCAAGCATAACTACCTGGTAAGGGACGTGGAGAAACTGGGCGAGTGCCTTCGTGCGGCGTTCCACATCGCCCGCACCGGGCGGCCGGGGCCGGTCCTGGTGGATATTCCGGTGGACGTTGCGGTGGCGAAGACCGATGCGCCCGTCCCCGACCGCGTGGACCTGGCCGGCTACAAGCCCGTCATAAAGGGCAACCGGCGCCAGGTGAAGCGTGCGGCCGAGGCGATCAACGCGGCCGAGCGGCCCCTGCTGTACGTGGGCGGCGGAGTCATCATCTCGGACGCCGCGGACCAGGTGCGCGAACTGGCCGCGAGGGCCGCCATCCCGGTCACCACCACGCTGCTGGGGCTGGGAGCGTTCCCGGAAGACCATCCGCTGGCCCTGAAGATGCTCGGCATGCACGGCACGGCGTACGCGAACTACGCGGTCCAGGAGTCGGACCTGCTGATTGCCGTCGGGGCGCGATTCGACGACCGCATCACGGGCGACGTCAAGAAGTTCGCCCCGCACGCCAGGATAATCCACATCGACATCGACCCGTCGAGCATCTCCAAGAACATCCGCGTCGACATCCCCGTGGTGGGCGATGCCCGCGCCATCCTGGAAGGTCTCCTCCAGGACGTCCGGCCGCGAGACCGCGGCGAGTGGCTCGCCAAAATCGGCGAGTGGAAGACCAGGCACCCCCTCGCCTACAAGCCCAACGGCCTGAAGCCGCAGTACGTCATTCAGCAAATCTGCGAGGTCTCGGGCGGCAAGGCCATCATCTGCACAGAGGTCGGCCAGAACCAGATGTGGGCCGCGCAGTGGTATACCCACCGATACCCGCGGCACTTCATCTCCTCCGGCGGCCTGGGAACGATGGGCTACGGGTTCCCGGCGGCCATCGGGGCGCAGGTCGGATGCCCCGATGCCCTCGTCGTCGACATCGCCGGCGACGGCTCCATCCAGATGAACATCCAGGAACTGGCCACCGCCGTGCACAACAAACTGCCCGTCAAGGTCTGCATCATCGACAACGGGTACCTGGGCATGGTGCGGCAGTGGCAGGAACTCTTCTACAAGCGGCGCTACAGCGGCTCGGCGCTGGACGGCAACCCCGACTTCGTCCGCCTGGCCGAGGCGTACGGCGCCAGGGGGGCGCGCATCACGGAGACGGACCAGGTGCGGCCGGCGCTGGAGAAAGCCTTTGCCGACCCGCACGTGTGGTTCCTGGACTTCATGGTGGACCGCGAGGAGAACGTCTTCCCGATGGTCCCGGCCGGCGAGGCCATCGACCGCATGATCGGCGGAATGGCGTAGCGGTCCGAGCAAAAGACAAGGAGAATGTTGAATGTGAAATATTGAATGTTCAATATTGAGTATTCAATATTTAACATTCTCCTTGTCTTTCTCGCGCCGGCGCCCCGGGGCTTACACCCGCGGCTCGATTGCACGCTGCTGAGCCCCCAAGCGGCTGAATACGCTCGCATTGGCCGCGCGCAGGTGTATACTCTCCGCCCAATGCAATCCCGTTGCCCCAAGCCAAGGAGACACTGCATGAGAACGGTTGCCCGATTGTTGTTGGCGGCAATTCTGCCGGCGGTCCTCGCCGCCGGGTCGCAGGCCGACGTGCGCCTGCCGGCCGTCATCGGCCAGAACATGGTCCTCCAGGCCGACATCCAGGCGCCCATCTGGGGCTGGGCCGACCCGGGCGAGAAGGTCGCCGTAACGCTCGGCGGCCGGAAGGCCGAGGCCGTAGCCGACTCCGCCGGCAAGTGGCAGGTGCGGCTGGCGGCCATGAAGGCGTCGGCCGAGCCGCAGGAACTCTCTGTAGCCGGTAAGAACACGCTGAAACTGGCGAACATCCTCGTCGGCGAAGTCTGGATCTGCTCCGGCCAGTCGAACATGGCGTTTGCCGTGCGCGGCGCCATAAACGGCCAGCAGGAAATCGCCGACGCGAAGTACCCGAAGATACGCCTGTTCAAGGTGGCCAACGTCACGGCCGGAGAGCCGGCGGCGGACGTCAAGGGCCAGTGGGTCGAGTGCTCGCCGGAGACGGCGGGCGACTTCTCGGCCGTCGGCTACTTCTTCGGACGCGAACTCGCCAAGGCCCTCGGCGTGCCCGTCGGCCTGGTGCACACGAACTGGGGCGGAACCCCCGCAGAAGCCTGGACCAGCCGGCAGGGCTTTGAGGCCAACCCCGACCTCAAGCCCATCCTCGACCGCTTCCAGGAATCGCTGGCCAACTACCCGAAGGCCCTGGCCGACTGGGAGAAGAACAAGGAGAAGCGCATTGCCGACTGGAAGGCCGCCGCGGCGAAGGCCAAGGCCGAGGGCAAACAGCCGCCCAGGCAGCCCCAGCCCCCCGCCGACCCGCGCACCTCGCCTCACGCGCCGTCGTCGCTCTATAACGGCATGATTGCGCCGCTCATCCCGCTGGGCATCCGCGGCGCCATCTGGTACCAGGGCGAATCGAACGCCGGACGCCCGTACGAGTACCGCAAACTCTTCCCCGCCATGATCCAGGACTGGCGCAACCACTGGGGTCAGGGCGATTTCGCGTTCCTCTTTGTCCAACTGGCGAATTTCATGGCCCGCAAGGACGAGCCGGCCGAGAGCAACTGGGCCGCACTCCGCGAGGCGCAGACGATGACCCTCGCCCTGCCCAGGACCGGCATGGCCTGCATCATCGACGTAGGCGAGGCAAACGATATCCACCCGAAGAACAAGCAGGACGTGGGCAGGCGCCTGGCCCTCGCCGCCCTGGCCGGCACGTACGGCAAGGACGTGGTCTATTCCGGCCCGATGTACGAGTCGATGAAGGTCGAGGGCGACAAGGTGCGCCTGGCCTTCAGGCACATCGGCGGCGGCCTCGCGGCCAAGGGCGACAAACTCACCGGCTTCGCCGTCGCGGGCAAGGACCGCAAGTTCGCCTGGGCCGACGCCAGGATCGAGGGCAACACGGTCGTCGTCTCGGCCAAGGACGTGCCTGAGCCCGTGGCCGTCCGCTACGCCTGGGCCGACAACCCCGACTCCAGCCTCTACAACAAGGCGGACCTGCCGGCCGTGCCGTTCCGCACAGACGACTGGCCGGCCGACAAGCCGTAGCGCGGGGGTGTTATCCCCCCGCGCTGCCGGTACGGAGCGCGCCGATGCTCAGCCTTCTGGTGTCGTTGCCGTTGCTGGCCGTTGCGGCGGCGCGGACGGACGTTGTCCCGCCGCCCAGCATCGCCCTGCCCGACACAGGCGCCCAGGCCGACCTCGTGCTGCACAACGGCAAGATCGTGACGGTCGATGAGCGGTTCCAGGTGGCCGAGGGCCTGGCCGTTAAGGGCGACCGCATCCTGGCCGTCGGCTCCAGCGCCGAGGTCCTGTTCCTGGCCGGGCCCGCCACGCGGCGCGTGAACCTGGAGGGGCGGACCGTCCTGCCGGGCCTGATTGATTCGCATTCCCATCCGCCGGATGCCGCCATGTACGAGTTCGACCACCCTGTGCCGGACATGCAGACGGTGGCCGACGTGCTGGCCTACGTCAAGTCGCGCGCCGACGCCCTGGAAGACGGCCAGTGGATAGTCATCCAGCAGGTGTTCATCACGCGGCTGCGCGAGCCGCGGTTCCCCACGCGCCAGGAACTGGACGAGGCGGCCCCCAGGAACCCCGTGTTCTTCCGAACGGGGCCGGATGCGGCCGTGAACTCGCTGGCGCTGGAACTGAGCGGCATCGGCAAGGACTTCAAGATAACCGACGGGCAGGCGGGCTACATAGAACGCGACCCGAAGACGGGCGAACCGACGGGCATCCTGCGCAACTGCTCGCGATTCGTCAAACACAAGTCCCCCGCCCGCACCCCCACCGACGCCGACCGTTACCAGGGCCTGAAGGCCCTCATGGCCGCATACAATGAAGTCGGCATAACGGGCGTAACCGACCGCGGCGCAGGCGACGAGCGCATCGCCACCTACAAGCAACTCATGGACAAGGGCGAACTTACCTGCCGCGTCTTCCTCACCTACTACATCGACGCCCAGTGGCCGATGGAAAAGATTCAGGCCGAAGTGCTGAAGGCCGCAGGCCATCCCCTCCGCCGCCGCAACGGCATGCTCTGGCTGCGGGGCATCAAGTTCTACCTTGACGGCGGCATGCTGACCGGCAGCGCCTACATGCGCGAGCCGTGGGGCGTAAGCGACATCTACTCCATCACCGACCCTGAGTACAAGGGCCTGCTTTTTGTGGAGCCGAAGCGCCTGGCCGAGATCGCCCGCATCATCCTGGCGGCCGGCCTCCAGCCCACGGCCCACACGGTGGGCGACGGGGCGGTGCACGCACTCATCGACGCGTACGAGACGGTCAACCGCGACCTCCCCGTGCGGGACCTCAGGCCCTGCATCTCGCACGCCAACTTCACCAGCGTTGAGGCCATCCACAAGATGCACGCGATGGGCATCGTGGCCGACATGCAGCCCGCCTGGCTCTACCTGGACGGGGGGACGCTCCTTAAGCAGTTCGGCGAGCGGCGGACCGCCTACTTCCAGCCCTACAGGACGCTGTTTGACCGCGGCGTGGTGGTGGGCGGCGGGTCGGACCACATGCAGAAACTCGGCAGCCTGCGGTCCATCAATCCGTACAACCCCTTCCTGGGGATGTGGACCACGCTTGCCCGCCAACCCAGGTGGACCGGCCAGCCCCTGCACACTGAGCAGCGGATAACGCGCCAGGAGGCCATCCGCCTGTACACCATCAACAACGCCTGCCTCTCGTTCGAGGAAAAGGAGAAGGGGTCGCTTGAGCCGGGCAAACTGGCGGACTTCGTCATCCTCGACAAGGACATCCTCACCTGCGGCGAGGACGAGGTCAAGGACATCGGCGTCCTGGAAACGTGGCTTGGCGGCAAGCGCGTTTACGAGCGCCGCTGAGGACGCCGCCCGCCCCGCTTACTCGGCGACGATTTCCAGCCACGGGCTGCACGCCGCCGCCGTGTCTATCCGCAGGACCCCCGCCTCCATTTGCGCCGGCAACCGCGCGCGGCGTTTGCCCGTCTCGTCGAGCGGAAAGACGGCGGCGGCCGCAGGCATCGGCAGTGCAATGCGGCACTCGACCGGCTCAACGAGGACCGGCTCGCGGCCGCGCTCGGCGATGGCGCTCTTGTTGCGGGCGAACGCCTGGCCCGTGTTCTCGGCGCGCGACACGGCCGTGACCAGCAGCCGCTTCGACTGGCCGATGGGCCTCGCGTCCAGCGATGTCATCATCACGGCGGCGAAGGCGGTCTTGCACTCGATGGCCGCGCCGCCCAGGTCCAGCCTGCCCGCCTTGCCGAGGACCCCGATGGCGGCCTTGCTTCGCGGCGTGTTGACGGTAAACAGGCCCTTCTCCGTGTCCAGAACGAGTTCCCCTGTGTCGCTCTCGTAGCGTTTCTGCGGCGGCGCCGAGAAACCGGCCCCGGGCACGACCGTCTCCGGGCCTCCGTAGGCGTCTTTGTAGAAGGCGTTGCGGACCTTCGAGATGTAGGTCAGGTGACGGAAAGGCGACGCGGCCGCACGACCGTGGCTGGGGCGGGCCGTCAGCGCCTCGGCCTCCGGGTAGCCGACGATAACCGTCTTCTTCGCGGCCGCAACGTCGCCCCGGTGGAACATGAGCGCCGCCGCCGGGAACTGCCCCCACCGCACCGGGTCCGACTGGTTCCCGAAGAACTCCAGCGCCCGCGCCTCCGGGCTGTAGGCGAAAAAGAGGAGGCCGTCCCACTCCTGGAGGCAGGCGTAGGCGGCCATCATGGGCAGGCACTCGGCCCGGTACTCGCTCGGCCACGGCCAGTTGAACTCCGGCGATATCATCGGTTTGCCGGCCACGGTGCTCGATGCCACCTCGGTGACCGGGTTCATCGTTTTGCCCAGGTCCGAGTTGACCACGCCGATGTTGCGGAACGTAATGAACGGCTTGGCGTTCATGTTCGGGTGGCACCAGTAGTTGTTGCGGGCCATGAAGTCGTTCGCGGCGTCGGCGTACACGCTGGCGGGACAGAACGTCTGGTTCGTCCCCGTGACGGGCGCCTTGACGCCGAGCGCCTTCACGTGGCCGCGTATCTCGCCGTAGTAGCGGCGCTCCAGGTCGAAGAAGAAGCGGACCATGGCACTGACGCGGGCGGGGCACTGTTCGCCCACCCAGGGCGCCTTCTGCGGGTCCTGGTAGAGGTGCCGCAGGGGGAGCACCACCGTGCCCTTGGCGGGGTCTTCCTCGGGCGCAAGGGCGCACTGCCCGGCGGAGTTGGTCCACGCGCGGGCCAGGCGCGGGCGGTCGCCCACGGTTTCCAGGAGCCACTTGTTCCACCGCTCGCGCAACTCGTCCACGTACGAGGGCAAAGTAAGCGCGGTGTTCGAGAAGTAGAAGACCGAGTTCTCGTTGGTAATCTCCACGACGGCCACGCCGGGGTCGTCGCAGTAGCGCAGGCCCGACAGGGCGCTGCGGTGCGTCAGGAAGTTCGTGGCGAACTCCTTCTGTAGTTCGATAAGGCGGTCGTTGAAGATCGTGGCGCCCTTTATCGAGTTCTGCCAGCCGTGCTCGAACTTGCCGGCGTCGCGCGCCCCGTCGGCGTCCTTGAACCGCCGGTAATCCAGCAGGTCGAAGTAAACGTATATGCCGCGCTTCTTCAGTTCCTCCATGAAGAAGTCCAGCCGGTCGAGCGCCTCCTGGCTCAGGTGGCGGGTGTCGCCCTTGGAGTAGTCTATGAGGCCGATGCCCCACCCGGCATCAACCGCGTGGATGCGCAAGAGGTTAACGCCGTACTTGGCCAGCCTCGCAGCCAGCAGGGGCGCCTTCTCCTTGTCGGGGAAAGCCCGTGCGCCGCAGATGTTCGTGCCGAAGAACCGCGCCCGCGCCCCGTCCTGGAAGTAGAAGTGCCCGTCAGGGCGGACCGTGACGAACCCGTGCTTGCCGGCGGGCGGGTCCAGCAGGCCCGCCAGGTTGATGCCGTCCAGGTTCGTGTCGTCCAGCGGAAAGTTGAATTCGTACCACCCCGCCTTCTCGGTGACCTCGCGGGGCACTGACGGGTCGGCGGGTTCCTTCGGCTGCGCGGCGGGGGCCGCGGCGGCCGCCAGGGCGGCCAGGATGAGGACGGTCCACAGCGCGGTCGGAAGTGGCGATTTCATGGTCTTGGCCTCGCGGAGGTTCCTTGGCGGGGGCCGCGGCGGCGGCACGCCTGCCGCCCGGACGTTTCCGCCCGCCTTGTCCTGCTTGCCGGCCGGCAGGCGGAGGCGGGCGCCGCCCCCTGGCACGGTCCGCCTCGGGCGGGGCGGCTGCCTGGCCCAGCCGGGCGGAGTATACAGCCGCCGCACTGCCGCCGCCAGATTCTTGCGGCGGCACTCCGGCCGCGCCGGGATGCCTGGATTTGCCCCCCAGCCGCGGCCGGACAAGCCGGCCGTGCCGCAGCAAACTCGGCCCCGGAAAAAGTTTTCCACAAAGAAGTATCTATAACTGCCAATATGGCAGGCCGTCAAAAACGCTCAAAAAACGCAAAATCGGACCCTGTTCCGGTCAAAATCGATCAAAAACGTTCAAAAAGCGCGCGATTTTGCCTTGCCTATCTTAACATTTTGCCCCTCTACCCCCTCTGGCGCTAGCGCCAGGGCCGTTTTGCCCCTCCGGAAGGGGCCAAAATGGGCATTTTCGGGGCGCGCGGGCGCGGTCAAAAAGTTATCCACAGGTATGCGGAGAACTGGATAGCGCCAGGGATTGTAAACAGGCTTAATCCGGCAGGGGCGGCCGGAAGCCGAATGAAGAAACCCGAATGATGATTGAAATTCAGGCATGGTTCAAACAAGCCCCACGCACCGCGTGGGGATGGATGGTGCGGGCCGATCATCCCCCGGCGGTGCCGGGGGCTTTGAACCATGCCGAAATTCAAATGACGAATGACGAATGGCCGCCGGCGTGTGCCGGAGGCGCCGGCGCCGTGCCCGGCTTGTTTCCTCATTCGAGTTTCGTCATTCAATCGTCACTGGAGTTTCGGCCTTCGTCATTGCTGCGGCCCCACCCGGCGTCGCCCCGGCTCGGGGCGGCACGGCGCCCTACCTGCGATTGCGGCCCAGCAGGACCCCCAGCCCGCCCACCGCCGCCAGCGCCAGCGTGGCCGGCTCGGGAATGTACGGCTGCGTCACGAGCAGCGGGTCCCCGATGGTCGCCATGCCGTAGTACCACGCCCGCTCGATGTCGGTGTGGCCGCCGGGGTCCACGGCCGTGCCCCACCAGTTCAGCATGGCGTCGCCGAAGGTGCCTCCGGCGCCCAGGGGCCCGAAGTAGTGGTCCATCGTGTCGGACATCATGCCGCCGGTCTTGGCCGGCCCCACCGCCACGAGCCCCGCACCGGCCCCGAAGACGTATTCACCCGCGATGTAGCCGAACTCGGTGTACCTGGCGGCGGAGCAGGCGAAGAGGTGGTAGAAGAGTGCTTGGGGGTCGAGCGCCGCCAGGTCGCTGTTTGTCACCGACCCGCTCATCGAGTGGCTCTGCGAGGAGGAGTGGGCCGACAGCAGGACGTGCTCGTACGTCTCGTTGGCGAGCCGCCACTTGTAGTTTGCGGCGGTCGTCTCATCCTGCGGCGTGGCCGGATCGTTCCACACGTCGTTGACCGCCCCCTCGACCGCCAGGGCCAGCGCGGCCGCGCGGGCCGTGTGGTCCCAGTCGTCGTCGGTGTAGGCCAGACCGGTGCGCGGAGTGGCCAGGGCGCCCGTCCGGTAGTCGTGGTTCTTTGCGAAGTAGTCGGCGAGCAGGCTCGCCTCGGTGCGGCCGGGATGAAGGAGCGTGAGGTTCCACGTTGTGAGGCGGCCCAGCCAGATCTCTGGCCCGACGTCGCCGCTGCCGGCGGTATGGGTGTCGGGAAGGACTCCGTGAGCGCCCGAACTTGTCCACGAGCCGTCAAGGTCCGTAAAGTAGAGGTCGCACGGGTGGAACTCGCCGCTTATGCCGCCGCCGGCCGCAGTGTAAACCGTCTGAACCGGCAGGTGGCCGATGAACACCGCCCCCGCCAGTCCGTCCGGGGCATTGTAGCGGGCGGCCAGGTGTGCTCGCAGGTCTTCCGGCGCCGAGGCCGACGTGAAACCGGTCGTCAGGATGGGGCTGTAGCCCTGGGCGGAGATGTCCGCCAGGTACCGGCCCAGGCCGGCCGCGATCTCGCCGCTCGCGGCGAGATCGTGCTCGACCACGACCTCGACGTTCAGCGATTGGCCGCGGGCAATCGCGGGCGCCAGCCAGCCGACCCCGCCCAACAGAGCAACCGCCAGAACAACCGGACCGATGGAGCGAACCATGGCCTCACCGTCTGCTCCCCCGGTCCGGCCCCAGCCGACCCCCCGCAGGCACAGCCGCCAGGAGTCGCCGCGATTGTCCCCGACGGCGCCGCTCCCTTACGGTCGCGGCTCTGCCTCCCGCCTGCCTGCAAACCCTCGACTAACCTTAACCGAAATCGAGCGCTTGTCAAGCGCTGCGCAAGGGCAGCGCTGCGGCCCGGGCAGTGACCTGGAGTCTCCGCCTGGAAGAGAGCGGACAGGAAGACACCGCCTGGGTTGACGTTCTCGCCGAAGGGATATCTTTGAAGGCTGGTCGGCTTGTCTGGCAGAAGTTTGAACAATTGGCCCGTGACTTCCTCGCCGCGGTGCTGGAAGCCGCCGAAACCGATGCGGCCTTCTTCGCACGGTTTGCCATGAAATCGGCCTGATTTCAGCGTTTCGCGAGCCTGTAGTGACCGGGGCGCGGCTTCGCAGCGAATTCGACGAGGCCAAGCCCCAAGAGGTTCTTGAGGTCGCGTTTGACCGTCCTGGCTGCCACGTCGAACTGTTTCTCGACATCCAGGCGGGTGATTTTCGCGTCGCTGGCCAGCCTGGTCAAGACCCATTTCTGCCGCTCGTTCAGCGAAACCCCAGGGGTGACATTTTTCATGTCACCGGTGACATTTGCGGCGGCATTCGGCTTTGTCACCCCTGTGTCACCGGTGACATGACCGGTGACATTTTCGGCCGGCGGCGCTTGCTCCCCGTCATGGATCTCGACGATGATCTTCGGCGTCAGATGATAGCCGCCGCCGCGGTTGTCGATGACGTCGTGCTTGCCGCACGCCAGATTGAGGCGGTCGCGCACGGTCGTTGTGATCCGCTCGCGCAGTGCAGCCACGCACTGAGCGATGGCGTTCTGGCCAAGGCCACGGTTCACGGCTTTCGCCAGGGCCTCGCCGCTCAGCCGCACGTAGTTGCTTCGGGAGTTGCGTTCCCGTAGGAGGTGCAGGACCGCCCAGGCGTGGCCGCGGTGGGTCCGCTCCACGATGGTCTCACCGCAGAGTTCAATGTGGTCCGGGTAGAACGCCAGGGGGCCGCCGCCGAACGGTGCCGCCTTCGGTGGCTGGTTCACGGCAGCGGCCGCGTCGGGAAACCTGCGGCGGTGCTCCGCCAAGACGTCCTGAATAACGCGGGCCAGCGTCCGACCGGTCTCCGGGAAAGGCTTCGAGATGAACTGCGTGGCGCCGAGGGCCAGAAGTTCCACCGTCTGGTCCAGGCACTGCTTGCCGTACCCCGTCATAATGATGATCGGCAGACGGCCGTTGCCCTTGACGTGCTGGATGCTCTCCAGGAGGCTGCGGCCGTGTTCAATCTTGGCGAACCCCCGGTTCGGCTGGGCGGGTATCTGGAGGTCCAGCAGCACGTAATCGTAGTGGTTTGCCTCGAGCAGCTGCTTCGCGTCCTGAAGGTTGTCGGCCCAGTCGTGCTTGTGCCCCAGGCCGAGCAGCGTGTCCTCGACGGATTTCATGATCTCACCATCGTCCTCGACCACCAGCGTTCTCATCATTGCTGCGCCTCCTCCCAGCCGTTCGGTTGCCGTGGCAACGTGACGGTCACCACGGTTCCCTGGCCCTCTGTGCTATTGATTATCAACGTGCCGCCGTGGGCGGCGATGTAGCGGTTGGCGATGGGCAGCCCGAACCCAGTGCTTCGGGCCTTGGTCTTGTTCCTTCGCGCCGGCAAGAGCAGACGCAGTTCGGCCAGGTCCTCGGCCTGCATCCCCATGCCGTCGTCGCGGATGGTGATACCAACCTCGGCGGGTTCGGACTCCACCCTTACGGCAATATGGCCAGCGCGCAGTTGCGCAGCCCCCGTCATGAACGACTCGTAGGCATTCCTCACCAGGTTGGCGACGGCAAGGATGATGAGGTGCCGGGCCATCCCGACGCGAACGCCGTCGGGAACCTCCATCGAGAGGACAACCGCGCTCATGTCGTAGCCGAGTTCCTGGAGGTTCCGCACGGCCATGTCGCGCGCCGCGGCCAGCACGTCGGCTACGTCCTCGGGATGGCGTTCGGGCGGGAGCGGCGACGAGTAACTCTCGATGTCCGAGACGCACCGTTCCATGAAGTCCACGGAGTCCAGAACTGCCTTGGCCTTCCTCTGGGCTGAGTCGGTGTGGTTCCCCTCGGCAACCGTCTGGCTCAGACTGGCGGCGCTGGCCTTGAGGGGAGTGAGGATGCTCCGAATGTCGTGGGCCACGGTGCCCAACAGGAGTTCCGCCTGCTGCTGTCCGACTTGGGCTGCCGCATTGGCGGCGGCGTCCCCGTAGCGACGCCGCATCTGGTCAAGCCGGTCGCCGCACTGCTTCAGTGCCCGTTCCTTCTTGCCGGTCTCCCGCTTCATCTTGCGGCGCCGGTCGAGGCTTCGTTCGGCCGCCCTCTTGACGAAGAAGTTGACATCTTGCGAAAGCCTGGCTGCCAGGACCGTGAAGGCCTCGTCTTCGAGGTAGGCCAGCAGGTCGGCGACGACCTTGCGGACCTCCCATTTGGCATCCTCGGCAAGAAGGCGCAGCGCCGCCAAGGCAGTGCCGTCACACTCGGTGCCGCCTTGGAGCGAGTCTGCGATGGCGCGTGCCGTCGCCAGCCGCTGTTGGCCGTCGAGCGACTCCCGGTTCTCCAGCAACCGCCGGAGCACGCCCAGCAGGTCTTGGGGAGCGTCCATTAGTACTTATACCTCTCTTTGCGGCGAATGAACGCTTCCTTACCGCCTTCGAGGAGCGTGACGATTTCGGTCCTGCATTCGTCCACCGAACCTTCGTTCGCCTTGCGTGCACGGGTGCCGTCTGACGTGAGGACGAAGACACGTTCGGCCTCGCCGAGCACCGGAATGTTCGGGTTGTGGGTGACCAGCACCAACTGCCGATGGGCCTTGACTTTCTGGATGCTGCCCACGACCGTGTCGAAGATGAACCGGTTGTCCAGGTTGTCTTCCGGCTGGTCCACCATCAGCGGGTTCTCGCTTTTCATCAGGAGGATGGGCAGGATGGTGGTGCATTTCTGACCGGTCGAGAGGGCCA
>VGYT01000110.1 GCA_016872895.1 Planctomycetota bacterium
GGAATAGTAATAGGGCGTGAACGCCTCGAACTCGGCGGCACAGGTATCTACGGACTTGAAGACCGGCCGCACGCCCAGCGCCCGGCGGCGGTCGCGCACGGCCTTCTCGGTGGTCGCCAGCATCCGCGCAAGTTGCACGTCGCTGAAACCGTGCTGCTTGGCGCCGGCCAGTTCCTCGCGCGACAGCGCGTCCGGCCCGCCCGCGTCACGGTGCTTCTCGACCAGCGCGAATTCGAACTCCACCAGTTGCTTGATGTTGTCCAGGAACCACGGGTCGATCATCGAGAGCCCGTATATTTCGTCGGTCGTCAGGCCCAGTTGGTACGCCTGCTTGATGTGGAAGACGCGCTCCGGCCCCGCCGTGGCCAGCGCGCGGCGGAGGTGGTCGTCGCTGGCCAGCATGGGCACGTTGTCGAGGCCCGCCCGCCCGATCTCCAGGCTCCGCAGCGCCTTCTGTAGCGCTTCCTTGAACGTGCGGCCGATGGCCATCGCCTCGCCCACGCTCCGCATCGACGTCGTCAGCACCGCCTGCGTCTGCGGGAACTTCTCGAACGTGAACCGCGGCACCTTGACCACGCAGTAATCTATGGTCGGCTCGAAGCACGCGGGGGTCTGCCGGGTGATGTCGTTGCGGATTTCGTCCAGCGTGTACCCGACGGCCAGGCGCGCGGCAATCTTGGCGATAGGGAACCCTGTGGCCTTCGACGCGAGGGCCGACGAGCGGCTGACGCGCGGGTTCATCTCGATGACCATCATCCGCCCGTCGCGCGGGCGGACGGCGAACTGGATGTTCGACCCGCCCGTCTCCACGCCGATCTCGCGGACGATGGCCACGGCCGCGTCGCGCATCTCTTGGTACTCGCGGTCCGAGAGCGTCTGCACCGGCGCGACGGTGATTGAGTCGCCCGTGTGCACGCCCATCGGGTCGAAATTCTCTATCGAGCAGATGATGACCACGTTGTCCCTGAGGTCGCGCATGACCTCCAGTTCGAACTCTTTCCACCCCAGGACGGACTGCTCAACCAGGACCTGGTGGATGGGGCTGGCATCGAGCGCCAGTTTCGCCAGTTCCAGCAGTTCCTCCACGTTGTAGGCCACGCCCCCGCCCGTACCGCCCAGGGTGAAACTGGGGCGCAGGATGACCGGCAGGCCGACCTCGCCAACGGTCGCCAGGGCCTCCTGGACGCTTGCGACCACGCGGCTGGCGGGCACCGACAAGCCGATTTTCTGCATCGACTTCTTGAAGAGGTTGCGGTCCTCGGCCTTCTCGATGGCCTCGGGCTTGGCGCCGATCATCTCGACGCCGAGTTTCTCAAGCACGCCCGTCCGGGCGAGTTCCTCGGCGCAGTTGAGGGCCGTCTGCCCGCCCACGGTGGGCAGCAGGGCGTCAGGCCGCTCCTTGCGGATGACCGCCTCCACGAACTCCGGCGTGATGGGCTCGATGTACGTGCGGTCGCCCACGGCCGGGTCGGTCATGATCGTGGCCGGGTTGGAGTTGATGAGGACGACCTCGTACCCCTCGCCCTTGAGGGCCTTGCACGCCTGCGTGCCGGAGTAGTCGAACTCGCACGCCTGGCCGATGATGATCGGGCCCGAGCCGATGACCAGGATCCTGCGGATGTCGTCACGCCTGGGCATGGCAGCCCCGCATCAGGTCCAGGAACCGCCGGAACAGGTGCCGCGAATCGTGCGGCCCGGGCGACGCCTCCGGGTGGAACTGCACCGAGAAGACCGGCAGGCGCCGGTGCTCCATCCCTTCCAGCGTCTGGTCGTTCAGATTCAGATGAGTTACTTCCATGTCGCGGTCGGCCAGCGACTCGATGTCCACGCAGAACCCGTGGTTCTGCACGGTGATGTCCACCTTGCCCGTGTGCAGATCCTTCGTGGGGTGGTTTGCCCCGTGGTGGCCGAACTTGAGTTTGAACGTCCTGCCGCCCATCGCCTGGCCCAGCACCTGGTGGCCCATGCAGATGCCGAAAACGGGCAGGGGCCGCCCGGCTGGCGGCTTCTCAATCAACTGCCGCACGGTCTCCACGGCGTAGGGCACGGCCGCCGGGTCGCCGGGGCCGTTCGAGAGGAGGATGCCGTCGGGTCCCTCCGCCGCGACGTCGTCGGCCGTGGCGCTCGCCGGCAGCAGGCGCACGCGGCAGCCGAGGTCCTTCAGACGCCGCAGGATGCCGTACTTGACGCCGTAGTCCAGCACCACGACGGTGGGTCCCGCGGCGCCCTCGGGCTGCCACTCCCACGGCTCGGCGCAGGTGACCTCACGTATAAGGTCGCGGCCAACGAGGCCGGGCGAGGCCCGCGCGCGCTCGGCAGCACGCTTCGGGTCCGCGTCGGTGCTTGAAAGGACGGCCCGCATCGCCCCCGCGGTGCGGATGTGCTTCGTCAGGGCCCGCGTGTCGATGCCCTGGATGCCCGGCACGCCCGCCTCGTGCAGGTACTCATCCAGGCTGCGCCGCGCACGCCAGTTGCTCGTCACGCGCGAGAGTTCCTTGACGACCAACCCCTCCAGCCACGGCCGGTGCGACTCGATGTCCTCCTCGTTCACGCCGTAGTTGCCGATGAGCGGGTACGTCATGGCCACTATCTGGCCGCGGTACGACGGGTCGGTGATGATCTCCTGGTAGCCCGTCATGGATGTGTTGAAGACGGCCTCGCCGGCGGCCTCGCCTATGGCGCCGAAGGCGGTGCCCGCGTACGCCGTTCCGTCTTCCAGGGCCAGGACCGCGGGCATCGGCATCTAGCGCACCCCCGCGTGCTGCGCATCGAAGCGCTCTTTCTGGAAGTCCTCGGGCACCGCGGTCGGGTAGTCGCCCGTGAAGCACGCGGTGCACATGTCGGCGGGGGCGGGCACGGTCCTGAGCATGCCCTCGACCGGGAGGTAGCCGAGGGAGTTCGCGCCGATGAACTCGCGCACCTCGTCCACCGTGTGCGACGAAGCGATCAGTTCCTTCCGCGTAGACATGTCCACCCCGTAGAAGCACGGGAACCGGATGGGCGGGCTGCCCACGCGCACGTGCACCTCGGCGGCGCCCGCGCGGCGGATGAGCCGCACGAGTTGCCTAAGCGTCGTCCCGCGCACGATGGAGTCCTCCACCACCACCACGCGCCGGCCCTTGAGGACGCCCGTCACGGGGTTGAACTTCAGGTGCACCTTCAGGTCGCGCTCGCTCTGGTGCGGGTCGATGAACGTGCGCCCCACGTAGTGGCTGCGGATCAGGCCGATCTCGAAACGGGTGCCCGAGGCCTCGGAGTACCCCAGGGCGGCCGTGTTGGCCGAGTCGGGCACGCCGATGACGATGTCGGCCCCGGCGGGGTGCTCCTCGGCCAGGCGCCTTCCGAACGCGCGGCGGACCTTGTCGGCCATGGTGCCGAAGATGCGGCTGTCTGGCCGCGCAATGTAGATATACTCGAAGATGCACATCGCCAGGCGCGGGGCCGCCGGCAGGCGGCGGCTCGTCATCCCGCCGGCCCCGAGCACCAGCATCTCCCCAGGCTCGATGCCCCGCACGTACTCCGCACCCACGATGTCAAGGGCGCACGACTCGCTCGCCACCACGGTCGCGCCCCCGAGCGAACCCAGGCACAACGGCCGGAACCCCATCGAGTCGCGCACTGCGATCAACTCATCCGGCGCAAGAAACAGGAAGCAATACGCCCCGGCCACCTTCGACAAGGCGTGCGCGATCATGTCGGGCAGCGGCCCCGCCGGCGCACGGGCCACCAGGTGCAGCACGATCTCCGAATCGCTCGTGGTCTGGAAGATGGAGCCGTCCTGCTCCATCGCCCGCCTCAGCGCCGCCGCGTTCACGAGGTTCCCGTTGTGCGCCGCCGCCAGCGGCCCGCACTTGAACTCCACGCATAGCGGCTGGGCGTTCAGCAGCCGCGACGACCCCGTCGTGGAGTACCGGTTGTGCCCGATGGCGCAGCGTCCCGGCAGGCTCTTCAGGACCGCCTTGTCGGCAAAGACGGTTGACACCAGGCCCATGCCCTTGTGGCAGGAGATGCGCCGGCCGTCGCTTGCGGCGATGCCGGCGCTCTCCTGGCCGCGGTGCTGGAGGGCGTAGAGGCCCAGGTGCGCCAGGTCCGCCGCCCGCTCGGCCCCGCACACGCCGAACAGGCCGCAGTTGTGCCGCGGCAGGTCGTGCCCTTGGCTGTGAATCCGCACTCCGCACTCCGCATTCCGCACTTTATCGCGCTCCCCGTCGGGTCGCGGCCAAGCGTTTGCCTCGCTCGCTCCACATTCCGCGTTCCGCGTTTCACCTGGCCGTCACGAGCACCTTCCGCCGCCGGGGCCCGTCGAACTCGCAGAAGTAGATGGCCTGCCACGTGCCCAGCACCGGCCTGCCGCCCGAGACGATGAGCGTCAGGCTCGGCCCGACCAGGCACGACTTGATGTGGGCCGCCGAGTTCCCCTCGCTGTGCGCGTAGCGGTCCTCGAACGGCACAATCTTGTTGGTCTCGGCGATGATGTCGCGGACGACGTCCGGGTCGGCGTTCTCGTTGATGGTGACGGCGGCCGTGGTATGCGGCACGAAGACGACCGCCAGCCCTTCCGAGACGTTCTCGCGGCGGATGGCCTCGGCAACCTCCTGCGTGATGTCGATCATCTCGACCCGCGAGCCGGTCGCCACGGTCAGTGTCTGCAACCGCTACTCCTCATCGTACCCGGGTGATTGGTGCGGGGGGGATTTCCGGCGCCCGCGACGTATTCTAAGAACCCCGCGCGCGCGCTTCAAGCAAAAACGTTGACACGCCTGCCGCGAAGTGACAGAGTGGCAAAGTGACGGAGTGACGGAGCGAGAAACGTCCGCGGGGTCGTTTCCCTGCGCCGGCTTTTCTCTGTCGCTCTGTCACTTGATCACCGCGCGATGCCCTCGATACTCGGCGACATTCTGGCCGTCAAACGCCGCGAAGCGGCCGCCCTCGCCCCCCGCGTGGCCGACCTTCGCGCCGCCGCTAGCGATGCTCCGTCGCCGCGCGGCTTCGCCCGGGCCCTGCACCGGCGCATCGGCCCCCCCGCCGCCCATCCGCGCTGCGGGGCGGGAGAGGGGCAGGGGGTGCCAGGGCTGGCCCCCCCGGCGACAGCCGGCTCCATCCGCATCATCGCCGAGGTGAAGCACCGCTCGCCCTCGGCGGGCGTCATCATCGAGCCGTTCGACGCGGCCGCCATTGCCCGCCGCTATGCCGCCGCCGGGGCCGACGCCATCAGTTGCCTGACCGACCGCGAATTCTTCGGCGGCAGCATCGACCACCTGCGCGAGGTGCGGGCCGCCGCCGAGTTGCCCGTGCTGCGCAAGGACTTCATTATCGCCCCGGCGCAGGTGTACGAGGCCCGCGCCGCCGGGGCCGACGCCGTCCTTCTCGTCGCCGAGGCCCTGGAGCAGGCCGAGATGACCGACTTGGCGGCCCTCGCCGCCGACCTGGGCATGGACGTCCTGGCCGAGGCCCACGGCGAGGCGGCACTTGAGCGGGCCATCGCCTGCGGCGCCGCTTGCGTGGGCGTCAACAACCGCGACCTCGCGACGTTCAAGGTGGACCTGGCCACGACGGAGCGCCTCGCCCCGGCGGTGCTCGCGGCCGGGCGCGTCCTGGTGGCGGAGAGCGGCGTAAAGTCCGCCGCCGACGTCCGCTGCATCCTCGCCGTCGGCGCCGACGCCATTCTTGTGGGCGAGGGCCTGCTGCGCTCCGGCGATGTCGAAGCCAAACTGGCCGAACTTAAGCAGGCGTAGCATCGTTCAGCCGTCGCCGGCACGGCGACGGCCGCGGGAGGCTATGAACATATGCGCCAACTCGCCGCCACCGTAACAGTAGTACTCGCCGCGTTGCTTGCGCCCGGCACGGTGCAGGCCGAGCAGCCCGGCGTGCAGATCGACTGCGCCTTCCCCGGCGGCAACATCATCGTTGACCGCATCGAGGGCGACCGCGTTTACCTGCGGCAGGATCTGCGCGACACGGCGGGGCACTGGTTCTACTGGCATTTCCGCGCCCGCGGCGCGGCCGGGCGCACCCTCACGTTCCACTTCATGCAGGGAGACGTGCTGACGCGCATGGGTCCGTGTTGCTCGCTGGACGGCGGCAAGACGTGGAAATGGCTCGGCCCCGACGCCGTGCGCGCGGCCGACCCGCGCCTGGCGCCGGGGCCTGCCCAGGGCGCGACGCCTGCGATGCCTGACCCTCGCCGCACGGCGGGGGCTGGTCAAAGCGCGGCCGCCTCGGCCCCCGCCAGGCCGCCCGGACCGATCTTTGTATATACGTTCGCACCAGATGCCGCCGACGTGCGGTTCGCCTTCTCGATTCCGTACCTGGAATCGGACCTGAAGGCGTTCCTGGCGCGGCACGCGGGCCGGCCGGAACTCAAGGCGGCCGCGCTATGCCGCACGGCGAAGGGCCGCGAGGCCGAGGTCCTTTACCTCGGTCGGATGGATGAAAAGGCCGACTACCGCCTTGCCTTCACCTGCCGCCATCACGCCTGCGAGAGCACGGCCGGTTTCGTTCTGGAGGGCATCCTGGAGGCCGCCCTGGCCGACGATGAAACGGGGCAGTGGTTCCGCCGCCGCGCGGCCATCGCGGCCGTGCCCTTCGTCGATAAGGACGGCGTGGAGGACGGCGACCAGGGCAAGAACCGCAAGCCCCGCGACCACAACCGCGATTATGGCGACGACACCATCCACGCCACCGTGGCGGCGATCAAGAAGTTCCTGCCGGAGTGGTCGCGCGGGCGGCTGGACGCGGCCATCGACCTGCATTGTCCGAGCGTTAAAGATGATTTCATACATTTCGTCGGCGGGCCGGAGCCGGAGTTCTGGGAGCGGGCGCTCAAGTTATGCAAGATTCTCGAAGAGGGGCAGAAGGGCCCCCTGCGCTACGCCATGAGCGACAACGTGCCCTTCGGCACAAAGTGGAACACCGGCACGGGGCCGCTCGTCAGTTTCGGCCGCTGGGCGCGCACGCTGCCGGGCGTACGGGTCGCGACGACCATCGAGTTCCCGTACGCCCTTGCCCACAAGACGCCCGTGACGGCCGATGCGGCCCGCGCGTTCGGCCGCGACGTGGCCGAGGCGCTCAGGAAGTACCTCGAAACCGGGAAGTAGGCTGGGGCGTGCCCCGGCTTTCACGAGGAAAGGTTTACCGCCATGCAACGACGCGAGTTCCTGCGTATCCTTGCCTTCGGCGGCGCGGCCGCGCTGGCCGGCCCCGCGCGCCTCCGGGCTGCCGAAGCGCCCGGCGAGGCGAAGCCCGCCCTGCGCTTCGGTGCAATCGCCGACGTGCAGTACGCCGATGCCGAGACGAAGGGCAAACGCTTCTACCGCGAGTCGCTCGCCAAACTGCGCGAAGCGGTCGCGCGGCTGAACGAACTGAAGCCCGACTTCGTCATCCACCTGGGCGATCTTATCGACAACGGCTTTGAGAGTTTCGACGCCGTCCTGCCCATTTACGACAAACTCGCCATGCCGCATTACCACGTTCTGGGGAACCACGATTTCTCGGTCGATGCCGCGAGCAAGGGGCGGGTGCTTGCGAAACTGGGCCTCGACAAGTTGGGCGGGGGGCGCGGCTGGTACGATTTCGCCCGCACGGGCTGGCGGTTCATCGTTCTCAGCGGCGCGGACTTAAGCACATATGCCCACGCGCCTGGAACGCCGCAGCGCCTGGCCTCAGACCGTATGCTCGCCGACCTGAAGGCCAGGGGAGCCAGGAACGCGCAGGAGTACGGCGGCGGCGTCGGCCCGGAGCAACTCGCGTGGCTGAGGGAGGCGCTTGCAAAGGCCGACGCTGCGGGCCAGCGCAGCATCGTCTTCGGCCACTACCCCGTCCACCCGCCCGCCGCACACAATCTGTGGAATGATGCCGATGTGCTACGCGTCCTGGAATCCTCGAAGGGCCTTGCCGCATACATCTGCGGCCACAACCACGACGGCGGCTACGCGGCAAAGGGCGCCGCGCACTTCCTGAACCTCAAGGGCATGGTTGACACGCCCGACACGGCCTACGCGCTGGTCGAGGCCGCCCCCGACGCCCTGCGCGTCACCGGCTTCGGCCGCGAACCCAGCCGCGTGATGAAACTGTAATCCCCCCAGCGCGCCATGGCCACGTGCTTGCCCCGTCGTCGGGCAGCGCGGCCTACATGGCCTTTTCGACGGCGATGATGGCCTCGGCCAGCGCCCGGCGGACGGAGTTGAATCGGCCGATGTCGGCGGCCCTAGCGGGGTCCATGGCGTCGAGGCCGTCGGCGGGGAACCGCTCGCCCCCTTGAGCGTAGGCCGTCCAGTCGTCGATTATCGAGTCGGCGATCCTCTTAAGGAGCGCCTCGGCGGCCTGGACCTGCGGCGCGGCCTTGCCGGCGGCCCGGGCCCGCGCCACGGTGCTCTCCAGCGTGCAGACGTATTTCAAATCGTCGATCCCCTCGCGGCTGCGTTCGTACTCCACCGTCGGGTGGATGCGGCCGCCCTCGATCCGCACGAGCGACCCGCGTTCGCTTTTTCCGAGGCAGTAGTACCACTCCACCTTGCCGCGGACCCCGTGCTTGGCCATCTTCCAGAAGAACAGGCCGAACGGGAACCGGCCGGCGCCGGCGTTCACCAGCCACGGGACGGCCCCGGCCTGCCGCACCTCCTCGATGACCGCGCGGTTGATGAGGCGCCGCCCCTCGTTGTGGCGGTCGATGCCGTCCCACCCGTTGTTGAACGCGGCCACGTTCAGGTACGGTGCCATGGCCATGAGTTCCTTATATCCATTGATGTCGCTGGTAACGGGTATCTCGGGGAGTTCCTCGTACGTCAGGCGGGCGAGTTTCCCCGCGTACTCCACGCCCTTTATGCCCTTGTTCGTGAATTCATCGCCGATCGAGAAGAAGACCGGGACGCCGTGCCCCCGTGCCTCGGCCCACAGTTTTCGCATGACCTCGATGTATTTCTGCTGGAAGCGCTTCGAGTCCACCGGCCCGTAGCCGGTCAGGCCCGATATGGTCAGGTTCATCGGCGTGGCGAAGTAGAGGGGCTGGCGGTAGCCCGCCTTCTTGTATGCCTCGATGAACGACCCCAGGTCGCTCGTGTCGTCGTCGTGGATGGGCAGGTGGAAGTCATAAAGCGGGGCCACCACGGTCATGCCGTGCTCGCGCATGTCGGCCAGTTCCCTCGCCAGGCGATCGGGGTCCTTCGGGCTGGAGTAGTTGTAGCCCAGCGCGAAGGGCGGCTCCTGGAGCCGCACCGGCAGCACCTCCAGTTCCACGTCCAGCCGCGCGACCGCCCGGCCTTCGCTCGTCACGCTGACAGCGCCGCGATACGTGCCCGGCCGGGCGCCCTCGGGCGCCTTCACGGTGACCCAGAACTGCTCCTTGCTCCAGGCGGGCATGTCCCACGGGCGGCCGACGTCGACGAGCACTTGCTGCCCTTTGCCCTGGAACTCCTCGGCCGACGCGATGCGCACGGCCGAGGCCGGGATCGTCCCGGCGTCGCCCTTCAGGTCGCCGGCCGTGATGAACGTCTGCGGCAGGCGCTCCTTCGGCCGCACGGCGAACGAGAACGGCTCGTACTCGCCCGGCGCGGCGAAGATGCGGGCCGTGGATGACGGCGTGCCGCCCAGCGGCTTCACGTCGACGTCCTGGCCCGCGAGGTAGTCGGTGACGTAAATCTCCACGTCCGCGGCGCGGACGGAAGGGCAGGCGGCCAGCAGGAGCAGCAGCGTGCAAGCGCGCTTCATCGCCGGATTCCTTGACGAATGACTAATCTTCTATTGTCGCCCCCACCGGCGTCATCTTCGCATCGTCCAGCCAGATCGTGCCCTTGCCGATGACGTATATATAAAAGGTAAACTGCTGGGCGCCGGCGTCGGGCGCGCCCTTCAGGGTCACCTGCGTCCACTCCGCCGGGACCTTCTGCCGCAGCGTGCCGCGGGCGCCGCTCTCGAAGTTCAGGAACAGCATGTTCTCGCCCTCGCCCATCGCCCACACGGTAAAGACGTACTCCGTGGCGCCCGGCACGATGGGCAGGGGCGGCGTGCTGAGGCCGATGCGCCCGGCCTGACCCTTGCACGCGATGCGGGCCGACCACTTGCCCGAGTGCACGAACTCCGGGCGCTCTTCCCACATGTTCTCGTACTCGCCGCCCCAACTCCAGCCGCCCCACCAGAGCCACCGCGAGCGGTTCGGGGCGGAGTTGCGGTTCACCTCCTCGAAGCCGCCGTTCTGGATGAGGTCCAGCGGCGGGCTCGCGACGGCCAGCATCGTGGGCTGAAAGCGGCCGGCCCGGCGGTCCTGGAGCATGGCCTTGCGGCGGGCGTAGGCGGCGTCGGTCAGCAGGCCCGCCTGCTTCTGCGCCTCGACCGACGCGAGGGCGGCCTCGATGCGCTCCTTCGGCCACAGCCGCGCCACGAGCGCCTCGCGCGACTCCGCCGCCCAGGCTGCCAGGCCGGCGGCGGCAAGGGCGCCCGCAGTGATGGCTGCATATCGCAATACATGCATAATCGCGTCTCCTTCGGCGCGGCGGGCGAACTCGCCGGCCAAATGTTCAGCGCACCCCGCCCCCAGCACGCGGTGCGCAGTGCCGCCGCCTCGCAAGTGATTCATATAGCGCCTCACCCGCCGCCGCAAGCATTATGTTGCATGCTGCGCCGGGGGCGGGTAGTGTGCGGCTGTTCGTGCACTGGGCGGTGGAAGGAAGCGGGAAGGGGTGTTTCCATGACGCGCGCAGACGGTTGGTTGGCGGGGTCGGCGCTAGTCCTGCTCCTGGCCGCGGTCTGTGCGGCCAAGCCGTCCGCCGAGTACCGCGCGCGGTGGAGCGATCCCGCGCTCCAGAAGAGAATAGATGAGAACATCGAGGCCCGCCGCAAGGCCGACGCCGCCGTCACGGTGGTCGATGCCGCGGACCGGCCCGTGGCCGATGCCCGCGTCGCGGCCGTCCAGAAAACGCACGAGTTCCTCTTCGGCGCTAATGCGTTCATGGTGGGCGGGTTCGACACGCCGGAGAAGAACGCGGCGTACGAGGCGGCGTTCGGGCACCTCTTCAACTTCGCAACCGTGCCGTTCTACTGGTCGGACCTTGAGCCGAAGCCGGGGCAGGTGCGGTTCACGAAAGACTCGCCGCCGATCTACCGCCGCCCGCCGCCCGACCTCGTGGTCGAGTTCGGCCGCCGCCACGGCCTCACCCTGAAGGGCCACCCGCTCATCTGGCACTCGTGGCTGCCGCCGTGGCTGCCGAAGGATGACGAGGCCCGGATGCACGAACTCATGGCCGGCCGCTTTGCCCAGGTCGCCGACCGCTATGCCGCGAGCATCCGTATCTGGGACGTGACCAACGAGGTCCTCGCCCACGGCAACAAGGGCGGGCCGCTGCCCGAAGGCTACCTGGAGTGGAGTTACGCCGAGGCCGCGCGCCGATTCCGCCCCGACAACATCCTGATGATCAACGAGACGACGGGCGGCGCCCACGGCGGCAGGGGCGAGGGGGCCGCGTACTACCGGCAGATCCAGGGCCTCCTGGGCAAGGGCCTGCGCGTGGACGGCGTGGGCTTCCAGTTCCACCTCTTCGGCGCGGGCGCGTACGAGCGGCTCCTTGAAGGCAAACTCCACCCGCCGCAGGACCTTTACGCCGTCTATTCGACATATGAAAAGTTCGGCAAGCCGCTCTACATCACCGAGATAACCGTGCCCCAGCGTTCCGCGCCCGACGGCCAGGAGGAGCAGGCCGAAGTGGTCGCCAACCTTTACCGCCTCTGGTTCAGCGTTCCGCGCATGGCCGGCATCACCTGGTGGAACCTGGCCGACGGCACGGCCGTCAAGGGCGAGGACGTATACCGCGGCGGCCTGCTGAACGAGGCGCTTCAGGCCAAGGCGGCGTACCGCAAACTTGACGAACTTATCAACAAGTCATGGAAGACCCAGGCGGCCGGCCGCACCGACTCGCAGGGCCGCTTTGCCTTCCGCGGCTTCTGCGGTACGTACGCCGTCACGGTCGAGTCGCCCGCCGGCAAGCGCGAGTTCCAGGTGAACCTCTCCGCCGGCGGCCCCGGCGCCTTCCGCCTTGTGCTGGCAAGTCGCCTGGCGCCTTGACTGGCTCGCGCGGCGCGGCTTCCGCGGCGTCGCGCGCAGGCGGCGGTTCGGCCGGCTGCCTCTTCAAGGCTTCGGAGAAGAACGCCGGCGCGATCACCATTCCGCGCATAACGCGTCCGACTTTGCACAGACTTTATCTATCACGATATGATTGGTATAGAGGACGATAGCGTATCCGGCAACCGCATGAGGGCCGCAGGGGCGCTAGGCGGGGCGGCGGCGGGACGCAGGCGGCGAAGCCGCAGCGCATCCCGGACATCCTCGCGGCTCTCGCCTGACGGCGACGCCTGCTGTCGCGTCGGCACGAGAGGCGGTTGGTCACTCGGCGGCAGGAGCCCCCGCGCATGTGCGAGAGCGTCGACGCCGGAATCAGGCATGGCGAGCGCCGGCAGGGGGACAACGTTGGATGCCAGCCCGCCGCCGGAGGTCGGCAGCGGGTCGAGGTGCCGGCCCAAGGCAAGGCCAGCCTGATATACGCTCGTGAATCCGTCGATATCTGCCAGGGTGATCCGCCCGTCGGGCGGCCGCGGGCCGAAGCCGACGCCGCGGAAATCGGCGTCGGGGCTTCCGGCAAGCCAGGCGTTCCTGAACCCTTGGCGGTCGTCGGGCCCGATTGCAAGGTCTCCGTCGAAGTCGCCGCGCAGGCTGCCCACGTAGAACGCAGCGGCCGGGCCGATCGCGCCGCCAGCCAGGCGGTTGCCGGCGGGGTCCGCCAGCAGTGCCGTGTCGAGCGTCACCTTGACCCACGTGTCCACGGCCGCACCGGGCGCCAGCGTGATCTGCATGGCGCTCGTGTTGAAGCCGCTCACCGCCAGCGGCTCAAGCGCCTCGCCGAGCGTCTCCACGCCGCCGGGGAAGGCGACCTTCTGTACCAGCACGGCATCCGGGGAAAAGTTGACCCGCTCGGAGAAGTTCAGTGTTATGGTGCGGACTCCGAGGCCGCTAGGGTCAACGGCGCCCACGCCGCGCCCTGCCCGCTGGTTTAACTCGACGGCATCCACCGAGGGGGCGATGGTATCGCGGACGGAACCGTCGTGGGCCGACGCCTCGATCTGGCCTTCGTTCAACTCGGCGACCACGAAAGAGACCGGGGCGGGCGCCTGGAGCGTTCCGACTACGTCAAACGTCAGTTCCATCAGTGTGCCGCCGGCGGCCAGCGGCTGGGAGGAGGCGAAGCCCGCCCGGATGACCCCCGGCTGGCTCGTGTTGAACGCATAACCGCAGCCGGCGGCGACCGCTCCCGGCGCCACAGACTCCAGGGCAAGCGCCGACACATCGTAACTGATGATGATGTCCGCCGAATAAACCTCGACGCCGGCGAAGGTGATACTCAGAGGCAGCACGACCTGTTCAGCGTTGTGGCTCTCCACAGTTGGCAGCAAGAGGGCGGCGGATGGGCTGTTCAGGGGGATGACGCCGCCCTGTCCGCCGCCAGGATGCGTCCAGTTGCCGGAAACGTCGCCAATGAGGATGGCGGTAAAGTTCTGGCCGGTCTGGTCGGCGACCAGAAGGCTGTAGGGCCGATTTTCGGGCTTAAAGAGCCAGACCCGGCCTGCGCCGGGGAACGGAACGTCGATGAGTTCGACGGACTTCTGGAGAATGTAGAACGCGTCCATTGACGTGACCATTCCGTTGCGGTTCACATCGGCCGCCAGCACTTGGTCGGGAGTCAGGGTGATAAGCCCGACGGCAGCCCGGAGCACGAGCGACGCATCATAGGCGGTGATCTCGGCCACGTCGTCGGTCTTGGCGGGCGTCAGGGTATAAGCCCCGCTAGGAATGTCC
>VGYT01000111.1 GCA_016872895.1 Planctomycetota bacterium
TGCGCTGCTCGAGGAGTTCGCGGCGGCGGGCGGCACGGTGGTCTTCGCGGGCGGCGCGGCCGGGCACGTGGACGCCCTGCCCTCGCCGGCCGCCGCCGACCTGGCTGCGCGATGCCCGCGGGCCCCCGTCGGCGGAAAGGAGATGGCCGACGCCGTCGCCCCGGCTGCGCGGCGCCTCAGCATCACCGACGCCGCCGGCCAGCCTGCGGCCGCGGCCATCTACCTCCTGCGCGAAGACCGCGACGCCTTCTACCTCTTCGTGGCCAACACAAGCCACCTGCCGCGAACGGGCGGCGCAGACGACGTTCTCGCCCGCGACCGGCGGCTGGCCTACCCGCTCGTGCGCATCCGCGGCTTCGCCGGATGCAAGGGCGGGCCGGTTGAACTCGACCCCGTGCGCGGCCAGGTGTATGCCGCCGACGCTGCGCCGCGAGATGGCGGCTGGGAAATCCGCACCTCGCTGCCGCGACTGGCGAGCCGCCTCTTTATCATCCCGAAGAAGTCCGGCCCGCCCGCGGCGCCGCGCCCCCAGCCGCGGCGAGACGTGCGCTCCGAGCCGCTCGCCCCGCCGCGCTGGGACATCACGCTCTCGGAGTGCAACTGCCTTGTGCTCGACCGGCCGCGATACCGCATCGGCGGCGGCGACTGGCAGGGACCCGAAGAAATCCTTCGCGCGGACCGCGCCGTGCGCGACGTTCTCGGCGCCGCCCATCGCGGGGGGGCCATGGTCCAGCCCTGGGCACAAAAAAAGCCGAAGAACCCCAGGCGCGCGGCCGTCACGCTCGCGTACACGTTCCAGGTGCGGGCGCGGCCGAGCGGCGACCTCTTCCTTGCCCTGGAGCGGCCGGAACTTTTCCGCGCGGCCGTCAACGGCGACCCGTTAAGCGCCGATGCCGACGCCGGCTGGTGGGTCGATAAATCGCTCCGCCGGCTGCCGATAGACCCGGCCCTCTTGCGCGCGGGTGAGAACGAAATTACGCTCAAGTGCGATTACGACTGCACGCACAGCGGGCTGGAGATTATCTACCTGCTGGGCCACTTCGGCGCGGCCGTCGAGGGCACAAGCGTTGCGGTCACGGCCGCGCCGGCGTCGCTTGCGCTGGGCGACTGGTGCGAGCAGGGCCTCGCCTTCTACGGCGGCTCCGTCTCGTATCGGCAGACAATCGAGCCGCGCCTGGCGAGGGGGCAGCGGCTGGTGGTGCGCCTGGGCGAGTTCCGCGGCGCGGCGGTGCGCGTGATGGCGGGCGGGTGGCCGGCAGGCATCATCGCCTGGGAACCGTACGAGGCGGACATCACCGATTTCCTGCCCCCCTCGGGGCCGGTCGAACTGGCGATTGAGGTCCTCGGCCACAGGCGGAACTCGCACGGCCCCCTGCACCTGGCCGAGAAGTGGCCGCGATGGACCGGCCCGGGCGAGTTCGTCGCCGCCGGCGAGCGATGGTTCGAGGGATATCAACTCGTGCCATGCGGCCTGATGGCGGCGCCGCAGTTGGTCGTCCGGGAGTGACCTGCCGGCGACGCCTGGGCGCGGCAGGGCGGGAGGCCCGCCGCCGCGATGCCGTGCTACTTCAGCACGCCGCCCAGGGCCGCCAGGAACCCCTTGAGCATCTCGGCGCACTTGTCCTTCGCCGTCTTCGGGTAGGTGAACCGCACCTTGAGGAACTTGCCCATGTAGCCCGTGACGAGCAGGTGCGAGACGGCCCCGATTTCCCCGCCCGACGCGCCCGGCCCGGGCAGGATGACGAACTCGTACGTCGCCGCCAGCATGGGCAGGGGCTTGCCGCCCACAGTCAGCGAAACAGGCTTCTGCTGCTGTGGCTTGACGTCGCGGTAGTGGCCGGCCTTCTCCATGTTCACGATGTCGGCTCTGGCCCCGTCGAAGGCGGCCTTGACGGCCTCGGACTTGGCCCCGTGGCCGATATCGTTCCGGCCCAAATCAAAGATGTAGACGTCGGCCCTGACGTAAACCGGCTCGCGCGCCTCGTAGCGGACGGACACGCCCAGCCCGGGCTGGTCGTACTTGTGCGTCGGCCCCAGGGTCATGGGCCCCAGCGCCAGGGGAAAAATGAGGCCGGTCTGCGGCTCGACGAACGGCTCGCGCTCCCCCGGGGGCGCGGGCGCAGGCGCGGCCGGGGGCGCAGGCGCGGCCGGGGGCGCAGGTGCGGCCGGGGGCGCTGGCGCAGGCGCGGCTGGGGGCGCAGGCGCGGCCGGCGCCGACGGCGCGGGCTTCGCGGCGGGTTTCTGCTGGGCGGCTTCAGCGCCAACGCCCAGCCCTGCCGCCAGAAGAACACACAGGACAACCAGTGCGGTACGCATGCGGCCCCCCTTTCTTGCCTGCACCGACTAGCCCTCGCCGTCAGGCGGGGGTGGCGCTGCGCCGGCGCGCGTCGCCGTACCGGCGACGGCTGAACGACGGCGCTCCTGCGCTGCCCGACCCCCGGCTTACGCCGGGGGCCAGTTACTATGCGCCCCGGCGTGCACGGCCGGCCAACATGCACAAAAACTGGCGGAGGCGAATGGGAATCGAACCCACCCGACGCTCGTTTGGGCGCCGCGCTGGTTTTGAAGACCAGGAGAGCCACCAGGCCCCGGTCACCTCCGCCTCAGTCGCTACAGCAGCCGCCGTCTTCCTTGCCGCCGGCGGCCTTGGCGCCGCCGCCGGCCTTGGCGCCGCCCTCAGCATCGCAGCACGCAGCGGCGGCCACGTCACGCCGGACCTCGCCATAGAACATCATAACAGGCCCGCCGCCGAAGGCAACGGCCATCCAGGCCGCCTCGTCAATCTCCTCGTCCGTGAAGCCCATCTGCCGCGCCTTGGCCACGTGATGCCGCACGCACGGGCCGCACCGCGCAAGCACCGCCAGCGCCAGCGCCACGGCCTCCTTCGTGTGAACATCGAGCGCCCCCGGCCGCTCGACGGCCTTCATGAAGTCGGCGAACTTGCGCTGGGCCTCGGAAGCGCCCGCGGCGGCGCCGGCGCCGGCGCCCGCGCCGTGCTCGGGGCAGCAACTCGGGGCCTCTGACTTCTTAGCCATGTCGGTTTCTCCTTCAGAGCAGGACGCGCTCGCCGCAGGCTCGCGGCTAAACACAACTTCATTGATGGGCCGCGTGCCGCGCGTCTTGAGGAACACGCGGCCCGTGCCCTTGCCGCGCACGCGGCCGATGACGGCCGCCTCGGCCGCGCCGCGCTCGCGCAGGGCCCGCACGAGCGCCGCGGCCTTGCGCTTCGGAGCGGCAATCAAGAGGCCGCCGGAGGTCTGCGGGTCCATGCACACCTCCAGCATCGCCTGCGTGGCGCCGCGGCCGAGCGTGACGGCGGCGGCCGACGACTCGCGGTTCCGCTCCACGCCGCCAGGAACGACCCCCTGCCCCACCAGTTCCAGGACGCCGGGCAACAGGGGCAGGTCGTCCCACGCGATTTCGACGTTCACGCCGCTGCCGGCGGCCATCTCCGCCAGGTGACCGACCAGGCCGAAGCCGGTGACGTCGGTGCAGCCGTGCGCCCCGAACTCGATCATGGCCTCGGCGGCGGTCTTGTTCAGTGCGGTCATGGCGCGTGCGGCCGCCCCGACGGCCTGCGGCGGCGCTCGGTCAATCTGCGCCGCGAACGCCACGATGCCCGTCCCGAGCGGCTTCGTCAGGATGAGCACGTCGCCCGGCCGGGCGCCCGCCCGCAGCGTCACCCGCGACGGGTCGATAACGCCCGTCACGGCGAAGCCCGCCTTGATTTCGGGGTCGTTGATGCTGTGTCCGCCGATGACGGCAACGCCCGCCTCGGCCATTTTCTCGATGCCGCCGCGCAGAATTTCGTGCAGAACCGCGTCGGGCACGGTGCGGATCGGAAAGCCCACGATGGAGAGGGCCGTCAGCGGCAGGCCGCCCATCGCGTAGATGTCGCTCACGCTGTTTGCCGCCGCAACCTGGCCGAACAGGTACGGGTCGTCCACCGACGGGGTGAAAACGTCCACGGTCTGCACAATTGCCGTGCCGTCGGGCAGTTGATAGACGCCGGCGTCGTCGCCGGCAGCGGCGCCAAGGAGCACGCGCGGGTCGGCCGGAAAAGCAAGGCCCTCAATCACGCGCTTGAGCGACGCCTGGTCGATCTTCGACGCGCAGCCGGCGTTCTCGACGAGGCGCGTCAGGCGCACGGGGCCGGCCGCAACCTCCAGCCGCTCGCCCGCGCACAGGCAGACGTCCTTCTCCTTCAGCAGGTCGCACGGGCACGGCTTCTTCGGGTCGCAGATGCAGTGGCCCAGGCGCATCGAGCGCTGCATGACGCGCCTGCGTTTTTCGAGGTCTTTCATGCGAGCACGAATCCTTGCCCGGACGAAAACGGGCGCAATATTATACGGCCCGCGCGGCGGTGCGCCAAACGTCGCGTGCGCGAGCAACCCGCTGCTCCCGCAACGGGCTCGCAAAGGCTATGCTTCGGCCGCCTCGCGCATCGCAAGCAGGTGGGCCACGGGCGTCGTCGGCACGATGCCGCACGCCGGGGCCAGCAGGCGCACGCCCCCCTTCACAAGCCGGCGGCAGCGCTGGAAGACGGCCTGCGCCGGGCCTTTCTCCAGGAGGAACGCCGAGACGTTGCCCATGACGGCCCAGGGCGGCCGCCGCCCGGCCACCTCAACGATGTCCACCACGCTGTCGAAACTGACGGCCTCGACGGCCAGTTCCCGCAGTTCACGCTCGATGGCCGCCGCGCTCCCGCAGATGTGCACAATCACGCGCACGCCGTCGGCCCGCACGGCGCTGACAATGCGCTCCAGATACGGCAGGGCGCAGGCGCGGAAAAGCGGCCCGCCCAGGATTTCCCCCGTGGCCGTCGGGTCGGCGATGCACAGCACGTCGATGCCGGCGGCAGCCTGGAGCCGCGCAAACGCGACGAGGTCTTCCGTGATGCGGATCATGTGGCGATGGACGGCATCGGGCGACCGCCGGGTCCAGCGCAGCACGTGCAGCGGGTCGGCCAGCATCGCCAGCAAGGAGAACGGGCCGACCAGGTTGCCTACCACGGCCAGGTCCGGCCGCCGCGCACGGGCGGCGCGCAGCGCCGCGAGCAGGGCGGCCGCGCGGCCGCGCGAAAAATCAGGCGCCGGCAGCGCGCCCGCCCCGTCGGGCGGCAGGAGGCCGCCGGTTACTCGCGGGTGGCACGTGCGGCTGCCGAAAACCACGCGGGCGCCGTACGCCTCGGCCTCGACCGTCATGCAGAAGGGCATCGCCACGTTGTCGAAGCCCGACGCCTCCTGCATGGCCAGGGCCAGCGCAAGCATGGCCTGCGGCTCGCGGTGGGCCTGCGGCCACGCCGCGCCGCACGCCGCCATCACTTCGGCCACGGCCATGCTCATCATGCCGCCGGGGCACAGGACGGCAGGCCGGTCGCTCGGGCGGCCGTCGAGGACGGCTATGAGCCGTTCACGCGCGGTCATTGCCATATATGAGCATCAGAAGAGATTGCGCGGCGGGCCTCCCGGCCCGCCGCGCAGGGGCGCTCCCCCCGTACGGCGCATCCGGTCAGTTCAGCCGGCTTTGCCGGGCGACTTCCATCATCGCCAGGACGTTTTCGGGCTGCGTCGCCAGCGGCACCTCGCAGCCGCTGGAGAGGATGAAGCCGCCCGGGCTGCCAAGTGCGTCGGCCACGCACTTGGCGGCCTCGCGGCGAACGTCGTCCGGCGTTCCGTTAAGGAGGGTTTCCGCGGGGCGGACGTTGCCCATCAGGCACACGCGGCCGCCCACCTTCTCGCGCGCCTCGGCAAGTTCAATCTGGTCGAGGCTCAGGACGGCGGCGCCCGAGTCGGCCATCAGGTCGATGATGCTCGACGTGCGGCCGCAGATGTGCAGGATGGGCGGCAGGCCGAGCGCCTTGATCCTGGCCAGGCCCCGCCGGATGCCCGGAAGCGCGAACCGCTCGAAGGCCGCCCGGCTGATGACCGAACCGGAGGCCACGGGGTCAACCAGCGCAGGTATGCCCCCCGCCTCCGCCACCGCATCCGCGAAGTCCTCCACCAGCACCGTGCATTTCTCCAGAAGCGCCTCGGCCAGCGCCGGGTTCTTGTACAGGTCGCGCGCGAACTGGCCCGTCCCGCGCAGCGTGGCCGCCACCGTGAACGGCGCCGGGTAGCAGCACGCTACGAACACCTCGCTGCCGACGTCGCGGACGCAGTGCCGGACGGCCTCAAGGTACACGGGCAGGCGCCCCGCGCGGCGGGCATCGACGCGAGGCACGCGGTCGGCGTCGGCAGGCGCGGACACCGCCGGCACGTCCACCCGCGCGGCGTCGTCCTCGGGGTATTTCAACTTCGTCCCGAGCGCCTCGGCAAGGATGGCCGTGTCGGTGAAGATTGTAATCAGGTCATGCCCGTAGCGGCGCCACGCGGCTACGTTCGCGCGGCCCATGACGAGGCCGTCGGTGGCGTACTGCCGGACCTTGACGCCCAGCACGCGGGCCGCGTGGTTCAGGATGAGCGGCACGCACGGCACGCGGTCGATGGGCTTGCCGGAAAGAAACGCGCCGATGCGTTCCTTGGGCGCAGGTTCGCTGCTCATGTGCGTGCCTCCTCCCAGGCGGAGGCCAGGCGGACGGCCTCCATGGCGTTTGCCCCGTATGCGTCGGCGCCGATGCGCCGGGCGAACGAGGCCGAGAGCGGCCCGCCGCCCACCATCACGCGGAACTTCTCGCGAAGCCCCGCATCCCGCAGCGCCTGCACCAGGCGCTCCATGTTCCACATCGTCGTGCTCATCAGCGTGGACGCCGCGACGATTCCGCCGCCCACCTCGCGGGCCTTCTCCACGAACCGCTCGACCGCAACGTCGTTCCCCAGGTCGTGCATCGCGAAGCCGGCCGCCTCCAGCATCAGCCGCACGATGTTCTTGCCGATGTCGTGCACGTCGCCCTCGATGACGCCGATGACCACCGCTGCGCGGCCGCGGCCGCCCTCGGCCTTCAGGTGCGGACGCAGGACGTCGATGGCGGCGTACATGGCGTCGGCGCAGACCAGGATCTCCGGCACAAAGTAGATGCCCTTGTCGTACTTCTCGCTGACAACGGCCATGCCGCGAGACAGGCCCTCCGTCACGGCCTCGTAGGCGTCTATGCCGGCCGCAAGGGCCTCGTGGGCCAGGCGCACCGCCGCCCCCTCGTCCATCGCATCCACGGCGGCGGCCAGGCCGGACAGTATCTCGGCGCGCCGCGAGGCCGGCGCAGCGGCCGCCCCCCCGCCAGGCTTCCCGGCTTCGGACCTGCTCATGCCCTTGCCCTCCATAAAAAAGGCAGGAGAGGAGTTCTCTTCCTCTCCTGCCGCTACCCGTGTGATTGCCGACGCGTTACTGAGGCGTGTTCCAGGACTCCTCCGCCTTCCACTCCAGCGGCCCCATATCGTACGCAACCTTCACCTGGAACTTGCCGTTGAAACCGTTAGGTACTCGCCACGAGTACTGGCAGGTTCCACCTCAGCCATACGCAAAGGCGCCCTGCGTCAGAACCGTCCCCTTCTCGTCGAGGATCTGGAACTGGGGCGGCGTCGTGACCGACTGGCCCTTCCTCAGCGAGTTGGCGGCATAGACCTCGCCTGCCTTCCCCACGATTGCAAAGCCGATGGGCACGACCTTGCCCTGCGGCGAGGTCGCCGCCTTGTACACGATGGCCTTCAGGGTGAACGGCGGCCCGGCGTCAATCGCGCTCGTGCACCCCTCCTTGATCTCAATCTGCTGGAGTTGCCCGAACGGGCCGGTGCTCTTGATGGACCAGACTTCCGGCTTGCCCTTGTTGTTGGCCGTCGCCTGGGCCGTCAGCGATGCGGGCGTGTACGTGCCGGCCAGCATTGTGATTTCCCGGCCGCTCGGCACAGCCACGGGCTTGTTGTCAACCTTCAACTCCAGCGCCAGGTGGGCGGGGACCTTGATGGCACCCGTGGGCCTTGCCGCCGACTGCACCGTCAGCGCGACCCCCACACAGAGAACCGCCGCCAGCACAACGGACATCCTCTTCATGGTAGAACTCCTTACGGGCGCCCTCTCCACCTGCACTCCGCCCTTTTCCTTATACGACAATCGGCAATCGGATTGCAAGAAGATTATTCCGTTTGACGCATCGCGGCCGCCGGCGGTTCCCGGATTCTACCCCGCCGGGGCGTACTCGGGCGTCCGCCCGCGAACCACGCGAACAATCACCGCCGCCAGGACGCCCACCAGCAGGCCCGACAGGTGGGCCACGTACGCCACGCCGCGGAATCCCGATATCTCCACCCACGCGCCCAGCACCTGGATGAGCACAAAGAACACCAGCGCCAGGTACGCCCGCATCTGCACCCACGGCCGTGGAATCAGCCACAAGAGCAGGAAACCCAGCCTCGTACCAGGGAACACCACCGCGTAGTAACCCAACACGCCGCTCACGCCGGCGCTGGCGCCGACGACCGGCAGGTTCCCGTGCGGGTCGAAAAGGGTGTGCCCCGCCAACCCCGCCAGGTGCGCGGCCGCAAGCAAGGCCACCAGGAGCGGCCCCCCCAGGTGGTCCTCCACGTTGTCGGCAAAGATCACGAAAAAGTAAATGTTCGCCAGAAGGTGCAGCAGCCCCGCGTGAAGGAAGAACGAGGTGAACAGCGTCAGCCCGCCATGCCGGTCCCAGACGAGCGGCACGAAGCCCCACTGCTTGACTATCAGGGGCAGGTCCCAGATGGTGACGAAGAACGCGGCCACGACCGTGCCGGCGATGAGCCACGTCAGGAAGGGGCGCGACTTCTTCTCCGGCTCTCCTATCTCAACCGGCATGCCGAAGATGCCGGGGAGCCACTGCCACCACTCGGCGGGGGACTCGTCCTGCTGCGGCAACTGCTCGCCCGCCGCCGCGCCCTGCTCCTGGGAAGCCACGTCATAGACGACCAGTTGGTCGCGGACCCTCGGGGGGGCGCCGGCCCCACGCTCCGGCGGTTCGACGGGGGGTGCCGGTTTCTCGCGCAGCACGCGGTCGAGTTCCTTGCGGTCGAACCAGACGGCGCTGCACGGCGGGCAGACATCCACTTCGAGTTCGCCGCCGGCCGCCTGCGTAACGACCTGGCCCATCGGCCGCCCGCAGTGCGGGCACTTCAGACGCCGGGCCGCATCCCGAGAGCGCCCCGCCGACCACAGGCCGCGAACGAAGGCCTCGCTCGCCCCCGCATTGCGCAGCACAGACATGGCCGCCATGCGCCCGCGGCACTGCGGACAGATGTACACGACGCCTACCGGCGTCAGCCGCTCCTGGAGCGCCTCCGAGCAGCGCGGGCAATTCGTCACGGGCACACCCCCTGCCACTCCACCTCACCAGGCCCGACAAGGACCAACGCGTCCCTGCCCGCCAGGCGCGGCAGGTCTGCTGACCTGCCGCGAGCAAGCCGTCTTGCCGCGCGGTCGGCGAATCAGAGCCGCGAACGTAATGCCACAGCGCCACTTCGCGCGGCAGGTCTCCCGACCCGCCGCGCAAGCCGCGTTTTCGACCGCGCCAACGAGGCTTCGTCGCGCGGCGGGTCGGCAGACCCACCGCGCAATGACCCAAGTGGCGCTGTAGGACTAAGGGAGCGGCGTTGTTGGTGTGCGCACACCACGGCGCCGCTCCCTTACGGTCGCGGCTCTGATATATCCGCCGCGGGCGCCGTGCTCAATGCCTTCGCATAAACGACCTTGTCGTCGCCCGGCGCGTAGAAGTCGGGCAGGCGGGCCGTCTCGCGGTATCCCAGCCTCCGGTAAAACGCGCGGGTGGCGTCGTAGGCCGCGCGCCCGGATGTCTCGACCACCGCCATGCGTGCGCCGCGGGTAATCATGGTGCGCTCGGCGTGCGCCATCAGCACCGCCCCCAGGCCGCGGCGCTGCCGGCCCGGCTCAACGGCAATCCAGTACACGTCGAAGGTCCTCACGGTGCACGGCGTCGGCCCGACGCAGACCCAGCCGACGGGCCGGCCCGACACTTCGGCCGTAAACGAGAGGTAGTGCCCCCCCGGACCCTTCGCCAGCGCGTCGTCGAGCACTTCCTGGGCCACGAGCAACTCGTCGGGCCGGAACACGCCCGTGGCGGCCACGAAGCCCAGGATGGCGGCGCGGTCCGCCGGCTGGGACGACCGGATGCGTATCCGCAGGGCGCGCCTGGCGTGCGGCCTCGGCTCGCGGGCGGCCGACTCGGCCGCAGATTGCCGGGCACGCGCCCCTGCTATCAGCATCGCCGCAAACCTGTGGAACGGAATGCCGGCCTCCGCAAGGGCCGCCGCGAACCCCGCGTCGGGAGACACGTCCGGGTTCGGATTGACGTCCAGGATGAACAGCCGCCCGCGGCCGTCCATGCGGAAGTCAACGCGGGCGTAATCGCGGCAGCCCATCACCCGCCACGCAGCCAGCGCCAACTCGTGCACCCGTCGCGCCTGCGCAGCCGAAAGCAGCGCCGGAACGACCACCGGCGTGTGCCGGTACTCGAACGTGTCGGGCAGCCACTTGGCCGCATAGTCAACGATGCGCGGCCGCCCCCGCGGAAACGCCGACAGGTCGATCTCGCCCACGGCCAGGACTCGCGGGCGTCCGCGGCACTCCAGCAGCGACACGTTCAGTTCCCGCCCGTCGATGAACCGCTCCACCAGGGCCGCCTGGCGGAACTGCTTGTGCACCCGCCGCACCGCCCGCTCAAGCGCAGGCCCGGCCGAAGACACCACGCTGGAGGCGTCGATGCCCTCGCTGCCGTCGGCGCCCACGGGCTTGACGATGAACGGGCCGGTCCCGAGCGCCCCCCGCGGGCCGACGCGCCGGCCGTGCCGCAGCCGGTCTCCGTCCGCCGCCAGCGCTCCGGCCGGACACGGCAGCCCCGCCGCCTGAAGCGCCGCCTTCGACTGCCACTTGTCCTGCGCAAGCACCAGGCACGCCGTGTCGCTGCCGGTGCATGCCTTGCCGAACGCCCGGCAGAAGGCGGGAACGTGGGCCGCCTCGGCGGGCGCGCCGGCGTACCCCTCCACCAGGTTGAACACCACCTGCTCCGGCGCCGACGCCAGGACCCGTGGCAGGTCGGCGGGGCGCGCCAGGCCCACGGTGCGATGCGGCAGGCCGAGGCGCGCCAGCGCAGCCTCGACGGCGCTGACCTCGTAGGATACGGCGGCGTCGCTCTCGCGCCAGGCCGCCCCGGCCCGCTCGCCCTCCGGCGGCGGAGCGTTGTGCAGCACCAGCACGGCCGGCCGCTGTTCATTCCGCCTCATGACCGATTCCCAGGCGCCGGCAGGCGCAGCCGATGATCGCCCCGATGAGGTCGCGGTAACTCATTCCTTCCCGCGCCGCAATCATCGGTAAATCGCTATGCGTCGGATGCAGCCCCGGCAGCGCGTTGACCTCAAGCAGCGCCGGCCGCCCCGCCCGGTCGCACCGGACGTCCACGCGGCCCGCGTCGCGGCACTCCAGCACCCGGTACGCCGCAAGCGCCAGCGCCTCGGCCTCGCGCCACAGGGCTGCGGCCGGGCCGTCAGACGACTCAAGGGCAGGCGATGGCGGCCGCGACACGTACCGCACAAGTTCCTCGCACCGCTCCTTGGCCTGGTACGAGTAGATGTCGGAGCCGGCCTCGCGGCGGACCTCTATCTCCATCGCCCCCAGGACGCGGGCCTCGCGTCCCGTGCCCAGAACCGCAACCGTGAACTCCCGCCCGGGCAGGTACTCCTCCACCAGCACCGGCTGGGCGAACCGCGCAAGCAGGTCGCGGCAGACGGCAGCCAGCGCGGCCGGAGTGTCCACGCGCGAACGCCGGTCGATGCCCTTGCCCGTCCCCTCCGCCAGCGGCTTGGCAAAGAGCGGGTACTCCAGGTCCACGCCCGCCAGGTCCCCCTCATCGCGCACGACGGCAAACGGCGGCGTCGGAAGGCCCGCGTCGCGCACCAGCCGCTTGGCCGCCGCCTTGTCGAGCGTCGCGGCGCAGGCCAGCGGGTCGGAAAACGTGTAGGGAACCCCGTACAGTTCCAGCAGACACGGCACCTGCGCCTCGCGCGACCGGCCGCAGAGGCCCTCGGCGAAGTTGAACACCAGGTCCCACCGCGCCCCGGCCGCAAGGCGTGCAGCCAGCGCCCGGCCGCCGCCGACGCGCTCCACGCCGTGGCCGAGCGAGCGGATGGCCCCTTCTATCGCGGAGATCGTCTCGTCAGTGTCGAACTCGGCCACCTGCTCCGGCGCCAGCCCCTGCCGAACGTACTCGCTCCGAAGGTCGAAAACAAGGCCGACGTCCAGCGCCATGCGACACGAACCTCATCCGTGGAATCTAGCCGCAGCCGCCGCTCGGGGCGTACGGCTCCGGGTACGACACGGGCATCCCCTCCAGGTTCCGCAGGACCGTGCGCGTGGGGCTGACGGACACGACATAATCCGGCATGATGGGAACCTTGCCGCCGCCATGCGGCGCATCGACCGCGAACAGCGGAATGGCCAGCCCGCCGACCCGACCGCGCAGGTACTTCATTATCTCGATGCCGCGAGCCAGCGGCGTGCGGAAGTGCTCCACCCCGCGCACAAGGTCGCACTGAAACAGGTAGTACGGCCGCACCCGCATCCGCACCAGGCCCCGCACGAGTTCCTCCATCACCTCCGGCCGGTCGTTTATGCCGCGCAGCAGCACCGACTGGTTGCCCAGCGGGATGCCCGCGTCCACCAGCCGCGCGCAGGCCTCCGCCGCCTCGCACGTAAGTTCCCGCGGGTGGTTGAAGTGCGTGTTCATCCACAGCGGATGGTGGCGGCGGAGCATGCCGACAAGTTCATCGGTTATCCGCTGCGGCAGGACGACCGGCGCGCGCGTGCCGATGCGGATGATCTCGACCGTGGGCACGGCCCGCACGGCGGCCAGAACGCGCCCCAGCGACTCGCTGGACATCGTCAGCGGGTCGCCGCCCGAAATGATAACGTCTCGCACCCGCGGCTGCGACCGCAGGTACGCTACCGCCTGCGCAAGGCGGGCGGGAGAAATCGTTGATTCCTTCGCCCCGGCAAGACGCTTCCGCGTGCAGTGCCGGCAATAAGTCGCGCAAGTCGTGGTCACAAGCAGCAGCGCCCGGTCGGCGTACCTGTGCACCAGGCCGGGCACGGGCATGTCGGCGTCTTCCGCAAGCGGGTCGTCCGACAGAAACGGCGGGTCCAGCAGTTCCCGCGCATCCGGCACCGCCATCCGGAAGATGGGGTCGGAGGCGTCGGGCGTCCGGATGAGCGAGGCGTAGTACGGCGTGACGGCGAGCGGGAACTTGCGGGCCGCCTCGGCCACGCCCGCCGCGTCGATCCCGGGGAAACGCGCCCTCAGGTCCTCGACCGTGCGGATCCGGTTCCGCAGTTGCCAGCGCCAGTCGCGCCGCCGGCACTCGCCGGCCGACAGCGGGAACCTCGCGGCGGGAGCGGCAACGGCGGCCGCTGGCGGGGTACTCGGATCGGACGTCGATGAGGATGGAGGTTCGTCGCTGGACGAAGACGAAAGTGAGGCATCACTGTCGCTCGTGCTCGCGGTCCTGCTCATACATTGCGGCTCCTTATAAGAGTCACGATGAAACGGCGCCCCGATTCCACCGGGCTTGAAGGGAGCATAGCAACACAAGGTGGAAAGTCAAGCGGTCGCGGCGCAAAACAGCGGTGAAGAACCTCCCGACTATGACACGGCGGGACTGGGATGTGACGAGGTTGAGGACGGTCGCGGCGCATGGGGGGCGTGGCGGCCGGTTGGCCGCGGGGCGAGGGGGCGAACGGGCGGGTTC
>VGYT01000112.1 GCA_016872895.1 Planctomycetota bacterium
AAGCCGGTGCGAGAAAAAAGATTTTGGGGGGGCGGGGGCCGGCCGGCCGGTCATGGATTCCAGATCGGCGGGACGGCCCGCCGTCACCTGGACCCGCGTGCGACAAAAAACTCATTCGTCAGGGCTGCGCGACCGGCCCGTAATCGCCCGGTTACGTGTTGAGGTTCGCGGCGCCGACGTGGCACGGCCGCTGTCCGGCCGTGGGAATCTGCGCTGCATCCGCGACGGCCGGACAGCGGCCGTGCCGCAGCCGTGATTCGGTTGTGCCGGCCGGCCGGCGCTGGTATCGTGGGCGGGGCCGAAGAAGGCGGCCCGTTTGCCGCGGCGAAAGGAGCAGCCCGGTGACCTCGCGCGAGCGTTTCCAGGCGACGCTGAACCACCGCCGGCCCGACCGCGTCTGCGTGGACCTCGGCGCCACGGCGGTCACGGGCATCCACGCGGCGGCGCTGTCGCGCCTGCGCCGCCGGCTGCTCGGCCGGCCGGACTACCGCGTCAAGGTCGTCGAGCCTTACCAGATGCTCGGCGAGGTTGACGGCGAACTGCGGCAGGCGCTGGGCGTGGACGTGGTGGGCGTTCCCGGCCGCAAGACCCTCTTCGGCTTCGAGAACAAGGACTGGAAACCGTTTGAACTGTTCGACGGCACGCCCGTCCTGGTTCCGGGCGACTTCAACGTTACGGTCGACGCCAACGGGGACCTGCTCATCCACCCGGAGGGCGACACGTCCGCCCCGCCGAGCGGCAGGATGCCGCGGGGGGGCCTGTACTTCGACGCCATCATCCGCCAGGAACCCATCGACGAGGGTCGGCTGGACCCGGCGGACAACCTGGAGGAGTTCCGCGACCTGGCGGACGCCGAGGTCAAGGACTTCGCCGACCGGGCCGCGAGCCTCGCCGCCGGGACGGATTGCGGCCTTATCGTTTCGCTTCCCGGCGCGGCCATCGGCGACATCGCGCTTGTGCCGGCGACCTTCCTGAAGCGCCCGCGGGGCATCCGCGACGTGGAGGAGTGGTACGTCTCGATCGCGCTTCGGCGCGGCTACCTGCACGCGGTGTTCTCGCGGCAGACGGAGGTGGCCGTGCGGAACATCGAGCGGCTGGGCAAGGCCGTGGGCGGCCGCGCGCAGGCCGCGATGGTGTGCGGCACGGACTTCGGGACGCAGCGCGGCCTGTTCATCTCGCGCGAGACTTATCGAGAACTTTACAGCCCTTATTACCGCCGCATCAACCGGGCCGTCCACGAGCACACGCCGTGGAAGACGTTCAAGCATTCCTGCGGGAGCGTCTGCCAACTTATTCCCGATTTCATCGACGACGGCTTCGACATCCTCAACCCGGTCCAGTGTTCGGCGGCCGGGATGGACCCGCGCAGGCTCAAGGAGGAGTTCGGCCCGCACCTGGTGTTCTGGGGCGGCGGGGCCGACACGCAGCGGACGCTGCCCTTCGCCGCGCCGCAGGAGGTGTACCGCGAGGTCCGCGAGCGGATCGAGATCTTCGGCGACGGCGGCGGGTTCGTCTTCAACCCGGTCCACAACATCCAGGCGAACACGCCGGTGGAGAACATCCTGGCCCTTTTCCGCGCCGTCCGCGACAGTTCCCGGTAAGGTCGCCGTTGTTCCTTATCAGAGCCGCGACCGTATCAGAGCCGCGACCGTACGGGGAGCGGATTTTGTGCGACGCGACGGCGCCGCGGCAAAGCGGGTTGCGCGGCCGGTCGGGAGACCCGCCGCTGGAGAATCGCGCGTGCGGGCGCTCGCGCGCGGCGCAAGGCGCTTGGCAGCAGGGCGCCGGCCGGTGTATACTTCGCACGGTCAAGACAAAGGAGGGCCGAGGGATGAACCGTCGGAACTTCGTTCGTGCCGCCGTGGCGGCGGGCGCCGCGGCCGCCGCCGCCCGCGCCGCGCGGGGGGCCGCTGCATCCGATCTGCCGCCCATCAACTATGACGAGAGCAAGGTGCCCGCGTACACGCTTCCCGATCCGCTCATCATGGCCGACGGGACGCGTGTGACGGACGCGGCCTCGTGGCGCCGCCGTCGCGAGGAAATCCTGCGCCTGTTTGAGACACACATGTACGGCAAGATGCCGGGCCGGCCGGAGGGCCTGAAGTTCGAGGTGCGGTCCGCCGCCGCGGACGCCCTCGGCGGCACGGCCGTGCGCAAGGAGATTGTGGTCCGCTTCGCAGCCGACCCGGCCGGGCCGAAGATGGACCTGCTGATGTACCTGCCGAGCAAGGCGGCCAGGCCCGTGCCGATTTTCCTGGGCCTTAACTTCGGCGGAAATCAGACGGTGCATCCCGACCCGGCCATCACGCTGTCGCAGTCGTGGATGCGCCCGGACAAGGCGGGCGGCGTCGAGAGCAACCGTGCGACCGAGAAAACGCGCGGCTCGTCAAAGAGCCGCTGGCCCGTGGAGCAAATCCTGGCGCGCGGCTACGGCGTGGCGACGGCCTACTACGGCGACATCGACCCGGATTTTGACGATGGGTTCCAGAACGGCGTGCACCCGCTTTTCTACAAGGCGGGGCAGACGCGGCCGGCGGCGGACGAGTGGGGCGCAATCGGCGCCTGGGCCTGGGGCCTGCGGCGGGCGCTTGACTACCTGGAGACCGACAAGGACGTTGACGCCCGCCGCGTGGCCGTCCTGGGCCACTCGCGCCTGGGCAAGACCGCCTTGTGGGCGGGGGCGTGCGACGAGCGGTTCGCCCTGGTGATCTCGAACGACTCGGGCTGCGGCGGGGCGGCGCTGAGCCGGCGCAAGTTCGGCGAGACGGTCGGGCGCATCAACAAGTCGTTCCCGCACTGGTTCTGCGAGAACTTCAAGCGCTACAACGAGCGCGAGGAAGACCTGCCGCTGGACCAGCACATGCTCATCGCGCTTATGGCCCCGCGGCCCGTCTATGTTGCCAGCGCCGAGGAGGACCGCTGGGCCGACCCTCGCGGCGAGTTCCTTGCCGCGAAGGGGGCCGACCCGGTGTACCGCCTCCTGGGGACCGACGGCATGGCCGCCGCCGACATGCCGCCGGTCGAGCAGCCCGTGACGAGCATCATCGGTTACCACATCCGCAAGGGCAAGCACGACGTCACGGAGTACGACTGGCAGCGATACATGGACTTCGCCGACCGGCACATGAAGAAGTAGGCGCGGGTGCTTGCAGTGTGACGGCCGCCGACCAAGAACTACGGCAAGAGCAGCCGCATGCTGTTTCAGACCTGGACGTTCGCGCTTTTCTTCGCCATCGTGTACCCGGTGTATCTGGCCGTCCGGCGCACGCGGCTGCGGGCTGCGTGGCTGCTCCTGGCGTCATACGTTTTTTACGGCTGGTGGGACCCGCTGTACCCTGTGTTGATAGCGTGGTCAACGCTCGTCGATTACGCGGCGGTGCGGGGGATGTCGCGCAGCCGACGGCGGAAGGCGTGGCTGGCGCTGAGCGTCGTCAACAACCTGGGCATGTTGGGTTTCTTCAAGTACGGCGCGTTTGCGGCGGAGAGCCTGACGGCGGCGCTCGCGCGGGTGGGCGTGCCGCTGGCGGTCCCGCCGCCGGGCGTCCTGCTGCCGGTGGGCATCTCGTTCTACGTGTTCAAGTCGCTCACTTACACCATCGACTTTTATCGCGGCCAGGTGTCCGAGGAACCCAGCCTCGTCCGGTACGCGGCGTACGTGTCGCTGTTCCCTCAACTCCTGGCCGGGCCGATTGACCGCGCCCGCAACCTGCTGCCGCAACTTGCGCAGGTGCCGCGCATCACGGCGGCCGACGCGGCCGACGGGGCGAGCCTGTTCATCGTGGGCCTCTTCAAGAAGGCGGCGCTGGCCGATTCGCTGGCCCTGTACGTGGAGAAGGTTTACGCCGCCCCGGGCGCGCACGAGGCGCCGGCCCTTGCGCTTGCGACCATCGCGTTCTCGTGGCAGATATACTTCGACTTCAGCGGCTATACCGACATGGCTCGCGGCATAGGGCGGGCGATGGGCATCCGCCTGATGGAGAACTTCGACCACCCGTACCTTGCGACGGGGCTGGGCGACTTCTGGCACCGCTGGCACAAGAGCCTCTCCACGTGGTTCCTGGATTACGTGTACATTCCGCTGGGGGGCAACCGCCGGGGGCCGGTGCGCACATATGTAAACATGGCCCTGACGATGCTCATTTCGGGCCTGTGGCACGGGGCGGCGTGGACGTTCGTCGCCTGGGGCGCCATGCACGCCCTGGGCCGCGTGCTGACGCGGCGCCTGGAGACCACCGGGTTCTACGAGCGGCGCGTGCCGGCAATCCTGAAGCGCTCGTGGGTCTTCGCCTTCGTGACGCTGGCGTGGGTGTTCTTCCGGGCCGGCTCGATCGGCGACGCCTGGACGATCCTCGCGCGCATGGCGGCGCTGCGGTGGGCCGACCCGGCGTGCCCGCTGCTGTTGGCCGGGCTTGTCGCCGCGGTGTGGCTGTACCAGCGGGTCCTTGAATCGCGATTTCGTCCTGCGTCGCGGCCGCACCTGCGGGTCCTGGAATCGCGACTTCTCGGCGTGGCGGAGTGGGCGCCCGTGCGTGTCGCGCTTGTGGCCGGCATGGCGCTTTACCTGGCGGTCGCGGTTACGGGCAACGGCCAGCCGTTCATCTACTTCCAGTTCTGATGCGGAGGGCGTTGTGAGTGGCGTTGCGGAAAACGGCGGTCGTGGCGGCGTGCGATTGTCGCTGCACGAGTGGCTGGCGGCCGTGGCCGTCATCGCCGCCGTCCTGCTTGCGCTGCCGCAGGCCTGGCGCCGCATCGACGCCCCGGCCGACGCCCCGAACAGCCGCGTTCCGTACCGGCTTAGCGGCGATTACTGGATGTTCGAGCGGCTGGCGGCCCGCGCGGCGGCGGAGGGCGCGGTTGCGGTCATCGGCGATTCCGTCATCTGGGGCCACTACGTTTCGGCGGCGGAAACACTGCCGGCACACCTGGGCGAGGCGGCGGAAAGCAAGGCGGCCCTGGCCGAGGCGGCGACAACGGGCGCCCCCCGCGGCGCCGCCGCGGCAAGTAACGCCCGGCCGGCAGGGGCGGGCGGGGCGGTCCGCTTCGCCAACCTGGGCGTCGACGGCATCCATCCGGCGGCCATGCACGGACTGGTGGCGTACCACGGCCGGGCCGTTGCGGGCGGGCGGGTCGTTCTGCACTGTAACCCCTTGTGGACGAGCAGCCGCCGGCACGACCTGACGGCGGCCAAGGAGTTCGCCTTCAACCATCCGCGCCTTGTGCCCCAGTTCATTCCGTGGATACCGTGTTACCGCGAGACGGCGGACGGTCGGCTGGCCATCGTAGTCGGGCGGTATCTGCCGTGGGGGTCCTGGGCCGAGCACCTGCGCGTGGCGCGCTTCGGCGGGCGCGACCTGGCGGGCTGGGCCGTCGAGCACCCCTATGAATGTCCGGTTCGCCAGTTGGCGCTTGAGTTGCCCTCGGCCGATGACGGGCCCGACCCGCCGCCCGACGCCCGCGCGTGGACCGAGAAAGGCGTTCCCGCGATGGATGCCGACTGGGTGCCGCTCGGCGAGTCGCTTCAGTGGGCGTCGCTGCGGGCGACCGTTGACGTGCTCCGCGGTCGCGGCTGCCGCGTGTTTGTCCTGGTCGGCCCGTTCAACGAGCACATGCTGGCGCCCGCGAGCCGCGAGGCGTATAAGGATATGAAGTCGGCGATGGCGGCATGGCTGCGGGATGCGGGGGTGGGCTGCCTGGCGCCCGCGCCGCTTCCGAGTTCCCTGTACGCCGACGCCAGCCATCCGCTGGCCGAGGGTTACCGCCTGCTGGCCGAGCGGCTCGGCGGGAGCGAGGAGTTTCAAACGTGGCTGAGGAACGAGTGATGCGCGTCGCGGCCGTTGTCGGGGCGATCAGCCTGGCGGCCCTGGCGGTCATTCACGCGCAGGCGGCCGACCGGCAGCAGAGCCTCGTCTTCTCGAGCGACCGGTCGGGGGCGTGGCGGATATGGACCGTGCGGCCCGACGGGTCGGGCCTTGCGCAACTCTCGCGCGGGGCCGCGGAGGGCGAGCAGGATGTTGACCCTGCGATCAGCCCCGACGGCCGGCGCATCCTGTTTACGTCGACGCGCGGGGGGGCGGCCGGCGTGTGGGTCATGGCTGCCGACGGGTCGGATGCGCGGCGTATCTGCGACGGCGACCAGGCGGAGTGGTCGCCCGACGGGCGCACTATCGTGCTTCGCCGCGGCGGCCGCATCTTCGCCCGCGACCTCGCCGCGGGGAGCGAGAAGCCCGTCACGCCCGCCGACTGGACGGGGTGCTCCGGCCCGACCTTCAGCCCCGACGGCAAGACCGTGGCGTTTGCGCGGCTTCAGGATGGCAGCAATGCTATATACATAGTTTCAGCCGACGGCGGGCAGCCGCGCCTTGTCTTCGGCCAGAAGGGGGCGTGCGAGCCGCACTTCTCGCCCGACGGCGCGCGCATCGTTTACGAGACGGAAACGCACCTGTGGACGATCGCGCCCGACGGCACGGGCAACAGGCCCCTCACGTACTTCGGCGGCGTCCAGCGATACGGCCGCTTCAGCCCCGACGGCTCGCAGGTGGTCTTCTGCCAGGCGCCGTCGCCGCAGGGACCGTGGGAACTGTACGTTATTCCGAGCGCGGGCGGATCGCCCAGGCGCGTGACCGAGGGCGGGTCCGACATGTATCCCGACTGGCGGTGACGAGGGTTGCCCGTGGCTTATGCGCCTTTCATTCCGAGCCGATGCCGCCAGGGGAGAGACTCCGCCGCGGTTCTCCTCGTTGCGGCCTGTCTGTGCTGCGCGGCAGGGGCCTGGGCCGGTCCTGCGGCCGACCCGTCGGTGCGCCTGTACGACACGGGGGCGGGCGGGCGCGCCGCTGCGGCGGAAGACTTCGCCGCCAGGAAAGGCTGGGTGCAGGTGCCGGAGGGCAGGCTCGACCGCGCCTTTGCCGGCGACGCGGTCCTCATGAACGATCGCTGCGCGGTGGTCGTGCGCCGCTCCGGCGTGGGCGCATCGGTGTATGCCGCCGCAGCCGGAGGCTGGCAGGAGCGGGCACATCTTTTGCCCGAGCCTGCGGCGGGGCAGGCGCAGGCGGGCGCGGGCGCGGCGCAGCCGGACGCGGATACGGCGAAGTCAGGGCCGGGCCAGGCGCAGCCCGCCGCGCGGCAGTCGCAGCCGGCGGCCATCGCGTGCGTGGCCAACGATGCGGGCGCGGTTGAAGTTGAGGCGTCGGGGCCGTGGATTGTCGCGGCGCCGCCCGGCCCGGCGCTCCGGCCCTCGCCGGCGCCGCCCGTGCCGTTGCCGCCGGGCGGGCAGGCGGGGCCGGCGGGGGGCGGCGCACGCTGCCGGTTCCGCCTGACGGCAGGCGAGGCGATTGTGGAGGTGCGTCCTGCGGCCGGCGTGGCGGCCCTGCTGGTCGCAAGTTCGTTGCGATACGTCGTTGTGCCCGATTTTTTCGGCGACGACGTGGTCTTGTCGGCTGCCCGCGAAGCGGCGGGCACGGCCCGCGTCTTCCCTGCCGGCCTGCCGGCTGAAAGGATGCTGCTTGCGCCCCTGGACGGCGGCGAGGCGATGCTCTTCTGCGCCTGGGAGGCCTCCGACGCAACCGCCGACCTTGTGTTCGTGGGCGAGATGCACAAGGCGGGCTTCTTCGCGGAAGGAAGGGGCGGCACGGACGCGCCGGCGCCGGGGCCCCCGGAAATGGAGTCGTTCGGGGTCTTCCGCGTGTCTGCCGCGCCGGGCAAGCGTGTGTGGCTGGCGTGCCTCCAGGGCGCCGGCATGTGGCAGGCTGCGCCGGCGGGCGCGGCGCGGGCGGGAGAGGCGCGTGGGGGAGAGCCGCCCGCGGGAGGGGGGCGGGCGGGGCTGCCCGCCGAAGCCTCGGCGAAGGCTGGCGAGTTCGTGCGCGGTTTCCGCCCGCCGATGCCGGCCCGGTGGCGCGCGGATTTCGTCGGCCCCGGCGGCATGTGCGATTCCGTTACGTTCGACGAGGCGCCGCCGGCCGCGCTGCCTGTTCCCGATGACTGGCGCGGCGAGATAGTGCTGTACCCCATCGACCGGACGCGGCAGACGCCGCTCGCGGCGATTCTTCCCACCGACGTGCTCCGCTTCACGCTGGGCGTGGGTCCGTGCCAGTACGTCCTGGATGCCGAGGGCCTGGGTTCGGCCGATGCGCCTGCCACGCCCGACGCGGTGATTGATTGGATTGAGCGCCTGGCGAAGCGCGGGCAGGCGGCGGCCGAGCGGCAGGAAATCGAGGCGCGATTGCGCGCGATGCTCGACCACCTTGCGGCCGCCCGCGCGCGGATAGGCGATTATGCCGCGTTCGGCCGCCAGGTGCGCGCTGCGTGTGCTGCCGTGCGAAGCGGCGATGCTTCTTCGGTGCGCAGCACAGGCGCGGGCGCTGCCGCAAGTGGCGCCGGCCGCGCCGAGGCGGCGGGCGATGCCGACGCCGCCGACGCCGCAGCGCTGCTTGCCATCTGCGACCGGCTTGACCATGATATCGCGCGCGGTCAGGACGGGCTGAAGACGGCCGAGGATGCTGGGCGGCTCGTCGGCCAGATGCTGGCAGCCATCGACAAAGGGTCGGCGGCGGCCGAGTTGGCGAAGGTCGGCGGAGAACTGCGGGCCATCGGGGCCGCGCACGATGCGCTGCTGGCCCGCGCCCGCATGGCTGCCAGGCGGGTGGCCGCCACGCTCCGCTTCGGCCGGGGCGACCTGGCGAAGAAGGTGCTCCCGATGGCCGAGGCGGTCCTGCGAAAGCGGTGAATCTCTGCGGGAGCGGCGGTTCGAGGTTTGCGCGGCGGGCGTCCCGACCCGCCGCGCGGAGCGGATGCTGGGCAAGTGTGGCACGGCCGGCTTGACCGGCCGTGGGCCGTGTGCGGCGTTTTCGTTCACGGCCGGTCAAGCCGGCCGTGCCACGTTGCGTCGGGAGGCGCAGAAGAAAGGGGATACGCGTGTCGCCGAGGCTTGTGACCGCTGCTCTGGTGCTCCTTGCGGGTGCGCTTGCGCCCGCCGCCGCGCGGGCCGCCGCGACGCCCAACCTTTTCGGGAACCCGAGTTTCGAGTTGGGTTCCGAAGGCTGGCGGATGGACAAGGGCAAGGGCACGGTCGCCGACTTCCGGGTAGATGCCGCCGAGGCCGCCGACGGGCGGCACAGCGCGCTGGTCTCCATCGGCGAGGTCGGCGACTGGGGCAGCCAGTTCGGCCAGTCGCTCGATGGCGGCCGACGCGGGAAGACGTACACTTTTGCCGTCTTTGTCAAGGCCGTCGGCGGGCCGGTCACTGTGCGGCTGGAGATAGAGCGAGCGGCCAACCCGTACGACCGCGCCGCACGGAGCGAGCCGCAGACGGTCACGCCCGACAAGTGGCAGGAACTGCGCGTGACGTTCACGGCCGAGAAGGATTTTGCCGAGGGGTGGTTCGCCTACGTCAGTTGCAACCAGCCGGGCGCCAAGTACCGCTGCGACATGTTCCGCTTGTACGAGGGCCCGTATGTGCCGCGCGAGGTCGGCGAGAGACAGGGGCCGGCCGACGCGGCGGTGCGGCTGTACGACACGGGGACGGCGGCGGCCCGGCCGCTTCCGCCGGAGGCCCTGGCGGCGCGCAATTGGCGGCCCGTGCCCGCCGGTCAATCGGGGTATGTGTTTGCCGGCGACGCGGTGCTGGCCAACGACCGGCTGACGGTGGTCCTTCGCCGCCAGCGCGCGGGGGCCGAGGTGTACTCTGCGGCCCCGTCGGCGGGCGGCGGTCAGGCCGCGGCGGGGTTGCCCGGCCAGGCAGGAGCCGGCCGCGCTGCGGGCGGCACGCTGCGGGCGGTTCTCTCTCCCGCAGGGGCGCCGCTCCGTGAGGGTGGCGGTTCTGAGGGCGCGAAGGGCGCCCGCGCCGAGCGGATGGCGTCGGTCAAGATAGCCGGCCAGGAGGGCGGCGCCGTGGCCCTCGAAGCCGCGTTCGCGGCCGGCGGCGGACCTGCGTCGGTCATCTATCGCCTGGGGATGGGCCAGGCGTTCGTCGAGACCGAGCCGCGCGGCGGCACGGCGGCGCTGGCCATCGAGGCCCCGTGCCGCTTTACGGTTCTGCCGGACTTCTTCGCCGATGACATCGTGATCGACGCTTCGGAGTGGCCTGCGGCCGTGGCCGAGGCGGAACTGCCCGCCGACCACTTCCTCCTGCACCTTGCGCCGGACGGCGGCGGCATCGTCATGGCCGTGTGGAACCCCGCGGCCGATGTCGTCGGCGCGGCCTTCACGGGGGCGGGCCAGGAGAGGCGCCTTGTGCGTTCCGTCGTCCCGTACGGCAAGGGCGGCAAGGTGTGGGTGGCCTGCCTGGAAGGTTCCGCGATATGGCACGCGCACCCGGTGGCGGCGGCGGACGCCGGCAAGGTCGCCGCGATTGACTGGCGCCAGCCGTTCCCGGCGCAGTGGCGGCTTGACTGGCGGCGGAAGGACGGCCTGACGGACAGTTGGGAGATGGTAACGGAAGGCCAGGACGGCCGGTTCACGAAGGTCGGCCTGTTCGGCGAGGCGCAGACGCTGCCGGCCGACCGCAAGCGGTGGACGACCGTCCTGGGGAACTTCGCGTACCCGTGCTGGATCGACCGCGGCGGCCGGGGCCACGTGCAGCCGCTCCGCAGCAAGGTTCTTGCGTTCGAGGGGCCGGCGGTGCTGTACCCTATCAGCCGCGCGCGGACCACGCCGCTGGAGGCCTTCACGGTGGTTGACGTGGTGCGTGCGACGCTCGGCGTCGGGCCGTGCGAGTACGTGCTGGACGTCGAAGGCCAGCGGTCGCAGTACAAGGGGCGGGCCACGTGCGCGAACCGCGATTTCCTGAATCCTATCTTCGAGAAGGGCGAGCAGCGCCGCCGCCGGGCCGAGGTTGAGCAGTCGCTCAAGGAAGTCATGGTCTTCGTACGTCACATCCGCGACCGTGTTGAGCAGTATGTTGCCTTCGGCCGCTGGACGCTGGAGCACCTGGCGCAGCAGAAGAAGGCGCACCCGCACCTGGCGGCGCAAATCCAGGAACTGGAGCGCCTGGCCCGCGAGATCGACGCCCGCGTGGCCGCCCGCAGGGACAAGATCAAGACGCCCGACGAGGCCCAGCGCATGGTGGACGAGTTCAGGGCCACGGTTCTCGACAACACGGGCCCCGACGCGCCGGCCAAGTGCAAGTCTTTCACCGCCGCCGTCGTCGAAATCGGGGGCAACCAGGATGAACTGGTGGGCGAGTGCCGGTGGGCCGTCAAGGTCGTCCGGCAGCGGGCGGGGCTGCTGGCGGCCGTGGACCCGCGGATGGCCGAGGTCGTCGCCGAAATCCGCCGCCGCAGCCAGCAGGTCCTGCGCAACCCCGCCGGCCATGAGGGAGCACAGCACTGATGGCCCCGCATCGGCTGATGCTTCGCGGTTTCCTGGCGGGGGCGCTTACCGTGCTGCTTGCCGCGGGATGCGGCGAGCCGCCTGGCGCGCCCTCCGCCGCCCAGGAGGCTCCTGGCGCGGATGCGCCGCGGGAGCGACTGCCGCGCGGGGGCTGCCTGGAGGTCATCACCACGCCGACGGGCGTGCGGATGGCCCTGGTTCCCGCGGGCGAGTTCGTCATGGGCGGCGGCGGCGCGGACGACGAGAAGCCGCCCCACCGTGTCCGGCTCGCCGCGTTTTACATCGACGTCACGGAGGTCACGCAGCAGTCGTACCAGGCCCTCATGGGCCGCAACCCGTCCAAGTTCCAGGCCCCCGACCGGCCCGTCGAGCGCGCCAGTTGGCTGGCGGCAATCAAGTACTGCAACATGCGGAGCATGCGCGAGGGCCTGAAGCCCTGCTACGACCCGGCGACGGGGGCGTGCGACTTCTCGGCCGACGGCTACCGCCTGCCCACCGAGGCCGAGTGGGAATACGCCTGCCGCGCGGGAACCGCCGGCGCCTACTCGTTCGGTGACGACCCGCGCGGCCTGGCGGCCCATGCGTGGCTGAAGGACAACGCGGCGGGCACGACCCAGCCGGTCGGGCAGAAGAAACCCAACCCGTGGGGCCTGTACGACATGCACGGGAACGTGGCGGAGTGGTGCCAGGACCTGTACGGCGAGTCCTACTACGCGGCATCGCCGCCGGCGGACCCGCCGGGTCCGGCGTCGGGCGACGAGCGCGTCTTGCGTGGCGGCAGTTGGCGCTGGACTGCCGACGCCTGCCGCAGCGCCGCCCGCGCCAGCGAGCCGCCCGGCCTGGCAGACGTGTGTTTCGGCTACGAGGCGTACGGTTTTCGCTGCGTGCGGCGCGGGCCGGCGCGCCGCTGACACTACAGCGCGGCGGGTCGGGAGACCCGCCGCACAAGTCCGCGCCACACGTGCCGCCCCGGCTTCTCCTACTTCGTCTTGAACGCGCGCTGGTGGTCGCGGGCGGGAATGCGGACCGCGTACGACGCCGCGTCGGGCGCAGCGTGCAGTTCGATGTGGTTGGCCTTGCAGCCGTCGGCAGGGCCGAGGTTGGCGATAAGTTCCTCGTCGGTGTTGTCCGCTCCCGGCCCGAGGTTCTTGTGCAGTTGGTAGTTGGCCTGGATGGAGTCCGTTGCCTTCAGCGCGGCCCTGGTCTTCGGGCCGCAGCCCTTCCGGTGGCCGTTGTTCATCACGGTTACAGTGGGCTTGACGGAACGGACCAGGACGGGATTGTTCGACAAGTCCAGGCCGTGGTGGCCCACCTGGAACACGTCCACCTCTCCGGCGAGATTGACGGGGCAGACGAGGCTTGCCTCCAGGCGGCCCGTCAGGTCGGCCGTGTCGAGGAACTCAAAATCGCCGAACCGCAAGAGGAGCACGGTGGAGTTGGCGTTCTCGGACGTGTCCTCGGCGTAGGCGGGCGACTCCGACGCGGGAATCGGGTTCGGCTTCTGCGCCGGCCCCGGCGGCGCGAACTTCTTCGCCGCGGCCAGGCAGGTGAGGCTGACTTTCGCCGCGCCGTCGGCCTGCCGCAGCGGAATCGTATCCCCCGCCTTCAGGACCGTGTAAGCCGCCGTCTGCCGGAAGGCAAGGTACTTGTCGTAACTGGGGTCCGGCGAGCCCCGCTGTCCGCCCGGGTCGTACACCTTGCGGACGGGAATCCGCTTGGCGACCTCGGCCGCGCCGCCGTGATGGTCGATGTCGAAGTGGGTGACGACCAGGTGGTCAATCTGCTGGATCTTGGCCGCCTGCCTGGCCACGGCGGCGATGCGGTCGGGGTCGCGCCCGCCGTCCATGCCCGCGTCGATGAGAATGGATTCTCCGGCGGGGGTGACGATGAGCGTGGCGCCGCCCCCCTCGACGTCGATCCAGTAGATATCCAGGCGCTTATCGCCCGCGCCGCCCTGCGCCGGCAGGGCGCACAGGCCCGCCAGCACGGCCCCCGCTGCGCACATCAGGACGGCCCGCACGATGCAACCGGTCATATTCCGGCCTCCTGTGACAGGGCGGCTGAGAGCGCGGCCGCGACCTGACTTCGGCACGCCGCGCGACCGGGCTCGCCACCCTGGCACGGCCACGCGCCGTGCCGCGGCCGGCGGCGTCGCCCCGGCCAGTCAGCACTTCCCGCCTCGCGGGGGATAGGTCGAGCCGCCGCTGTAAAGCGGCGGGTATCGCCGATTGTCCAAGATGCCCGCCCGCCCCGGCGGGCGGCTCGATGCGTCCGCCGCGCGGCCATGGGATTATCCTCTACTGCTGCGGGAAGTGCA
>VGYT01000113.1 GCA_016872895.1 Planctomycetota bacterium
CACGCAGGGGGCGGCGGGGGGCCGTGGCGCGGCGACCTGATGACCCACCGCCTCTCATACAACCCGCACCTGCACACCAGCCGGACGTTCCTGGTCATGGTCGAGGCGCTCGCGGCCCCGCCGGAGCAGTTCCCGGCCTTCGACCTTGTGCCCCCGGCGGCCGACGGGCCGCTGCCGCACTTCATCCCCCGCCCGGAGGAGATCGAGGAGGTCCGGGGCATCGTGCGCCGCGCGGCCGGACGCGATGCGGTCGGGCCGCTCATCCTGCTGAACCCGAACGCCGGCGACCTGCTGCCGCTGCGCCGCTGGCCGCCGGAGCGGTACGTGGAACTTGCCCGCCGCCTGACGGCGAAATATCCTGAGTTGTATATTATCTTCACAGGATCGCCGGGGGAGGCGCCCGCCGCCGCCGCCCTCGCCGCCGAGGCCGGCTCCGACCGATGCCTGTGCCTGGCGGGCAGGACCACCCTGCGGCAACTGCTGGTACTCTACGGCCTGGCCGAAGTGCTGGTGACGAACGACAGCGGGCCGGCCCATTTCGCGGCCCTCACGCGGACCCGCACCGTGGTCCTGTTCGGGCCGGAGACGCCCGCCCTCTACGCCCCCATCTCGCCGCAGGCGTGCACGTTATGGGCGGGCCTGGTGTGCAGCCCCTGCGTCAGCGCCCAGGGCGGCCGCCGGTCATCGTGCCGCAACAACCTGTGCATGCAGCGGATAACCGTGGACGAGGTCTTCACGCAGGTCTGCCGCCTCTACGAGGCGCGCTCCGCGGGTTCATAGCGAGCCCGGACAAGGCGGCTGCCGCCCGATTGTTCTTCCCTTTTCCTGGAACAATTCCAGCCAGCCCAGCGTGAGCGCATCGCCGATTGTTCCGCCCTTGCGGTGCTCCTCGGGCGTCTTGCCCCAGTAGAAACCTATCCAGCCCGCCGCGTACTTCCTCGACTCGTCAATGAACCGCCCCAGGTCCGCCGCGGAGCACTTCAGCGGAAACATCTCTTCGATGACGACCGGCTTGCCGACGGCGAACCCCTTGAGCGTGTCCATCGCCTCGCCCGTCTTCCCCGCCTCCGGGTAGATGTGCACGGCGATGAAGTCAAGGTCGCCCGCCACCTTGTCCGGCACGAACCCCGACGTCAGGCCCGGACGGTCCAGGCTCCACGGCACGAGGCCGACCGTCACCAGGCCGCGGCGGTCGTGCTTGCGGACGGCGGCCGCCAGGCGGCCGACCCACTGCCGCGCAATCTCCGGCCGGGGCCGCCCCCGCGCCTCAAGCGCGATGAACTGGACGAAGTGCTTTCCGGCAAACGCCGGGCCGAGCCAGTCGTCGCGCTTCCCCTCGCCCCCCGGCACGACCGGCTCGTTCATCAGGTCGTAGCAGAACACGGCCGCGCTGTCGGCGCAGGCGGCCGCAACCGCTTCCCAGAACCGGGCCTGCGCATCCCACCGGTCCCGCTCGTCCAGCCCGTCGTACCAGGCGGGAACGTCCTTCTTGTGGTAACAGCCCAAGCCCGTCAGGTCGAGGTACATCCCCAGCCGCTCCGCCAGCCTGACGAGCCGGACCAGTTGGTCCAGCGACCGGGCGCTGGGCCTGTCCGGTGCGTCCATGAACCTGCCGAACTGAAGGTGGATGCGGACGACGTTCGCGCCCAGCCCCTTCATCTCGCGGAAGTCTTCTTCAACTGTATCCCACTGGTCGTGCCAGTAGTCCTCGATGAGCCGCCCCTGGCCGTCGTGGTCGTAGTTGAACCCCCAGGGGACGAACTTGCGGCCGGACTTCCCCAGGACGAAGTGCGCCCCGTCGGCGGCGACGCGGACGCGTTCCATTTCGCCGCCGGGGGCCTGTTCCTGTTTGCCGCCGAGCGCGCAGCCGCCAGCCAGAACGCAGCAGAGGGCTGCCGCAGCATAGCGCATCATCCGGGGTGGCGGCATCGCGGTCACCGGCCCTGTCACTGCAACGCAACTTGCGCTTCTTGCGCGGCCCGCCCTCCGTATCGGCGGGCCGCGCGCCGCACTACTGTTTCTTCCTGGCGGGCGACTTGGGCGGCGCCTTCTCGGCCTGCTGCGCCTGCGCGAGGGCCGCCTTGGCGCGGTTCGCCATGTCTCCGGCGGCCGCCTGCGCCACCTTCTGGAGCGGCTCCAGGAGCCGGGGGGCGGCGCGGGCGGCGCCGGGGCCCTTGAGGATCTTCTCCGCCGCCGACACGACGGCGGCGCACGCCTCGGCCTTCGTGGCGGCATCGTCCACGTGCGGCATGATCATGGCGATTGCTTCGGGCGTGGCGATGCTGCCCAGGGCCGACAAGAGGAGCCTCTTCTCCTCGGGTTTCTGCACCATGCCCTCGGCCTGCTTGCATATGGACATGCGTTCGGCGGCGGGCGTCTTGTTGTTGGAAGCCCATCCCAGGTATCCGCGAAGGCCCAGGGCCCGGTCGGTCGGGGCGTCTGTCTTCCGGGCGAGGGCCAGCAGGTCCGGCAGCACCTCGATGTCTTTCCACGCGCACAGGGTGCGGACGGCGGCGACGTGAACCTCCTTGTCGGCGTCGCCGAGGCAGTCGCGGACGGCCTTCAGGGCCGCCGGGCCGCCCACGCCGCCCAGGACGTGCAGCAGCGCCGCCTTCTGCGACGCCTGCGCCTTCGGAAGCATCCCTATCAGCCGCTCGGTGCACGATTCCGGCTTGTCGGCCCGCAGGCACGCGGCGCTGACGGCCTGCTCGGCGGCTGCCACGGCCTGCGGCTCTTTTGCACGCATGAGCAGATCTATGAGGGCCGGAAGTTCCGCCGGGCCGGCCAGGTCGCCGAGCGTCCTGATGGCGGCGGCGCGCCCGGCGGCATCGGCGTCGCCGGCGGCGGCCTTGAGGAGCGCGCCAGCGGCCGCCGTCATCCGCCGCCGGCCGATGAGTTCCATGGCCAGCGCGCGGCGGGCGGCGTCGGGGGCGGCGAGCATCTCCATCACGGCCGCATCCACCTGCGGGCCGGACAGGGCGGCGAGGCTTTCCTTGGCGGCCTGCGCGACCTCCGGGTCGGAATCCTGGATGAGTTTCAGCAGGTCCTGCGCGGCCGCAGGGAAGGCCGCCGCAGCCCGCACGGCCGCAAGCCGGACGGGCTTGCCGGCGGTCCTGGCGAGCGCCAGGATCGCCGGCATGGCCGCGGCGTCCGCCCGATGGGCCAGCGTCTGAATCACGAGAACCTGGCCGTCGGCGGGCAGCGCGGGCAACGCGGCCGCAAGCGCCGCCGTCACCTCGGCGCCGGGCATCTCGTGGGTCGTCCGGACAGCGGCCGAGAACAGGATGTAGTCCTTGCTCCCGAGGTGCTCCTTCAGGAGCGCCAGGCCCTCCTTGCCGCGCACCAGCATGGCCCCGCGCAGGCCCGCCGCGCGGACCTGGTGCGGCTCCGGCAAAGCGCGAAGCCGGTCGTAAATCGCCAGCGCCTGGTCGCGATTGCCCTGGGCGGCCAGCGACTCGGCGGCGCGAAGCATGCCCTCGCACAGCGCAACCTTGTTGGCGGCAGACACGCCGGCCAGCGCGCCCTGGAGCGCCGTGGCCGCCTCCGCCGTGGCGATGCTTCCGAGCGCCCGGCCGGCGGCCTGGGCCACGTCGGGGTCGGCGTCGCCGAGCAGCCTGGCGATGGCGGGTACGGCCTTGGCGTCGCGGCGGACGCCGAGGCTTCCGATGACGCCCGCGAGCAGGCGGCCCTTCAGTTTGCCCAGCGCGCCGCGAAGCGCCTCGTCCACCGACGGGTCGGGGTTCGGCTCCAGCCCGTAGCGGGCCATGTGCGAGAGTTTTTCGTCGGGCAGGAGCGCAGCCAGGGCGGGCACGGCGTCCTTTGTGCCGATGACGCCCAGTTGGCGGCAGGCGTCGGCCTTCTCCTTGTGCGGGGCGTCGGACTTAAGGACGGCGATGAGTTTGTCCACCTCGGCCTTCGTGGCGGGCGGAACGGTCTGACCGAGCAACTCCAGCGCGCCGGCCGCGACGAGCGCGCCGGCCAGGGCGATTGCGACGACGGTTCTTGACATGGGGCTGTTCCTTCCTCTCCGGGCCGGCGGTCAGATTATCCACGGCTCGCGCATCGCGCGCGAACGCATCCGGTTGGCCTCGGCGTCGCCTATGAACTCGGCCTTCACGGGGTCGAACTTCAAGCCTCGCTTCAGCCACATGCAGATGTTGGCGGCGTGGACGGTGCTCATCGTGCGGTACATCACTTCCGGGTTGGCCACCGTCTGGCGGCGGGACTTTACGCAGTCCAGGAAATCGCGCATGTGGCTCATCGGCCGCCCCGTGCGGGCCTGGTAATCGCCGACGATCTTCTTGAAGTCGGCCAGGAGGGCGGGGCTGGAGACGTCGGGCTTGGAGTACCCGTCGCCGGCGGCCACCCAGCCCTCCGGGCCGTCGAACCGCATGCCGCACGAGCCGTGGAACCACTTGTCGCCGCGCGTCAGGATCATCCGGACGCCGCCGGCGAACTTCGTGACCATGCCGTCGCCGGTGGGATTATCAACATATTCGTATTCCACCGCCGACGTGTCCAGCGCATTGATCCCCGCCTGGGCCTGGGCGAACGTGTGCGCGCCCCACTCGCCGATGCAACTGGTGTGAAAATCATAGTACCCGCGCCAGCCGCCCCGGATGTACGCGCTGTTGAACGGCCGCCAGGGGCACGGACCCAGCCAGGCGTCCCAGTCGACCTCGTCCCTGGGCGGCTCCGGCTCGGCCGGCAGCCACTCGTGTTTCATCTCGGCGGCGTCCCACGGGGCGATGTGTGCGTAGGCTGTGTGCACCTTGCCCAGGCGCCCGCTGCGCGCAAGTTCGATGCAGAAGACGAAGTTGCCCTCGCTCAGGCGCTGCACGCCCGTCTGGTACACGCGGCCGTAGCGCTTGGCGGTGGCGACGACGGCCTGGCCCTCGGCGATGGTCATGCAGGACGGCTTCTCGGTGTACACGTCCTTGCCCGACCGCATGGTCAGGATGGCGGCCAGGGCGTGCCAGCGGTCTCCGGTGGCCATCAGGATGGCGTCGATGTCTGTGCGCGTGGCCAGGAACTCGCGGATCTCGTTGTACATGGCGCAGTCGCTGTTGCCGTAGTGGGCGTCAACGGCGCGCTTGACGGCCTCGCGCGACGTCTTCTGCGCATCGCAGATGGCGACGAACCGCACGTCCGCCTCCGGCAGCATCCAGCGCAGGTCGCCCATGCCGCGCCCGCGCAGGCCGATGCCGCCCGCCACGATACGCTCGCTGGGCGGAACGGCCCCGTCGCGGCCAAGGACGGACGCGGGGACGATCCACGGCGCCGCGGCCAGGCCGCCGGCCGCCGCCGCACCCCTCAGGAATTGCCTTCTCGTGACGTGCGCCGCCTCTGCGGGCGGCATGCCTTCGCCCCGTCGCGGGCGCCACGGCCTCGCTTGCGGAAGCATGGGCGCCGGGGAACCGCGAACTCCGCCAGGTGATGCGTGGTTGAACATGGGGTCCATCCTATGCTCGGTTGCGCCGCGGCCGGCTTGTCCGGCCGCAGGAAATACCGGTGGCAATCCGCCACGGCCGGACAACCCGGCCGTGCCGCACTCCCCTGCGGACCGTCACCCGCGTGAAACGCCTTCCATTCGCGGACACATGTTACCCGCCGGAGGCCCCCGTGTAAACACCCGCGCTGGCGGCATGCTCACGCCGGCGGCCATCACTTCGGCAGCGCAAGGCCGGCATACTTGCGGAGCGTCTCAACGAGGGGGTTCACCCGCTCCCCGGCCACGAGGCCCGTCCGGTGAATCTCGCTGCCAGAGTAGTTCCACCACGTCCAGTGCATCCGGTACTTCTCGTGGACCCCGAGGACGGTTTCCAGCCACCGCCGGGGGGCCTCGTCGGGACCCAGGAACGAGATGCCGAACTCGCCGTGCATCAACTCCGCCCGGTGCCGGATCGAAAACCGGATGGGCGACAGCATCCGCTCTTCCCACTCGTCGGCCGAGCGGAACCGCTCTTCGTCCGCCTGGTACCGCGGGTACCACAGGTCGCGGCGGTGGCAGTCGCCCGCGTGCGGCCCGTACTGGTGGAACTGGTAGATGGTCTTCTGGTCGCCCGTCGGCTCGTTCATGTCGGCGTCTTCGGGCTGTGCCCAGCCGCCGCCGAACTCCACGGTTATCCAGTGACGCGGGTCCGCCTTCCGGACCGCCGCCGTCACTTCCTTCATGAACGCATTGTAGTCGTCCCACCTGAACCCGGCCGGCTCGTTGATGAAGTCATAGACAATCGCGTCTTCGGGCATGTCCTTCGAGTGTCGGGCCATGGCCGCCCAGCGCTCGATGAAGTCCTGGCGCTTCTCCTTCGGCACGCCCTGCGTCGTGAACCAGTTGACGAGGCACGTCATGCCGTGCCTGGCGGAAAGGTCGAGCATCTTCTGGAAGTCGGCGATCCTGCCGGCGTCGGCGTAATCGCTCGCGGCCGGGATGGCGGTCTGCGGGCGGAAAGCGCTGAAGCCCCACTCCTGCATCCTGGCGTACATCGGCTCGCCCAGGCGTTTCTCCTCGCCCAGGGCGCCCGCGCCCACGAAGCGGCGGCGCGGCTCCATGCGGTCGAAGGAGTACGACGCCTCGCGGGCGCCGACCACGGCGCGGTACGGCCCGCACTCCGTCTGCGGCGTGTAGCGGCTCCTTGCGCGGCAGCCGAGGTCGGCCGCATCGCCTTCCACCTTGCACGCCGGCCACCCGTGCTCAATCGCGTACGAGAAGAGCATCGGCAGCGGCGCGAGCGCGAGCGGCTCCGTGCCCCAGTCGTCCGCCAGGTCGAGGTACTCGTAGGCCGCCCGCACGCGGCACGAGCCGCCGTCGAAGCGGAGCGTCTCGACGTACCCCACGGGGTAACGCAGAAGCGCGCGTGCCCACAGGCGGCAGCGTTCGACCATGCCCGCGTCAGGCGGCGCGCCCTTGTCCGCGGTTCCGCCGCCGGGGTCCGCGTCGAACGGCCGAAGCAGGGCGACCCGCGGCCCCGGCCGGGCGAAGTGCATCCGAAGCGCCTTGCCGCCGAAGCCGTCGTCCGTCCACCGCAGGGCCGCCGGCCGCTTCTCGAAGACCACCAGCAGCGGCCGCGTGCACTGCGGCCCGCCCTCGGCCTGCCGCAGGAGGAGCCAGTTCTCGGCCATCGCCGCGGGCAGGCGGTCCACCAGTTCGCCCTGCGAGAGCATCAGGCCGTCCGGCTGCGGGCCGGCCCCCGTCTTCTTCACGTACGTGCACCACCAGGGCACGCCGTGGCCGCGGGCGTGCCAGCCGAAGATGCGCAGGGCCTTGCCGCTCGTCGCCAGCAGGCTCGCGGGCGACAGGGCGCTTGAATAAACGACCTGCGTGACCTTGCCATCGGGCGTGTCGAAAAGAATCTCGCGGACCGCGCCCGGCCCGCACGGATGCCGCCGGACCTGCGGCTCCCTGCCGGCCACGCTCAGGCGCAGGCCCGGGTTGACGATGCCGCCGATGTTGTCGCTGTTCAGCACGCGAAGCGCAAGCGCGTTCTGCCCGCCCGGCCTGATGAGCCGCGCGGGGATCGTTATCGTCTCACCGCCGGACCCCGGACCCGCCGGGTCGTTCACCCACTCGCCATTTACGGCGAGCCAGTCGGCGTTGTTGTACCGCACGCCCAGGCGCAGGACCAGGTCGCTGCCTTCCCACTCGGCCGGGACGCGGATGGTCTTCCGGTACCACGCAAGGCCGTTGTAGGGCTTGTTCCACCCCCTGACGTTCGGGTTGTGCTCGACGTGGCCGTAACGTTCCCAGCCCCACTTGACGGGGGCGTAGATGCCTGTCATGCCCGATTCGTCGGCGTCGGGCTTGTGGCGGCTGCCGGCCACGCCCTGGTCTTGCGGGTCGCGGGCGAACTTCCACCAGCCGGCCAGGGCGATGGTTGTCGCGCCGGGCGGGGCCGCGTCGAACTCCCAGTAAGCAGGGTCGCTGTCCAGCGGCTCGCACGAGGCGATCCAGCCGAGGCGATTATGCGCCGAGCCGTTGCAGGCGACGTGGTCGCCCGCGCCGCCGCCCGCGCCCGGGCCGCCGGCCGTGCCGAGCGCCTTTGCGCGAGCGTCTGCGGCCGCCTGCGCCCGCGCCAGGAGGTCCGCCGCGATGCGCTCGGCCTCGGCGGTTCTTGCGGCCGCCCCGGCCGCAGCCGCCTCGGCCTCGCCGCAGCGGCCTTCCTTGATGAGCCGCGCGGCCTGCGCGACGGGGCCGAGCGATTCCTCCAGTGCGCGCTCAATCGCCGCCCATGCCTCGCGCTCGGGCGTCGGACCGCCAAGCGCCAGGACCTCGCGCGGGTCACGCAACTTCCAGAAACTGTACCGTTCGCGGTCAAGGATGCGGACGCGGGCGGAGTTCAGGCGGTTCACGAGCGCCTTGGCCTTCTGCTCCGCCGTGACCTCGACGATGCGGGCCATGTGCGTGTCGCCCGCGTAGCCGCGAGGGCCGCGGCGCCGCACCTCGCTCGCCCTGGCCTTCCGGGCCGACCATGATTCGTCCGTGGCGAAGAGGATCTCCTTGCCGGAGTCCAGGACGGCCGCGCCCTCGCAGATGACCTCGCCGCCGCCGAGGACCTCAAGCGTGTTCTCGCCCTGCGCGAGGTGCGGCCGCAGGTCGTAGTCCTCGATGGTCCCCTCATCCGCGTCGCGGCCGACCGTCTTGCCGTTGACCTTGAAGACGTACCCGCCCGACGCCCACACGTAGGCGTACGCAGCCTTGACGGGTCCGGGAACCTCGATGGTCTTCTTAAGATCACCCGCGCCTTCAAGGAACAGGCCGCGCCAGTCATCCTTGTAGTACCACGCGTCTTGGCCGCGCTCCCACCACCGGGCGGCAGGTTCGGCGGCAAGGGCGTGTGCAGCAAGGCCGCCCGCCAGGAGGATGGCCAGCACCAGGCGGGCTGTTGCGTCCGACAGGCGGTCCGCCTGCTCTCTTGAAGGCATTTCCGGCTCCTTGTGCCCGCGCGGGCGCATGCCGGCGCCGGGCCTTCGCCCGCCGTAGGGCTACGGCCCGCAGGTTCGGATTGTAGGCCGCAGGCAGGTTCGCCGCAATAATCCTGGTACGCCCCGAGAAACGCCCCGGCCATCAGAGCCGCTGCCGCCCGAAAAGCCTTGCATGCCCGAGCGCCGGCGGCACAATGCTTCACGCGAACCTTATGACCAGTAATGCACTGCCGGCTTGCCCGATCCTGGCAAGGGACCGCCGCCCGTGCCGTTTCCCGCGCCATGTGGCACGGCCGGCTTGCCCGGCCGTGGGCAATATCGGCGGCGGTCCGCCACGGCCGGACAAGCCGGCCGTGCCACACAAGCGGGCCGTGCCGCAAAGGAGCGGGCCATGGCGAGACTGACGCGGCGGCGGTTCATCCTGAACGCAGCGGGCGGCCTGACGGCAGCGGCGGGCGGCGTGCTTTCGCTTGCGAAAGCATGCGCTCAGCCGACAGTGGCCATGCTTGCGCAACAGCGCGAAAGCACGGCGCCCGCTGCGGCCGCAACGCCGGCCGACAGGCCGCGCACCAACTTCCTTTTCATCACCGCCGACGACATGAACTACGATTCCCCCGGCGTCGCCGGATGCCCCGTGCCGGAGATCACCCCGAACATCGACCGCCTGGCCCTGGGCGGCATGCGATTCGTCCACGCCCACGTCACGGTGGCCGTCTGCCAGCCCAGCCGGTCGGTGCTGATGACCGGGCGGTATCCGCACCGCAACGGGGCCGTGGGCTTCAACGCAGTCAACGCCGACGTGCCGACCCTGATGGAGCGCCTGAAGGCGGCGGGGTTCCTGCTGGGCATCCTGGGCAAGGTGTCGCACCTGGCGCCGCCGGCCAAGTTCGCGTGGGACATGGTCCACGACGCCCCTGCCCTGGGCAACGGCCGCGACCCCGCCCGCTACGGGCAGTTCGCCAGGGAGTTCTTCCTTCGGGCAAGGCAGGAAGGGCGGCCGTTCTTCCTGATGGCCAACTCTCACGACCCGCACCGCCCGTGGGCGAGCACTCAGGCCGAGCGGGCGCGACCGGCCGCCGGAAAGGGCCGCGCAGCAAAGGCCGCACGGGCCGCCGAGGCCGACGCGGCCGGCCAGCCCGCCGAATCGGCCGCCGCATCCGCCGCCGCCGCACCCAGCCGCACGTACAAGGCCGAAGAAGTAACCGTGCCCGGCTTCCTTCCGCCCCTGCCCGAAGTCCGGGCCGAGATGGCCCAGTATTACTCCTCCGTCCGCCGCTGCGACGACACCGTCGGGGCCGTCCTGCGGGCCCTGGATGAATCCGGCCAAGCCGACGCCACCCTGGTGATGCTCATCAGCGACAACGGCATCAGCCAGCCCTTCGCCAAGAGCAACTGCTACCTGGCGAGCACCCGCACGCCCTGGCTGGTGCGCTGGCCAGGCCGCGTCAGGCCGGGCGCGGTTGACCAGGAGAACTTCATCTCCGGCATCGACTTCATGCCCACCGTGCTGGAGGCCGCCGGCCTGCCCCTGCCGGACGGCATGGACGGCCGCTCATTCCTGCCCCTCCTTCGCGGCGAGCGCCAGGACGGCCGCGGCCGCGCCGTCACCGTGTACCACAAGACGTCCGCAGGCAAGGAGTACGCCATGCGGTGCATCCAGACGGCACGCTTCGGCTACATCTACAACGGCTGGTCCGACGGACGCACGCTGTACCGGAGCGAGCCGATGGGCGGCCTGTCATACCGGGCGATGGAGGCGGCAGCGGCGTCCGACCCGGCCGTCGCCTCGCGGGTCGAGTTGCTCCTTAAGCGCGTGCCCGAGGAGTTCTACGACGTGCAGGCCGACCCGTGCTGCCTTAAGAACCTCGTGGCCGAGGCGTCGGTCCAGGCCGAGGTCCGCCGCTTCCGGGCCGACCTCGCCCGCTGGATGGCCGACACCGGCGACCCCCTGGCCGAGACGTATCGCCGCCACCTGGCCGCCGCCGGCAAGGGCTGACCCGCGCGGGCCGCGGCCCGCGTCATGTGGCACGGCCGGCTTGTCCGGCCGTGGCGGACCGCCGCTGATATCTCCCACGGCCGGACAGGCAGGCCGTGCCACAACCGAGCCAAGAGTTCCGCGCGGGCCGTAACAAGAGAGCCGCACGGCCGGTCTCCTGACCAGCCGCGCGGCGGACGCTACCGGGGCCGCTCGGGCATCGGCGGCCCGCCGGCGCGGACGTGCTCGGCGAATTTGCGGATTTCCTCGGCCAGGTCCGCCTTGTGCTGAAGCGTGAAACTCGGGGCATACACTTCGCAGTACGTCGCCCGGTTCTCGTACAATTTGCGGTACAGGTCCGCCCACTGGTAGTCCTGCGGCTGGATGGCCTGCTGGCCGCGGCATATCGGTTTCCGCCAGATGCGGTCAAACGCCGCCTCCGTCTCGGCCGTGGGGGCGCCCCAGTCGCCGCCGGGGCCCCATCCGTTGGCCTGGCAGAAGAAAAGGGTGCTGCACGGGCCGGCCCTGCCGATAACGTGGTCCGCAAACGCCGGCCCCGCCTCAGTGAGCGGCCCGTGGCCCGAAAACGGCAGTTCCACGGCCAGGTCCTTCCCGCCATACTTCAGGCCGATGTCGATCAGCCGCAGATGAGCGCGCAGCCAGTTCTCGTAACTGTACCCGGCCTGGGCGCGCACCTCTTTGCCGTGATTCAGTTCGGCCCAGTCCTGGCCGTACCAGGCCAGGTGCAGCAGTCGCACGCCGTTTGCGCGGCACCACGCAGCCAGGCGGCCGACGTGGGCGTCGTACGCCTCCTCGAACACCGCGTTGGGCGACCCGTCGGCAAGGAACGGCACGGGCACCTTCTCCTGCCCTCCGCGGCCGGCCAGGTAGAAGCGGCACCCCTTGTCGAACACGCGGGCGGGCGTGTGCCGCCCGGCCATGAACCGCACCGAGTAAGACACGCCGTGGCCGCGCGCGATCGCCAGGCCCGCCTCCAGCAGCGCGAAGTCTTCATCGGCGGCCTTCCAGGGGACGCGCAGGCAGAAGCCCCGCACGTGCGGCGTCTTGAGGGCCGGGCCGAGCGTCTTCGGCAGCACTCCGTCCAGTTCGGCCCTGCTCGACGCCTGCTGGAGGACCCACGTGCCGGCAATCGCCTCGGCGTTGGAGGATTCCGCGGCGGCGGGCCGCGATGCATCGGCGGCCAGGGCCGCCGCGGCGGGCCGCGATGCCGCGGCGGGCCGAGTCGCATCGGCGGCCGTGCCTGCCTCCGCCGAACCGCCGCAGACACCCGGCGCGGCGGCCAGGGCGAGCAGGGCCGCCACGCCCGCCGCCATCGCCGCCCGTGCCGTGCCGCACCGATCCGTCTTCCTGCGCAGCCGCATCGGATCGCCTCCTTGCCGGTGGCGCGCCGCGGCTGGCCTGGCGGGTGCCATGCCCGCCTGCCAGCCGACGGGCATGCTTTCGCGCAGTTGCGGAAGCATGGTCGTGCGGCGCGCGGGGAGCACAGCGCCCGCACTCAGAGTATCAGTGCTGATGCACCGCCGGCCTTGCTGACATTTCAGAATGCGTTCGCGCCGGCCGCAGTATACGCCGCCCGGCCCGGCGCTGCAACCGTCAGGGCCGCAGCCACAAGGGAGCGGCGCCGCTCAAGCGCACCGCCATGCACCGCCATTGCTTGACAACCACCCGCCAATTGTCCATGATGGTGCAGCGCCGCTTATGCGGCGCCTCAGCCGGGAAAGGGGAACACAGATGCCTCGCCCGATGCCTGTGGCTGCGTGTCTGGCGCTTGGTCTGGCGGCGGCGATGGGCTGCGCAGGCGAGGCCCGCCACGGGCAGGACGCCCCCGCCGCCGTCCGGTTCCAGGCAATCATCTGCGAGACGCGCCTGGCGGCCGACCGCATCCCCGCCCTCGATGCCGCCAGGCTCGCCCAGGCGCCCGACCTTGCCAGGGCCCTGGAGGAACTCGGCAAGACGCGAATCCTCTACAGCGTGGACCAGAGCGTGGCGCTGGCCGGGGACCAGATCAACATAAGCAAGCGCGAGCCCGTGGTCACGGCCTCCCGCGTGATGGAGGGCGGCCGGGCCGTCAACACCGTGCAGTACCAGCAGGTGGGGGCGATCTTCAAGGTCGCGGGCCGCCCCGCCGGCCCCGGCCGCCTCGACGTGGACCTCAGCATCGAGACGGCCTCCCTGACCGACAGTTCGGCAAGGATCTCCGACGGCACGATCGCCCCGACCATCCGCTCCGCCGTAATGAGCCACAAGGGGCCCGTGGACCTCGGCAAACCCGCCGTCCTCCTGAGCGCCGACGCCGCCTCGAAAGACGCCGACGGCAACGCCGTCGCCCACGTCTGCCGCGTGCTCCTCACCGCCCCGCTGCGGTAAGGCGTTGCTCCGCCTGCCGCTTGCCGAAGTGCGACTCCCGGTTGCCGCCATTGCCCTTCGCCGCTGCCGGGTCCCGAACCCCGATTCCCGTCTCCCGCCGCTGCCGTACCTGTGGATAACTTTTTGACCCGCCCCGGCGCGCCCCGAAAATGCCCGTTTCGGCCCCGTCCGGAGGGGCAAAACGGCCCTGGCGCTAGCGCCAGAGGGGGTGGAGGGCGAAAATGTTAAGATGGGTAAGGCAAAATCGCGCGCTTTTTGAGACTGTAGCACCATTACCGGGAACATGCTATCCGGCCCTCGCAAGATGAAG
>VGYT01000114.1 GCA_016872895.1 Planctomycetota bacterium
GCTCCAGCATGCCGCCTTCTACGGCGCGATGTGCCTGCGCGAAGGAATGGTGGACGGCCTTGCGGCCGGCAGCGCATCGCCCACGGCCACGGTCATCCGGGCGGCCCTGCACTGCATCGGCCTTGCTCCGGGCGTCAGGACGCTGTCATCGTGTTTTCTCATGGTCCTGCCGCGCCGCGAGTTCGGCCTGGAGGGCGTCCTCCTCTTTTCCGACTGCGGCGTGGTGCCCAGCCCCACCGTCGAGCAACTCGTGGACATCGCGCGAAGCGCCGTCACGTCGTGGCGGCAACTGACGGGCACGGAACCTGCCGTGGCGTGCCTGTCGTTTTCGACGAAGGGGTCCGCCGACCATGCGGACGCCCGGAAAATGGCCGAGGTGGCGCGGCGCGTCGGCGAACTCGAACCGGGCCTGCTGGTGGACGGCGAACTTCAGAGCGATGCGGCGATCGCGCCGGAGGTGGCCGCCCGCAAGTGCCCGCAAAGCCCCGTCGGCGGGCGGGCGAACGTGCTTATCTTCCCCGACCTGGGGGCCGGCAACATCGCCTACAAACTGGTCGAGCGGCTGGGCGGCGGGGAGGCCATCGGGCCCATCCTCCAGGGCCTTGCCAGGCCGGTCAGCGACCTGTCTCGCGGATGCCGGGTTCAGACCATCGTGGACGCCGCCGCCATCACGGCCGCGCAGACGTTCGCAGAGTAGGTGGTTGCGGCGCCGCGTCGGCCGGCGCGTGGAACTGTTTGCATTACTTGGCGGCGCCGGTATAATTTCTCCAGAAGCGGTTTCATGCGTGGTGCCTGTGGCAGGGAGGCGGCGATGAGAATCCGCGTAGTCCTGGAGCGAGATGAGGGGGGCTTCTACGTGGCCGAGGTGCCCGCCATGCCCGGATGCCTGTCGCAGGGCCGAACGAAGAAGGAAGTCCTCGCCAACATCAAGGAAGCCATCCGGGGCTGGCTTGAAGTGATGGACTCCAAGGCTGAGCACGCCAAGGGCAAACCTATCGAGGTGTCTGTCTAATGGGGGAGCGCGTTCCGCGCACCAGTGGCCGCGAAGTCGTCAAGAAACTCCGGCGCGCCGGCTGGACACTCGTTCGCCGGCGAGGCTCCCACATGATGTTGACCCATCCCGACTACCGGTGGACTCTGTCCGTCCCTGATCATGGAGAGGTCGGTCCAGGGCTTTTGCGGAAACTGCTGAAGCAGGCTGCGCTGTCGGTTGAGCAGTTCATCGCCCTTTGACAGACCCACGGGCACGCCAACAGGGACACGCTCGAACGGAATCACGCGGGGCGCGGCGTTCACCGAACGGCGGTGAATGCCGCGCCCCGCCATGCGCAGGCGCCGGCGGAGGCTCCTATCTCACGCGGCCGGCGTGCACGCCGGCAGGACGACGCGGAACGTGGTTCCCCGGCCCGGCACGCTGTCAACCCCGATGCGCCCGCCGTGCAGGTCAACCACGCGCTTGACGATCGCCAGGCCCAGCCCCGTGCCGTGCTGCACCGCCTGCTTTGCGGCCTGGCCGCGGAAGAACTCCTCGAAGATGCGCGGCTGCTCCTGGGCAGGGATGCCGATGCCGGTGTCGGAGACGGTGATGACCGCCTGGCCGTCGCGGCAGCCGCACTCCACCGCCACCCGCCCCCCGGGGGGCGTGTAACGGACGGCGTTCGATAGAAGGTTGTCAACGAGGTCGGCCAGGCTGTCGCGGACGCCCGCGACGACGGCCGACTCGGCCCGCACATCCAGGCGGATGCCCTTCTCCTCGGCCTGCGCGCGGAACAGGTCGGCCGCAGACCGAACGAGTTCCGCCAGTTCCACCGGGTCGAACCGCCCGGCGGCGGCTGTGCTCTGAAGGCGGCTGTAGCGCAGAAGGTCGTCGATGAGGTCGAGCATGCCCTCGGAGCGGCGGACGGCGCGCTCCACCAGGTCGCGGCCGGGCGCGTCGGGGGCCATCTGCCCGCCGGCCGCCTTCAGCAGGCTCTGCACAGCCCCGATGGGGGCCCTGAGTTCGTGGCTGGTCTTGCGCATGAACTGCGACTTGACCTGCTCCAGGCTCCGCAGGTCGCGGTAGGCCGCCTGAAGTTCCTCTTCGCGCATCCGCAGCCGCCCCGCGATGCTGGCCGCGATGAACACCGTCACGTACGCCGCAAACGTCATCACGAAGCACACCTGGAGCACGAAAACGTAATGATGGGCGGCGCCCGGGGCAACCAGCGCCGCGGCCTCGCCGCCGGCGCCGTTCAGGAGCACCCGGAGCGGGCGGTGGACCGCCTCGAAGAGGAACTCTCCCCACCCGATGGCGTTAATCAGCACGGCCGCCAGCGTCGCATACAGGTATGCCACGCGCGGGGGGAAGAACTCGCTGGCCACCACCATCGGGAACAGGAACAGGATGATGAAGTGGTTCTCCACGCCGCCGATGGTGTGCACGAGGGCGGCCACGGCCAGCAGGTCGCAGATCATCTGGGCGTGGGCGAGGCGCGTAATCCAGCGTTTCTGGATGCCCTCCTGGCGCGACAGCCGCCGCGTGCGCAACTGGAACACGAGGTTGTAAACGAACAGGGCCGCCACCACGCCCGCCGCCGCCGACCAGTCGAACCGCACGTTGAACAGGTACCACCCGACCGCCATGAACACCAGCGCGCAGACGCCCGCCCCCCAGCGCACGTGGGTGAACCACTCCAGGCGCTCGAAGAGTTCCTGCTCGGTCAGGCTCAGTTCGGAATGGTGTTCAATGTTTGTCATTTGTCATTGGTCATTTGTCATTTGTCACTTGTCACTTGTGGTTTGTGCCCTTCTTGTTGTGGATTCTCATCCAAGGCCCCCGCGGGGCCGGAAGGCGCATCCCCGGTTTCTCGGGGGCCGATGGATTTCAGGTAAGCGTTCAAACGGGGCCCCGGTTCGGCAATAAGCGGCTTGAGCGACTCGCTCTGATCCTGGGTCAGGAACCCGCGGCGGTACGCCCGGCGCAGCCAGTGGCGCGTTTCGTTGAGCGAGCCGCGGGCCATGCGAACAAAACGCCGGTTGTCCTGGTAGGATCCGCGGCCCACGCCTTCGGCAATGTTTGCCCCGATGCTGTCCGCCGCGCGCACCAACTGCCTGCCCGCCGTACACTTCGCCATGTCGTCCCACGACGCAACTACCTTCCACAGACCATCGGCGAGCCTTTCTGCCAGCCGGTACACATCCAGTTCCTGGAACCCCTTTACCGCCATGCCCGTCTTCCTTCGGTTTGGCTTTTCACAAATGACAAATGACAAGTGACAAGTGACAAGTGACAAATGACAGCCGTTACTGATGCCACTGGCCCACGTACGGCACGTAGAACCGCGCCCACTCGCGCCTGGCCCACACCGGCTGCGACGGCTCGCCTTCCTGGCCCAGGGCATCGACGGCCACGACCTCGTAGCGGCGGGTGTCCTTGCCGGCATCCTGGTCGAGGAACTCCGCCGCCGCTATCGGTTCCGCCGTCAGCCGCACGATCGGCTCCTTGTCGTACCGCCCGTCCTGGCGGTACACCAGGTAACCCTTGATGGCCTTTTCGGGGTTCGGCCGCCACCTCAGCCGCGCGGCCTCCGTTCCCTCCTCCTTCGAGAAAACGTGCTGGACGGCCGACGGCCAGGTGAAAACCAGCGGCGACGGCCCGCTTTCCACCCCGAGCCGGTTCACCGCCACGATGCGGTAGGCGTACGCGGCGAAGCGGTACGGGCGGCCCTGGGCAAGTTCGTCCGGGTGGAACCGGCGCTCCTCGGCGAGCGGCCCGGCGAGGTCCTTCTGCCCAGCCGCCAGGTCGAGCGATTCATCAACATACTTCGGTTCCGCCAGCGGCACGGACGTCAGGCGCTTGAAGGGCCCGACGGCCTTGACCGCCCCGGCCGCCGCATCCGACGCCTGCCTGTACCGCCCCCTGATGCGCTGCACCTGCTCGCTCGAAAGAACGCTCACCTCGGCCCGCTCCACGTGGCAGCCGACCACGTCCTGGGCGGCCGGCTTCTCCCACGTCAGTTCCACGCGCTTCGGACTTACCACCGATGCAACAGCGCCGACGACCACCGGCGGCTGCGTGCGGGCCACGAACGACCACGGGGCGTCCGCCGCGCCGCCGCCGGCGCGGCGAACCTGATAGAAGTAAGTCGCGCCCGGCTTCAGGTCTGTGTCCCTGTACGGGCTGCCCCTGGCGGCGGGGATTTTCGCCCAGTGGATCTGCCACGGCTTGTCATCGGCCGCGCTGCGGTAGATGTGCCACACGGCGTCCGGCCCGCCCGGCGGCGCGTCCCACTCCAACGCGGCCGCGTCCTTCTCGGTGGTCACGCGCAGGCGCACGGGCGGCGGATGCGGCGCGGGCGCGTCGGCGTAGCGGAACGTCCAGACTTGCTGTTCGCGCGGCTGGCCGCCCTGGCCGCTCGTCGCGTTCTCCATCACGAACAGGTTGCGGTCCGCCAGGTACAGGAGCACCCTGTTCCGGCTGCCGGAAGGGTCGGCCTCGCGGGCCACGCGCAGGCGCGTCCACTCGGCCTTCGGCACGTCGAGGGCCCAGGTTTCCAGGCGGTCGCCCTCGCGGCGGTTGCGGATGTTGCAGAGGACGATGCCGCTGCGCGTGTCGGCCGCAAGGACGGGGCTGGACTCCTTGTCGCGCGCCGGCGGCCGCTCGCCCTTCACCTCCAGCACCCGCCAGGCGTTGGTACGCAGGTCATAAAGCCACGTGCGGTCGTCCGTGCCGAACTGCGAGCCGAAAAGGACGAACACCTTGTGCACCGCGTCGTATGTGAAGCCCGGCTGCGACATGGAGTTCTCGGGCGCGGGCGCCGGCGGCTTCATCTCGTGCACGGTGTTCGTGTATAAGTCATAGACAAGCGTTCCGTGGCCCGTCCCCTCGCCGCCGTGGATGACCGTGACCTGGTGCTGCGGGTCGTAGGCTGCGCCGTGCAGGCCGCGAATCTGCGGCGACGGGCAGGGGCGCATGTCGCGCCACGTGTTCGCCGCGAGGTCGTACGTCCAGACGGCGCTGTTCTTGAGGCGTATCTCGCGGAACGACTGCCACCCGTGGCTGCCGCTGAAGGCCGGAAAGCGGACGAACCTGCCGCCCGCCTCGTCGAAGACGTTCTGCTGCGCGCAGCAGACGCCGGGCGGGGCGTCGTTCGGCTCCTTCAGGGTCCACGAGTCAGCGTCGAGATCATATGCCCATGTTTCGGCGTTCTGTTCGCCGCCGCCGCCCTGGTTGTGGCCGCCCCAGCGGATAATCAGGCGGCTGGCGGGGTCGTACGCCATCGACGTTTCGTACCCCATGCGCGGCGACGGCCTGGCCGCGCCGGGCAACGGGTGGCGCTTGACCCACTCCATGAGGGGATGCGGCGGGCCTTCGCCCGCCGCAGGGCTGCGGCCGGCAGGCGGGTCGGCCGCAGCAGCGGCCGCCGCGCACACGGCCGCGGCCGCGACGACAATAACCGCCAGGCTCGCGCGCTGCATGGTTCACCCCCAGGCGGAATGGTGCTTCGTCAAGCCGCTGTTTGGCCGTCGCCCCCCAGAGGCGGCAGGCTCGATGCGGCGACTCGCGGCTGCCGCTGTTTAGCCGTCGCCGGTACGGCGACGGTCGTTCGCATCGGCAGGGCGGGACGCGCCATCGCCGGGTGCTGAAGGCGCTGCGGCGGCCGGCGGCGCAGCGGCGGCCGGCGCAGGCGTCGCGCCCGGCGCAGGCGGCGCTGCGGCGGCCGGGGCGGCGGCGGCCTTTGCCGCTTCTTCCTTCGCCGCCTGCTCCGCCTCGGCGCGGGCCACCTGGCGCACGTCGCGCCGCATCCAGAAGCCCAGGACCGCCAGCATCAGGCCGACCGCCAGGAACGCGACGCCGTACCACCGCAGCCCCGCCTGCCGGACGCCCTTGTGGGTCCTGATGCGCTCCAACTGCTTATATATGTCAATCCACCCGTCGGCCGGCCTGGCCATGACCTCGTATCCGGTCTCATCTATATAATACAATTTGCCGGTCTTCGAGGTCTTGACCTCCGCGCCGTACGGGACGGCCCACGCGCGGCCGCCGTCGTCAAAGACGATCTTCTCGGCGGCGCCTTCCTGGCCTGCGGCGTCGCGGTAGCCCATGGAGCCGTCCTGGCGCGGCACGGCCGACGAGCCCCGCGGAATGGCCCACATCCCGCCCTTCTCGTCGGTGACGATCTCCGGCTCCTTGATGACAACGCCCGGCGCCACGGCCGCGCCGGGCGAGGCGTCCCTGAGCAGGAAAACGTACAGGCACACCAGGCCCATCGCAAAGCACACAAGCCCAACGATGTGCGTCGGCAGCCACATGGCACGCTTGAACTTGATGTGATGGGCCGCCCGGGCCGCCCCCGTGGGCGGCCTGGCCTTCGCGGGCCCCGCGCCCCTGACGGCCTGGCTGAGGGCCGCCGCGGCGGCCGCTCCTCCGGCCGCTCCCGCCCCGCCCGCCGCTGCGGCCGGTGGGCCGCCTTTCGCGCCGCCCAACTGGGCGAGCATCTCCTTGAGGTCGCCCTTGCGGCCGATGTCGGCCCGAAGCGCCTCCATGGCCGCCCGCCCGCGAAGCGGTTCCGACACGACTTCCGCCACCGGCACATCGTCGCCGGCGGGCGGCGCTTCTGCACAGGGCGCGGCGGCGCCCGCGAGCGAGGCCGCGGCCACAGGAGCGCCGGCGCCGCCCGCCGCCTCGGCCGCCGATGCAGGTGCGCCGCCGACCGCCTGCGGAACCGCCTCGACCGCGCCGCCGACCGCCGCTGCCGCGGTCGCAGGCCCGGCGGCCGGAACCGGAATGTCCAGCCCGCACGCCTCGCAGTGATAGAGTTCGCCGGCCTTCGATTCGTCCGTGCGGCAGAGTGCGCCGCAGGGACACTTGAACTCGATTGCCACTCCGCTCTCCTTGCTTACGAAAGCCGCGGTATTGTACGAAGCAGCCGCCCCGCCCGCACGCGATTTCCCGCCGACGTTCAGCCGCGGCCGGCACGGCCGCGTCCGTCCCCGCGACGGCCGAACATCCCCGGCAAGTTTCCTTTGACGCCGCAAGCGCGCGGCTCGTACATTCCACGGGGCAACGCCGAGGGGCTGAACATGCGAAGCGCCGCGCGTGGCGCAGCCATCGTCTTCTCCGCAGCCGTCCTGGCCGCATGCCCGGCCCCGGCGGCCGCCGCCGGCGCGCCCGCGGCGCCCCCGGCGGCCCCGGCCTCGCCCCAGCCATCCGAGAACAAGGGCCGCACCGGCTCCTACGAGTGCAAGACCTCCCGCGCGGCCTACAACTATTACGTGTACGTGCCGAAGAGTTACTCCGACGAGAACCCGGCGGGCCTGCACCTGTACTTCCACGGACAGGGCGGCGGGGGCAGCGCCCCCCACTTCGGCCAGTGGGCCAGGCACTTCCTTGAGCCGCAGAACCTCATCGGCATCAACATGCAGTACACCGACGGCGACAACGGCAAGGACACCGCCGGCAAGGTCGAGGCCGCCCTGGAGGCCATACGCCAGACGATGGCCGACTACAAGGTCATCCTCGGCCGCGGGGCATGCGGCTCGTTCTCCGGCGGCGGACTGCCGCATGAGAAACTTCTCGATAAGTTCTCGAAGCACGCCCCCGGCGGCCCGGCCCCGTGCCCGTTCAACCACGCCGCCCTGTACGGGTCGAACTACTGGGCCGACCCGACGGCCGCCGCCGCGCCCATGTCGTGGTTCGTCGGCGTGGGCACCAAGGAGTGGGACATGGGCCAGCCCACGCTCGGCGCGAGCCAGACTCGCCGGGCGGAGCAACTTTTCGCGGCGGCCCTGAAGGGCGGCTGCGCAGATGCGTACTTCAAGGTCACCAAGGACAAGGGCCACTCGATTTCCGACGCCGACGTGCGCGACTCGGCCGCGCAGTTCCGCCGCTCATGCCTGGCCTTCGCACCGTTCCTGTACGAGAAGGATTACCCGGAGCCGCAACTTGCGCCCCTGGCGAAGGCGGCCAACGCGCTGGCGCTCGGGAGGGCCGCCGCCGCCCTGGAGCGCCTGGCGGCCGACCCGAAGGCCGACGCGGCCCTCAAGGCCAGGGCCGCCGCCCTCAAGAAGAAGGTGGACGACCGCATCGGGGCCGCCCTGGCCCTGCTGAGGGAACTCGCGGAGCAGGACCCGCCCCTCTGCGATTACTATACAAATATCTTCATGCAGCAACTCGGCGCGCACCCCGCGGCGAAGGACGCGCTGGCCGCGCTGGCCGCGGCGCGCAAGAAGCCCGACTTCCAGCCCGCCCTTGCGGCGTGCGTGCAGTTCTGGACGAACTTCAAGGGCATGATTACCGGCCAGGCCCTCGCGCCGGGCGCCGCCAGGTTCCTCGAAGACGCCAGGGCCAGGGCCGGAGACGAGTCGCTCCTGGGCAAAATGGCCGCCGAACTCATGGCCATGTAGCCCTGCTGCAAGGCGGGTCGGGAGACCCGCCGCGCAAAACCCGCGCGAACCGCCGCGCAAAACTCACGCGACCGCGGCGGCGCACGCGGCACGGCCGGCTCGCCCGGCCGTGGACGGGCGGCCCAGCGGCAAATGACAAGGGGCAAGCCATGACAATCGAAGTCTCATGCGGAACGTGCGGCCGGGGCTGGGCCGTGGCCGAGGAACTCGCCGGGCGCCCTATCGCCTGCCCGGGATGCGGGGCCGCGATTCCCGTGCCGCCCGCGCCGGGCGCGGCCGCCGGCGCTCCGCGGCAGCCGGAGGTCGTACTGACGCTCTCGCAGGCGGGCGCCCTTGCGAACCTCAGGATGGCCGCCGTCTTCAACATCGTCGCCGGCATCGTCAGCGTCCTGATGGCGGGCCTGCTGGTCTTTTACGCCGTCATGTTCGCCACCATGGGCATGCGCACCGAGATGCCGCTCGACAGCCCCCCGGTCTTCAAGATACTGATCGGTTTTTCAGCCGTCGCCGCACTGCTGTCGCTCGCCAGCGGCGCAGTGCAGATTCTCGGCGGTACGTACCTGGCCATGCGCCGGCCGGGCGCACGGACGCTGGGCCTCATCGCCGGGTTCGCGTCGTGCGTAAGCGTGTGGGGATACTGCGTGTACCCGCTCTGCCTTGCGGCGGGCATCTACACGGTCATCGTTCTGTTCAGGCGCGAGACGCGGGAGATGCTTGAGGCGAGCGCGGGATGACAGCCGGCGGGCCCGAGCGGGCCGCGCTTCCGCCGGAGCGCCCCCGCCTGCCCTTCCGTCAATGCAACTGGGCGATCCTGCGGAAGTCCGCCTTGAGGCTGCGATAGAGTTGGCCGTACTCGGGGTACAGCGCATCGTACCGCTGCACGTTCCTGGCGGCGGGCCTGGTCTGCGAGACGGTCTTGATGGTTGCGTGGCAGGCCTCGGGCACGGAGGCCCATACGCCTGTGCCGACGCCGGCCAGCAGCGCCACGCCGTAGGCGGGTCCTTCCTGGCTCGATACGGTCGAGACGGCCTGCCCGTAGACGTCGGCCTGGAGCGAGCGCCAGAACTTCGATCGCGCCCCGCCGCCGCTCGCGCGAATCTCGGTAATCGGCACGCCCATGCCCTTGATGATCTCCAGGCAGTCGCGCATGGCGTACGTTGCGCCTTCCATGACGGCCCGGGCCATCTCGGCCCGCCCGTGCATGTTGGAGAGGCCGATCCAGGCGGCCCGGGCGTACGGGTCGGCGTGCGGCGTGCGTTCGCCCGTCAGGTACGGCAGGAAGTAGAGGCCGTGGGCGCCCGGCGGCGCCTTGGCGGCCAGGGCCGTGATGAGTTCGTACGGGTCCACCTTCTTCTTTTTCGCCTCGGCCACGAGGTCCTGGCAGAGCGTGTTGCGGAACCACTGAAGGCTGCCGCCCGCCGCAAGAACCACGCCCATGACGTGCCACTTGCCCGGCACGGCGTGGCAGAAGGTGTGCACGCGGCCCTCGGGGTCGGTCTGAACAGCGTCGGCGTGGGCGAAGACCACGCCGCTTGTGCCGAGGGTGGCCGAGATTACTCCGCGTCGGACGATGCCGTTGCCGACGGCGCCCGCGGCCTGGTCTCCCCCGCCGCCGACGACGGGCGTTCCGGGCGCAAGGCCGGTGGCCTCGGCCGCCGACGCCGTCAGCCGCCCGCTGACCTCCGGCGACTCGTACACCGCGGGCAGCAGCGCATCGTCGATTTCAAGGAGGTCCAGGAGTTCCTTCGACCAGGCGCGGCGGCGGACGTCCAGCAGGAGCGTGCCGGAGGCGTCGCTGACTTCCGTTGCGAACTCGCCCGTCAGGCGGTGGCGCACGTAGTCCTTCGGCAGGAGGACCTTGGCGGCCTTCTCGTAGATGTGCGGCTCGTGCTTGCGGACCCAGAGGATCTTGGGGGCGGTGAAGCCCGTCAGGGCGGGGTTTGAGACCAGGCCGATGAGGCGCTCGCGGCCGCCCGCGGCGGCGGTGATCTCGTCGCACTCGGCCCCCGTGCGCTGGTCGTTCCACAGGATGGCCCGGCGAAGGACCTTGCCGGACTTATCGAGAAATACCGACCCATGCATCTGCCCGGAGAGGCCCAGGCCGGTCACCTGGGCGCCCCGCACGCGGGCCTTCCGCAGGGCAAGGCGGATGCTCCGGACGGCCGCCCGCCACCAGTCCTCGGGCGCCTGCTCGCTCCACGCCGGACGCGGCGCGTACGACGGGTACTCCACCGTGGCCGAGGCCAGGATGCGGCCGCGGCGGTCAACCAGGAGGGTCTTCGTGCCGCTGGTGCCGATGTCGATGCCGAGCAGAAAAGCCATGGACGCCTCCCGGCCGCTGGGCTGGACCCCCGAGGGTGGCTGCCCAGCACGCTGTTTGCCGGGCATGCTCTGTCGGCCCGCCCAGGGCGGGCCCACGCAACGGCGGCGCGGGCATGCCACCCGGCTCCCGCCCGCCACGGAGGTGGGTTATAGGCGCACCCGGCGCGACCGTCCAGAAAAAACGAGCGGCCCCGCAGGGCCGCACGCTGCCGTCGGCATCGCAGGAACGAAGGGGGGCCGGCTAGGCGACGTCCTCGTCGTCCTCGTCGTCCCAGTCCTCGTCGTTCTCATCTTCATCTTCGTCTTCGTCTTCGTCCTTGGCCTTGTCGTCTTTGGCCTTGTCGGGTTCCTCGTCCAAGTCCTCGTCCTCGTCGACGTCGTCTTCCTCGTCTTCCTCTTCGTCTTCTTCGAGGTCCTCATCTTCGAGGTCTTCCACGTCGTCGAGGTCTTCGAGGTCTTCTTCATCCTCGTCAAAAAGGTTCTCTTTCTCGTCCAAGGCGTTACCCTCCGGTTTGGCGGACTCGAGTTCCGCGATGAATTCAGCAGCCTGGTCCGCGTATTCCTCAGGGACTAAGACGGGGACGCCCGCCCCGACGTCGGGGATGCCGGCGACGCCGGCGCCTTCGCCTTCAAGGAACGCCGGGATGCCGTGTGTCGCCAGTTCGGTCTTGAAGAGTTCGGCCTCGGCCGGGTTGGCCGCGTGCACAAGGAGGACCAGTTCGGTGTACTCCTGCTCGTCGGCCGCCTGGCCGGCCGGGGCCTCGACCGGCTCCTGGCGGCGTTCGGTCGAGTCGCCCCTGGCGGCCGGGTCGGGGCCGTGCCTGGCCGGTCCCTTGCGCTCCGGGTCGCCGCCCTTGCGCTTGCGCGACATACGTCCGTCCCCTTCTTCGGCCCTGCCACCGGCGCGGGAGTTTATGAACCGCGCGCGGGGCTGTCAAGGGCAAATGCGCGTGGAAAACCGCGGCGAGTTTTCCGCTGCCGCGCGGCCGCCCGCCGCCCCGCTTTCAGCCTGCGCGCCGCCGCGCGGCGATGCAAGGGCCCCGGCATTTCGGGGCGGAAGGCCGCCGCCGGGGGCACTACTGCGGCTTCTCCACGAGCACCACCGGCCTGATGATGCCGCCGAGGAACAGTTCCGTGATCTTCGCATGGTCCACGCGGACGGCCACGACGTTCGGTCCCGTGCGGACGGCATCGGCGACGTCGACCTCGAAGGGAGTTCGCGGCGGGGCCTGGCCTTCGCGCTCCGGCGGCAGGGGCGAGCGCCGCTCGACCGCCGGCGCGGCCGCCTTGCGGCCGTTCACGTACACCTCGCTCCATCCGTCCACCTCGGCGAAGAAGAGCGCCGCCCGACCCTGCCTCGCGGGCACGTCGAGGCGCGCCCGGTACCACAGCACGCCGGTCTTGTGGAGGCCCTGGGCATCCAGCGGCTTCTGCCAGGTGGAGGCGCGGGTCCAGGCGGAATCGTCGAAGTCGGGCTCGTGCCAGCGGCGCTGGAGGCCCTGGCCGTCCTCGTCGTGGGCGAACCGCCACGCGTCGGGCAGAACGGCGAGCACCCTGCGGGGCGGCGCGGCGGCCGCCTGGCCCGCCGCCAGGACCTTTGCGATGAACCGCTCCAGGTAGGCCGTGCCGTACTCGCGGTTGGCGGCGCCCTGGGCGGTGAGGGCCTGGATGCGGGCGATCATGCGGTCGTAGACGGCGCGTGCCCCGGCGAAGTCGGCGCGGGACATCGCCTCGCACATCGCGCGGTAGTCGGCGGCGTTCTGGAGTCCGTCGGCGGCCAGGGCGACGCGCCCGGCAAGCGTCTTGTCGGCGCGGGCGGCCTCGGCGGCCTTCGCCAGGCGCCCCCGGCACTCGGCGATGAACTCGGGCGTATAGACCTGCGCCAGGCCGAAGAAACTGCCCGCGTGGCAGGGCAGGCGCCCCACGGCCTCGTCGAGGCCCATCCAGTAGGCCTTCATGTGGGGCGCGGCGGGGCCGTAGAACTTCTGCCAGTAGTCCTCCATGACGGCGCCCGCGTCGGCCGCCGGGTCGTACGCCAGGCGCACGCCCAGGTAGATGTGCGGCCCGTAGATGTGCCAGTTCGTCAGGACCTCCATCGTCAGGGCCGTCAGGCCCCTGGCCTTCAGGTACGGGATGTCGTGCTTGAGGGCCGAGAACTTGAAGAAGGGCAGGGTGGCATCGGCCAGGTTATACATGTAGTTATAATAGCCGATATGGCCGGCCAGGGCGGCCCAGCCCTCGATCATGGCGACCTCCTGGGTGCGGCTGGGGCACCGCGGGTCGCCGATGGCGTGCAGGCGGCAGTAGCGGATGGGCGCAATAAAGGCGCAGAGGTTCGGCGCCAGCCGCCGCCCCGGCGCAGGGGGCTGCGTGTAATCGGCGTAGCAGTAAAAACTCAGGATCGACCGCGGGTGCGCCGCCCCCACCTGCCGCGCAACGGCGTCGAAGAAATCGGCGTACCTGCGCGAGACCGAGACGAGGCCCGTCGAGGGTTCCACGACGTTCGGGTCGTCCTGCGCCTTGCAGGCGGGGCACTGGCAGTAGCCCGTGCCGTCGGTGGGCGAGAGGGAGGGGTTCCTCTGCCCCGCCGCGATGGCCGCCGACACCCGGTCGGCGAAGTGCTTCCGCAGGTCCGGGTTGGAGGTGCACAGCCATCCGCCGCCCCGGCGCTCGCCGTCCTTGCCCACCGCGAAGAACTCCGGGTGCTCGGCGAAGAGGGCGGGCGGCACGTAGCGGCCCCAGGAGTGGGCGTGCTGGATGTCTTCGCCGCCGGCGCCGTTCCACGCTTT
>VGYT01000115.1 GCA_016872895.1 Planctomycetota bacterium
CGTCGGCGATTGTGCCGAGGGCCGCAAGGCCGGTGGCGGAGATGAGGAACTCGCGGAATGGTTCGCTCACGCGGTCGCGCTGCGACAGGCGCTGCCCGACGGCCCAGGCCAGTTTCAGCGCGACGCCCGCCCCCGAAAGGTCGCGGAACGGGTACGTGGAATCCGGCAGTTTGGCGTCCACCAGGATGTTGGCGGGCGGCAGGCGGTCGGGGTCGGCTTCGTGGTGGTCGGTGATGATGACGTCCAGGCCCAGTTCGCGGGCGCGGGCCGTCTCGGCGGCGCCCGATATGCCGCAATCCACGGTTACCAGCAGCCGCGTGCCCTCGGCCGCCAACGCCTCGACCGCCTCCATGTTCAGGCCGTAGCCTTCCTCCAGCCTGTGCGGCACGTACACGCGGACGTTGGCGTCGGCCAGGCGCAGGGCATGCCAGAGAATGGCCGAGCCGGTGATGCCGTCGACGTCGTAATCGCCGTAGATGACGATGGGTTCGCCCGCGCGTGCGGCAGCCACGAGGCGGTCGGCGGCCTCCATGAGGCCCGCCAGCGCGGCAGGTTCGTGCAGTTGCGAGAGTTCGGGCTTCAGGAACGCCCGCGCGGCTTCCGGAGTCGCCAAGCCCCGCGGCCCCAGCACCCGCGCCACCACCGGCGGAACGCCAAGCGTGATGGCCAGTTTCCCGGCGTCGGCAAAGGGCGGCTTGATTGTCCACTGTTTGGCCATGCGCGGCTCGGCCCACATCGAGCCGCCGCTGTGAAGCGGCGGCTATGCTCAGTCGCGGCGGGTGCGGAGACCCGCCGCGCAGCGTGCGGGTTGCAGGCCGGGGCAGCGCCCCGGTTCCTTCTTGAGGATAGGTCGGGGCAGGGGCCCCGGCGTATCTTCCTCAGGCGCCAAATCCTGCGCGGCGAAGGAAGTCATCGCTTTCGCGCCGCGCCCGGCAGCGCTCAAGCGCCTGCCCGACGGCTGCGATGAACGGCGCGTTGCCGGCGTGTGCAGCATCCAGCGGGTTAACGTGGTGGAACTCCGAGCGGTTCGAGACGGCCCCTTTGAAGCCCATGCGCGCCAGGGCCAGCGGAAACTCGAAGAAGCCGCTCATGTCTGTCCCGGCGCGGGCGTTCCACGCCCAGATGGCGATCTTCCCAAGAAGTTCCCGTGCCGACGCCCGCACCCGTCCCACGCCCGAGCCCGACGGCCCCGGCCCGATGACCATCACCGCCACGTCGGCCTGGCGGGCCCAGAGAAATGCGTTGCCCTCGACCAGCAGGTCCGCGCCGGCCGCCGTGCCAGATAGCATGGCCGCCAGGCCGTCTTCAAGGCCCCGCGGCTGCGCGAGGAGCACCTGGGCCTGGCGTGCCCCGGCGGCGTGCAGGCGGCGGGCGTCGCCGTCGGCCCCGGCGGCCTCGGCCGACAGCAGCCGGTGAGGCGCATCGCCCAGGAGCGCGGCGTCGGCCTCGGTCATCTCGTCGGCTACGCGCACGCGCGCGGCAGACCAGCCGGGCAGGTGCGCAAGGAGCATCTCCGCCACGGCCGTCTTGCCGACGCCCGCCTGTGTGCCCGCGATGCAGATGACCGCCATACAGCCTCCGCCGCCGCAAGTCCGACGCATTGTAGCAGGGCCGGGGCCGAAGAAAAAGGCCGATTCGCGCGGCCGCTTCCCCTCCGCCGATACTGGACAGGGGCCGCACGCGCCGATACAGTAAGGTGGGCACAGCCGCCGCCGCAGAGGGCACGCGCATGATTGCCGTCACCGACGAAGTGCTGGAGAACATGGTCCAGGCCATTGTCCGCGAGGTTGACCCGGAACAGATTTGGCTCTTCGGTTCCCGCGCGCGCGGCCAGGCCGGGCCGGACAGCGATGTGGACCTGCTCGTGGTTGAGCGCGAGCCGTTCGGGCCGGGGCGGAGCCGGTGGCAGGAAGTGACGCGGCTGTACAATATTGCCGCAAGCCTGCGCGTGCCGACGGACATTCTGGTCTATAGCCGGGCCGAAGTGGAACGTCGCCGCAACTGGAGGAACCACGTGATTGCCCGCGCGTTGAGGCAAGGAAAACTGCTCTATGCCCGACCTTGACGAGGCCCGCGAGTTGCTACTGATGGCCGGCAAGGACCTCAAGGCGATTCGGGCCATGGGCGACAGCCCGGACTTTGACGATGCCATCTTCGGCTTTCATGCGCAGCAGGCGATTGAAAAAGCGTTGAAGGCGTGGATTGTCCTGCTGGACGTTGAGTACCCGTTGACGCACAACCTGTCAATTCTGCTCGGCTTGATTGATGAGCACGGGGCCGACGTATCCAAGTTCTGGGGCCTGGCGAGGTACACTTCCTTTGCCGTCCAGTTCCGATACGAGCAGAGCGAGCCGAGCGGGACAAGCCTGAATCGTGCCGACGCGGTTCGCGAAGCCGCAGAGATTCTGGATCATGTCGAACGGCTCATAGGCTGACCTCGTCTCGCCGCCCGCCTACCTGAAGTACGCCACCCCGCGCTTAAACACCGCCAGGCCGTCGCCGGACTTGCGGCGCGGGCGGCGGGTCCACTGCGGATGGTGCTCGGACAGGGCGTGGCGCTCGGGGTGCGGCATGAGGCCGAGGATGCGGCCGGTTGCGTCGCAGATGCCCGCCACGTCGCCCGCGGAGCCGTTCGGGTTGGCCGGGTAACTTGCGCCCGTGCGGCCGCGCGAGTCAACGTAGCGGAGGGCCACCTGGTCTTTCTGCTCAAGTGCTGCCAGGGGGGATGAGTCGGCGGGCACAAACTTGCCCTCGCCGTGCGCCACCGGCAGGTCGAACACCTCGCCCTTCGCAAGGAACGGGCAGCGGCCGGTGTCGGTCCTGAGATGCACCCAGCGGTCCTCGAACTTGCCGGAATCGTTGTTCGTGAGCGTGGCCGAGGGCACGAGCGTCGGCCGCCCGTCGGCCGCGCCGGGCAAGAGGCCGCAACGCACCAGCACCTGAAAGCCGTTGCAGATGCCCAGGACCAGGCGGTCGCGGGCCAGGAACTCCTGCACCGCGTCGGCCAGGTGGTGGACGATCTGGTTGGCAAAAATCTTGCCGGAGGCGATGTCGTCGCCGTAACTGAAGCCCCCCGGGATGGTGAGCACCTGGTAGTCCAGCAGCCGCCGCGGGTTCTCGATGAGGCGGTTGACGTGGACCCGCTCGGCGCGTGCGCCGGCGAGTTCCCAGGCGAACTGGGTTTCTTCGTCGCAATTCGTCCCGGCGGTACGAAGGACTAGCGCGCGGACAGGCATGTTTTCTCCTCGGCAAACCGGCTTACTTGTGCCGTTACCACGCTAGCGGCTTCCGCCACGCCTCGCGCAGCGCCGCGCCGTCGGCCCTGACGACCGTCCTGCCGCCGGCGCCCTTGATGACAAGGCGGGCCGCGCGCGTCACCCGGCCGATGCGGGCGCAGGGCAGGCCCTTCATGATCCGCCCGAAGCGCGCCTCGCGGCCGCGAGGCACCTCCACGAGGAAGCGGGTGAGCGACTCGCTGAAGAGGATGCGGCCGGCATCTTCAAGACCGTCCTCGCGCGGGACGCGCGCGAGCGCCAGGTCGAGGCCCAGGCCGCCGGCGAAGGCCATCTCGGCCGCCGCAACGGCAAGGCCGCCTTCCGACAAATCGTGGCAGGCCCGCACGCACCCGGCCGTTATCGCCTTGTGCACGGCGGCGAAAATCCGCGGCGCAAGCGCAAGGTCCGCCTTCGGCACATTGCGGCCGATCTCGCCCCTGAGGGCGTACCAGTGCGAGCCGCCAAGTTCGTCCTTCGTCAGGCCTACCAGGTACACGGGATTGCCGGGCTGTTTCAGGTCCATGGTGACGCAGCGGCGGACGTCGTCGACGATGGCCATGGCGCTTATCAAGAGGGTGGGCGGGATGGCGATGGTCCGCCCGTCGGGCGCCGCGAACTCGTTATTGAGGCTGTCCTTGCCGCTGACGAAGGGAGTGCCGTACGCCGTGGCCACGTCGTAGCACGCCCTGGCCGCGAGGACCAGGGCCCCCAGGCGGTCGGGCTTGTCGCAGTTGCCCCAGCAGAAGTTGTCGAGGATGGCGATGCGGTCGGGCCGTGCGCCGACGGCGACGACGTTGCGGACGGCCTCGTCGATGCCCGCCGCGGCCATACAGTACGGGTCAATATCTCCATATTTGGGATTCATTCCGCAGCCGACGGCCAGGCCCCTGCGGGATTCCGGCAGGGGCGTGATGACGCAGGCGTCGCCGGGGCCGCCCTCGCCCACGCCCACCAGGGGCTTGATGACCGTCTGCCCCTGCACCTCGTGGTCGTACTGGCGTACGACCCACTCCTTGGAGCACACGTTCCACGAGCCGAGGACCCGCAGGAGGTCGCGCGTGTAGTCGGGCCGGGGCCGCAGCCGCGGCTCGGTGCGGTCGGTCGGGCGCCACTCGGCCGCGCGCTCGTACCTGGGCACGCCGCCGTGAAGAAACGCCATGTCGAGGTCGCCGACGAGGTGGCCCTCGTACCTGAGGCGCAGGCGCCGGGTGTCGGTGAACTCGCCTATGACCGTGGCCTCCACGTCCTCGGAGGCGAAGAGGGCCAGCAGTTCGTCCACCTTCCGGGGCTCGACGGCCAGGACCATGCGTTCCTGCGCCTCGGATATCCATATTTCTGTATATGATAGGCCCTCGTACTTGAGGGGCACGCGTTCCAGGTGGACTTCTGCGCCCAGGTGCTCGCCCATTTCGCCGACGGCGCTGGAAAGGCCCCCTGCGCCGCAGTCGGTGATGGCCGAGTAAAGGCCGCGGTCGCGGGCCTGCATGAGCGTGTCGACCATCTTCTTTTCGACGATGGCGTTTCCTATCTGGACGGCGTGGGCGAACTCCGTGCCGGTGGTGTGCGTCAGTTCGCCGCTGGAGAACGTTGCGCCGTGGATGCCGTCGCGGCCGGTCCGCCCGCCCACGAGCATTATCTTGTGGCCGGACTTCTGGTGCTTGAAGCACTTGTCGCGCGGAATCAGGCCCAGGTTGCCGCAGTAGACGATGGGGTTGCCGAGGTACCGCTCATCAAAATATAGCGCTCCGTTGGCCGTAGGGATGCCCATGCGGTTGCCGTAATCGCGGACGCCGGCCACCACGCCGCGCATGATGCGCCGCGGGTGCAGCACGCTGGGCGGCAGTCTGCCAGCCGGGTAATCGGGCGGGGCGAAGCAGAACACGTCCGTGTTCAGGATGGGCTTTGCGCCGAGGCCCGTGCCCAGCGGGTCGCGTATGACGCCGCCGATGCCCGTGGCCGCGCCGCCGTAGGGTTCCAGCGCGCTGGGGTGGTTGTGCGTCTCCACCTTGAAGCACACGCACTGGCCGGCGTCGAACTCGATGACGCCGGAGTTATCGACGAACACGCTTACGCACCACGGGCGGGCGAGTTCCCTGGTGGCCCGCGCGATGGTGCTCGCAAGGAGGTTGTCGATCGTCTCCGCCTGGCCGCCCGCGCCGTGGTCCGTGAAGCGGATGAGGCCCTTCAGCGTCTTGTGCACGCAGTGCTCGGACCACGTCTGGGCCAGGGTCTCCAGTTCCACGTCGGTGGGGTCGCGGCCGAGGGCGCGGAAGTGCTCCTGGATGGCCCGCATCTCGCGGACGTTGAGGAACAGGCCGCCCTCGCGGCTGATGCGCAGCAGGTCCCCGTCGCCGGCCTCGCGCACGGGAACCGTGATGAGCCGGAACCGGTAGGGCGGGGCGTCGCGGAAGACGCCTGCCACCTCGTCGGAGAACTCGATGTCTTCGATGCAGCAGTTGGCCAAGACGGCCCGCGCCGCGGTCTCCAGGTCGCCGCGCGTCGGCCGGCCCGAGAAGTAATACTTGCGGGCCGTGGCGCAGCGGCGGGCAGCCAGGCCCATGTCGGCCACGGCCTGAAGCGTGCTGATGGCCACCGGGTCCATGACGCCTGGCTTGCGGCGGACGACGACCACGGGCCGGCCGTCGGAGGGCGGACGGCCGCCGTCGGCGATGCGGTAATGCTCCACCACGGGGTCGGTCAGGAGTTCCCGCGCGATGCGTTCCACGTCGGCCGGCGGGGCGGGCGTGTCGAGGTGGAACAGGCGGGCAGACTCGATGGCCTCCACGCGCCTGAGGCCCAGGTCTCGCACCTCGTGCAGGCAGCCTTCGCCATGCACGTCGCGGGCGCCAGGGCGGAAACGGACTTCGATCTCCCAATTCATTTCGGCTCCTGAAGAGACTCTTGCGCGCCCAACAAGTTGGGCGGCCGGCCGGGAATCACCGCGCTTGCGCCGGCGAAGTTGGGCGGCCAACCAGGATTCACTTGCGCTTGCTTGAGCCTGTCGCGGCGCGATTTCGACTCGGCCAGCAGGGCCTCGATGCGTGCGGCGTCGCCCTGTCTGAGGGTGCTGCGGAAGGCCGCCAGCATGCCCTGGAACCGCTCCAGGGCCGCGGCCACTTCGCCGGAGTTGCTCATCAGGATGTCGCGCCACAGGGCCGGGTCGCCGCCGGCGATGCGCGTCGTGTCGGCCCAGCCCGGGCCGACCAGCGGTTCCGCCTCGGCGCTGGCGGCCCTGACGAGCGCCGCCGCAACCACGTGGGGCAGGTGGCTGACCTCGGCCAGAAGGCGGTCGTGTTCCTGGGGCGACAGCGTTCGCACGGTCATGCCGACGCCTTCCCAGGTCTCGACGACGCGGCGCAGGGCGTCGGGCGGAGACCGGCGGGTGGGCGTCACCACGCACACGGCCCCGCGGAGGAGGTCCGCCCGGGCAAACGCCACGCCGCGATGCTCGCTGCCGGCGATGGGGTGGCAGCCCACGCACGAGCACCCCTCGGGCACCCGCTCCTCCATGTCTGCCACCACGCGGACCTTGGTGCTGCCGACGTCGATGACCACGGCGCCCGGCGCCAGGGCAGGGGCGATGCGGCTGAGGATTTCCGGGAACAGGCCGACGGGGGTGGCCAGGACCACCAGATCGCTCTCGCGGACGCCTGCGGCGGGGTCGAGCGTCGTCTCGTCGGCGGCGCCTGAGCGGCGGGCATCATCCAGGCTCGCCTGGCGGTGGCCGACGCCGACGACCCGCCGCGCCAGGCCCCCCGCCTTCAGCGCCAGGCCCAGGCTGCCGCCGATAAGGCCCACGCCGATGATCGTGACCTGGTTCCAGGGGGTCATGTGCCGTTGCCGCAAGGGGTCAGAAGTCGCGGGTCCTCCGGACCCACGCGGCCGGCGCCCTGGGGCCTCCGCGTGGAGGAGGCCGGCAACCGCGCACGTCTCCGCCGGGGCGGCGGTGGGTCACTCAACTTTATGACCGGCCGCGGAGGGGGTCAATAGATTTTTGCATTGCCGCCCGGCCGGTCCGCCGCTACAATGCCACGTTCGATAGATGGAAAAGGGGTAAGAAGTGAGCCCGCACTTGGGCAACCCCCGGTGTGAGGGCGGCGCCGGGGCCTTCCCGCCACGGACGAATGCTCCAGACCATTAACGGCTTCCAGGTTCTGCGGAAGGTAGCCGAGTCCAACACGGCCGAGATATTTCACGTGCTGCGGCTGGTGGGCCGCGGGCGCGGCGCAGAGGCCGCCATCAAGATGCTTCGGCCCGAGTTCGCCGCCGACCGGGTGGAGCGCGGCTACCTGGAGACTGAATACAGGGTTTGCGCCGACCTGGACCACCCGAACCTCATCCGGGTTCTTGAACTCCAGATGTCTGCCAGGCAGCCGTTCCTGGTGATGGAATACGTGCCCGGCCTCAGCCTGCGGCAGCACTTGGACAGGGGCCGACCCAACCTGGCCGACTCGCTCGACTGGCTGGCCCAGGTGGCTGACGGCCTGGCATACCTGCACGAGATGGGTTACATTCACCGCGACGTGAAGCCGCAGAACATGGTCATAGGCGGCGATGGCACGGCCAAGGTCATCGACTTCGCCCTGGCCGCCCACCAGGACAAGTCGCTCGGCAAGTACTGGCTGAGGCGGCTGCGGGAATGGCGAAGACCGGGCACGTGGTCGTACATGTCGCCAGAACAGATCCGCAACGAGCGGCTGACGGCGCAGGCCGACATTTACAGCCTCGGCGTCTCAATCTACGAGACGGCCACCGGCCACATCCCCTTCACCGGAGAGACGCCGCAGGAACTCCTGGAGCAGCACGTGTACGCCAAGGTCCCCTCGATGACCGCGCTGCGCGAGGAGATACCCCTGGCGCTCGACGACCTGGTGCGGTCGATGATGGCGAAGGACCCTCTTGACCGGCCTCGCGGCATGGGGTATGTCAGCAGCAAGTTGCGGTCGGCGATCCGGCTTGTCCGCAAGGGCGAGTAGGGCTGTCGCGCGGCGAGCGAGCCGCGGGTGATCGAGCCATCTGCGGGAGCGGCGGGTTATCTCCAGCCGCCGCCGGCGCGCTACTGCCCGGCGGCGATGCGGTGATCCCGCGACCTTACGGAGGGCGGCTCGACGGCGCGACTTCATCGGAAGAACAATGGCTCGTGTGTGCCTTGAATTCGAGAAACCGTTCGCCAAACTCGAGGACCAGATCCGCGAGTTGGAGGAGCGCCAGCGCACGAGCGGCGTGGACCTGAGCGCCGAAGTCCGCGACATCCGCAAGAACCTCACCGCGATGATCCGCAAGAAGTACGGCGCGCTGGAACCGTGGGAGATAGTGCAGGTTGCGCGCCACCCCGACCGCCCGCAGACAACCGACTACATCGAGGCGTTCGTCAAGGACTTCAAGGAACTCCACGGCGACCGCCTGTTCCGCGACGACCGGGCGGTCATCTGCGGCCTGGGTCGCATCGCGGGCGAGCGCGTCATGGTCGTCGGACATCGCAAGGGCCACGACACGCGCGAGAAGGTCGAGTGCTTCTTCGGCTGCGCCCACCCGGAGGGCTACCGCAAGGCCATGCGCTGCATGAGGATGGCCGAGAAGTTCGGCCTGCCCGTCGTCGCATTCATCGACACGCAGGGGGCGTACCCCGGCATCGGGGCGGAGGAGCGCGGCATAGCGGAATCCATCGCCGTGAACCTGCGAGAAATGTCGCTCCTGCGGACCCCCATCGTCGGCACAATCATCGGCGAGGGCGCAAGCGGCGGATACCTGGGCATCGGCGTCGCCGACCGCCTGCTGATGCTCGAGTTCGCATACTGTAGCGTCATTACGCCGGAAGGGTGCGCGGCCATCCTGTGGCGGACAGCCGAGAAGGCCCCCGACGCCGCAAAGGCGCTGCGACTGACGGCCGCGGACCTCAAGGGCTTCGGCGTGGTCGATGACATCGTGCCCGAGCCCCTCGGCGCCGCCCACCGCAACCCGCGCGAGATGGCCGTCACGCTGGAGCGGCGCATCGGCCGCCACCTGCGCGAACTCAAGCAGGCGCCCCTCGACGACCTCCTGGCCCGGCGGTACGAAAAACTCCGCCGCGTGGGCGTTACCGCCGAGGCCGCCGGCCCGGGGTAGGGGACGCGGCGTTGAAGCACTTCGCGCGGCGGGTGCGTCGGGCCGCCGCTGTAAAGCGGCGGGTATCGCCCATTGCCGCAGATGACCGCGGGTTCACACCCGCGGCTCGCCGAGATTCGCGCATGCACGTGCGGCTGTTCATCGTGGCGGCGGTTGCCTTGGCCGCGGCGGCGGCGCTCGATGCCGCGCCCGCGTCGTCGGAGCGCCCTGCGCCGCCCGTGCTGGTGCCCCTGGGTCCGGCGAGGAAGCCGGGGCCGTCGCCCGCGCCGAAGCCGGCGCCGACCACGCAGCCGGCGCCCCAGCCGCCGCCCGCGCAGCCGGCCCTGCGCATCGAGTGGCGGACGGACCTTGCGGCGGCGCTCCGGGAGGCCGCCGCCGCGGGCCGGCCCGTGCTCATCTACTTCCACGCCGACTGGTGCCAGCCGTGCCGCCTGATGGATTCCGCCACGTTCGTCAACCGCGCCGTGGCCGATTACATCGGCCGGAACTTCGTGCCGGTCAGGGTGGACGACTCGAAGGAGGCGAGCGCGGTATCAAAGAAGTATGATATCCGCATTTATCCGAGCATCCTGCTCCTCTCCGGCGCGGGCGAGCCGCTGCACATGGTCCTTTTTCCGCGGACGGCGGCCGAGTTGTATCCCATCCTGGAGAAAATGGCCGCGATGCCCGGGCTGATCGAGGCCCACAAGAATGCGCCGGATGACCTGGAGGCGAACTTCCGACTGGGCGAGGCATGGGCCGGCCTCGACCACTTCCGCCGCGCTGAGCCGTTCCTGGCCAGGGCCGCGGCGCTCGACCCGAAGAACGAGAAGGGGCGCCTGGTGCCCGCGCGGCTGATGCTGGCGCTGGTGCCGCTGGAAGACGGCGACGCGGCGGCCGCCATAGGCAACCTGCGCCGGTTCGCGGAGGACTTCAAGGATTCGCCCGAGGCCCCCACGGCCCTCTACGCCATCGGGACCATCCTGGTGCGCGACAACCGCTTCAAGGAGGCCCGCGACGCCTTCGAGGAAGTGCGCACGCGCTTCCCGAAGCACGCCAGGGCCTACGAGGCCGACAAGGCCATCGACTCGATCGATGCGCGCCTTGGCGCCCCCGGCCGCACCGCGGCTGACCCGGCCGCACGGAAGTAGGCCGGGCGCTCCGCATGCCCCGCCCCTGTGCCTGGCACTCTGTCGCTCCTCAGTTCAGGGGTGCCATGCTTTCGCGCCGTTGCGAAAGCATGGTCGCAGAAGGGCGAGAAGCATGCTTTCGCAAGCGAAAGCACGGCACCCATCGTTTCATGTGCGACAGACCACTACCGCGCGGCGAAGGTGCTGACCACCATCAGGCCGTTGAAGAGCGCGTGGGCGATGACCGGCGCAAGGAGGCTGCGCGTCCAGTACGCCGCCCAGCCCATCGCCAGGGCGAGAATAAAGAGCGGCAGCACCGCTTGCGGCTCCGTGGGCAGATGCACCAGGGCGAAGACGGCGCTCGTGATTGCAAGCGCCCCTGCGGCCCCGGCATGCGGCAGGAGCGATGTCATCAGCACCCCCCGGTAGATGAACTCCTCGGCCAGCGCCGCCAGAACCGCCGCCTGCACGAGCGCCGCGGCCATCACCCACGCGGCCGGGGTCTCGTGCACCGTCACGAGGAGCGGATGCTCGCGCGGCACTTCGCCCAGGAGGGCCACAAGGACGGCGTTGACCTTCAGGGCGACGATGCACACCGGCAGCGCCGCCGTGAAGGCCACCACGCCCGCCAGGACGGTCATCCGCACGTTGCCCACGCGGATGCCCACCGTGGCGGCGGCGCCGCGCCCGAATCCGAGCACCACCGCCAGGCCCACGAGCGGCGGAAGCGCCTGCGCCAGGAACATCCCCGGTGAGAGCATCTCGGGCACCCCCAGCGGCTCCCACGGCCAGAGACCCGCCCGGCGTCCGGCCGCATAGCCCTGCGCGATGGCGAGCATCGCCACCATCATCACGAAGAACAGCGCCACCCCGACAGCCGGGGCCAGCGCACCGCCGGCCCACGCCTCGTCCATCGGCAGCGGCAGCGACGCGCCCGATTCCCACCAGCGGCTGATGCGCACCAGGACCAGCCCCGTCACCGGTACGCACGCCGCCGCCACGACGAACAGCCACAGCGGGGCCGCGGGGCCCGACGCGATGGAAGGCTCGGTTGGAGGCATAGGGCAATCGCAAGAGAATGACTGATGACTAAGTCCTAATGACTAATCAAACGGCAATGGTGAATGACCAATGACAAATGACAATCCGTTACTCCCACTCAATCGTGCTCGGCGGCTTCGAGGACACGTCGTACACCACCCGGTTAACGCCCTTGACCTCGTTGATGATGCGGTTGGCGATGGCCCCCAGCACGGGGTTCGGCAGGCGGGCCCAGTCGGCCGTCATGCCGTCGCGGCTGGTGACGGCACGGACGGCGATGACGTTGGCGTACGTCCGCTCGTCGCCCATGACGCCCACGGCCTTCACAGGCAGGAGGACCGCAAACGCCTGCCAGACCTTATCGTACAGGCCGCTCCGCCGCAGTTCCTCAAGGAAAATCGCGTCGGCCTCGCGCAGGATGCGCAGTTTCCGCTCCGTCACGTCGCCGATGATGCGCACCGCGAGGCCCGGCCCGGGGAACGGGTGGCGCCAGATTATCCGCTCGGGCAGCCCCAGTTCGTGCCCCACGCGGCGGACCTCGTCCTTGAAGAGGTACCTGAGCGGCTCGACGAGTTCGAAGCGCAGGTTCGGCGGCAGGCCGCCCACGTTGTGGTGCGTCTTGATGGTGGCCGACGGCCCGCCCCGCGGGCTGCGGCTCTCTATCACGTCCGGGTAAAGCGTCCCTTGAGCCAGGAACCTCGGCCTGCCGAGGCGCCGGGCCTCTCGCTCGAAGACGCGCACGAACACCGAGCCGATGATGCGCCGCTTCCGTTCCGGGCTCACCACGCCGCGCAGCCGCCGCAGGAACACCCGCGAGGCGTTCACGTAATGAAGGCGTATGCCCACGTGTTCGCGGAACGCCTTCTGCACGGCGGGCGCCTCGTTCTTCCTGAGCAGGCCGTTGTTGATAAACACGCACGCCAGTTGTTCGCCGATGGCCCGGTTCAACAGCGCCGCCAGCACGGTCGAGTCCACGCCGCCCGAGACGGCGCACAGCACCCGCTCCCGGCCGATTGTGCAGTGCAACTGCTCCACCGTGGACGCGACGAACGACCTGGCCGTCCATCCTCCACGGCAGCCGGCGATGCGGAAGAGGAAGTTGGCCAGGATTCCCTTCCCCCTGGGCGTGTGCGCCACCTCCGGGTGAAACTGGAGGCCCCAGATGCGGCGATTCGGGTCGGCCATTGCCGCGACGGGCGAGGTGGACGTGCTCGCGATTGCCTGGAAGCCGGGCGGCACGTGCGTGACCTCGTCGCCGTGGCTCATCCAGACGGCCAGCCGCGGCGAGAGGCCGCGGAAGAGGTCGCCCTTGCGCCGCACATCGACGGTGGCATGGCCGTATTCCCGCCGCGGGGCAGCCCACACGCGGCCGCCCAGCAGTTTCGCCGTCAACTGCATCCCGTAGCAGATGCCCAGCACGGGGATTCCCAGACGGAAGAGGCCGCGGTCGCACGCCGGGCTGCCGGCGGCCGTGACGCTGGCCGGGCCGCCCGAAAGTACAAGCGCCGCCGGCCGCTGCCGCGCGAGGTTCCCCGGCCGCACGTCGTGTGAGACGATCTCGCTGTACACGCCCAGTTCCCTCACGCGGCGGGCGATGAGTTGCGTGTACTGCGAGCCGAAATCCAGGATAAGCACGCGCTCGGCCGGCCCCGGGAGCGCGTAACCGTCGGCCCGGCTGCGCAAAGTGCCAGGCAGCGTTGAAGTATCAGCACCGGCGCGATTCATCTTCCTGCTCGTACGTGGAATAGTAATAGGGCGTGAACGCCTCGAACTCGGCGGCACAGGTATCTACGGACTTGAAGACCGGCCGCACGCCCAGCGCCCGGCGGCGGTCGCGCACGGCCTTCTCGGTGGTCGCCAGCATCCGGGCAAGTTGCACGTCGCT
>VGYT01000116.1 GCA_016872895.1 Planctomycetota bacterium
TCACGGGCACCACCGAGAAGAATCGCGAGGTTTACTGCTTCGACGCCGCCACGGGCAGGATGCTCTGGCAGAAGCCGGTCGAAACGCCGGAAGGGTCCGCCGCCGAGCCGCCGGAAATCCTCGAGGACACCGGCTACGCCGCCCCGACGGCCGCGACCGACGGCCGCCGCGTGGCCGCCATCTTCGCCAACGGCGACGTGGCGTGCTTCGACTTCGCGGGCAGGCGACTCTGGGCCCGCAACCTGGGGCCCATCAAGAATTCTTATGGATATTCATCCTCTTTGAACATGCACCTCGGGCGGGTGCTCGTCCTGCTGGACCAGGGGACGCCGGCGAAGCCCGCGTCGCGCCTGCTGGCGATCGACGCCGCCACCGGCAAGACGGCGTGGGAGACGGCGCGCCCCGTTGCGGCCTCCTGGGCCACGCCCGCCCTCGTCCGCGCCGCCGAGCGAGACCAACTCGTCACGGCCGGGAACCCGTGGGTCATCGCGTACGATCCGGCGGGGGGCGCGGAACTGTGGCGCGCGAAGTTGCTCGACGGCGACGTGGCCCCCTCTCCGACGTTCGGCGCCGGCCTCGTGTTCGCCGCCAACACGGGGACGAAACTTGCCGCCATCCGGCCGGGCGGCCGGGGCGACGTCACAGAGTCGGCCGTCGCCTGGTCGGCCGAGGACGGCCTGCCCGACATCGTCAGCCCGCTGACGGACGGGAAACTCGTGTGGCTCTTCACGACCGACGGCCTTGTCACCTGCTACCGCGTCAAGGACGGCAGCAAGGCCTACGAGAAGGAACTTGAGGTGGTCGAGAAGGGCAAGGACGGCAAGGAGAAGAAGGTCGGCGTGGTCGTCAAGTCTTCGCCCGCGCTGGTGGGCGACCGGTTCTACGTTGTTGACGAGAAGGGCCTGACGCACATCCTTGCGGCGGGGGAGGAGTTCAAGGTGCTGGCCATCCTGCCCCTGGGCGAGGCGGTCCGCGCCAGCCCGGCGTTCCTTGCCAGGCGCATCTACATGCGCGGCGAGAAACACCTGTACGCCGTCGGGAAGAAATGAGCGCGGGTGTCATGCTTTCGCGCCGTTGCGAAGCGACTCCGCCGAAGCGGCTTCGTCGCTCGCGCGAAGGCGGAAGCATGGCCGTGCGCAGCCCGGAAGCATGCTCTCGCAAGCGAAAGCATGACACGCGCGGTGGTCAATGAGCGACATCGACCTGCAATTCGTCGATGAAACGGTCGCCCGCCTCGGCCGCGGGCCGGAGATGACCATCCCCATCCTCCAGGCCATCCAGGGGCACTACCGCTACCTGCCGGAGGAAGCGCTCCAGCGCGTGTGCGGCCTGACGGAGATCAGCCCCTCCCGCATCACGGGCGTGGCCACCTTCTACACCCAGTTCCGCCACCGGCCGATGGGCCGCCACCTCCTGAGCGTCTGCCACGGCACGGCCTGCCACGTGAAGGGCTCGGGCCTGGTGCACGACGCCCTCGCGCGGCACCTGGGCATCCCGGCCGGGGGCGACACCGACCCGGCGGGCGTTTTCACCCTCCACAAGGTGGCCTGCCTGGGCTGCTGCACGCTCGCGCCGGTGATTCAGATTGACGGAGTAACATACGGGCACATGACCGCCGACCGCGTGCCTGGGGTGCTGCGCGACTTCCTGGACCTGGCGGCCCGCGGCGCGGCGGGCCCGCGGGCGGAAGCCGCCGCCGCCAGGGCCGGGGGCGACGGCGAAATCCGCATCGGCCTGGGCTCCTGCTGCCAGGCTCGCGGCTCAAGCGCCGTGCAGGAGGCCCTGGAGCGGGCCGTGGCGCGCCTCGGGACGCGGGCCGCGGTCAAGCGCGTCGGCTGCGTCGGCATGTGCCACCAGACGCCGCTGGTGGAGATCGCCGCCCCCGGCCGGGCGCCCGCCCTGTACGCCCAGGTGCGGGCCGAGGACGCCGAGACGATCGTGCGGCGGCACTTCCGGGCCGTCGGCCTCGGCCGCCGCATACGCAGCACCCTGGCCCGCGGCCTGGAGGTCCTCGCCACCGACGAGGCCTGGGAGCCCGCCCAGCGCTACGTCCTTGAGGTCCGCGACCCGCAGGTGACGGCCTTCCTGGGACGCCAGCAGCACATCGCCACGGAGCACTGCGGCCACCTGGACCCCATCGACCTGGATGAGTACCTTTCATACGGCGGTTTCAGCGCCCTGGAGGCGTGCCTGAAGCGGCACGCGCCCGAGGACGTCATCCGCCTCATCCGCGCAAGCGGCCTGCGCGGGCGCGGCGGGGCAGGATACCTCTCGGGGGCCAAGTGGGACCGCGTACGCCAGGCCCCCGGCAAGCCCAAGTACCTGGTGTGCAACGGCGACGAGGGCGACCCCGGGGCGTTCATGGACCGCATGATCCTGGAGTCGTACCCGTACCGCGTCATCGAGGGGATGGCCGTCGCGGCCTGCGCCGTGGGCGCCGAGGAAGGCATCTTCTACATCCGCGCCGAGTACCCGCTGGCGGTGCGGCGGGTGCGCGAGGCGCTGCGCCGCTCGGAAGAGCGCGGCCTGGTGGGCAGGAACATCCTCGGCACGGGCCGGCGGCTGCACATGAGGATCATGGAGGGCGCCGGCGCGTTCGTCTGCGGCGAGGAGACCGCGCTGCTGGCCAGCATCGAGGGCCGCCGCGGCATGCCGCGCCTGCGCCCCCCGTACCCCGCCGAGCAGGGACTGCGGGGCAAACCCACCCTTGTCAATAATGTCGAAACATACGCGCTCGTGCCGTGGATCATCCGCCGGGGGCCGGAGGCCTTCGCCGCGCTCGGCACGCGCACCAGCAAGGGCACCAAGGTCTTCGCCCTTGCCGGGAAGGTGGCGCGCGGCGGCCTTATCGAGGTGCCGATGGGCGTCACGCTGCGCCAGGTCGTCGAGGAGATCGGCGGCGGCATCGCGGGCGGAAAGGCCCTCAAGGCCGTCCAGGTGGGGGGCCCGTCGGGCGGCTGCGTCCCGGCGCACCTGGCGGACACGCCCGTCGATTACGAGGCCCTGACCGCCGCCGGCGCAATCATGGGGTCCGGCGGCCTGGTCGTGCTGGACGAAGACGACTGCATGGTGGACGTGGCGCGGTACTTTCTGGAGTTCACGCAGGACCAGTCGTGCGGCAAGTGCACGCCCTGCCGCATCGGCACGCGCCGGATGCTCGATATCCTCCAGCGCCTGGCGGCGGGCGAGGGGCGGCGGGGGGACCTGGAGGAACTCGAGCACCTGGCCCTTTACATAAGGCACGCCAGCCTCTGCGGCCTGGGCAAGACCGCCCCGAACCCCGTCCTCTCAACGCTGCGGTACTTCCGGGCGGAGTACGAGGCGCACCTGGAAAAGCGCTGCCCCGCCGGCCGCTGCAAGGCCCTCATCACGTACTCAATTAACGACAAGTGCATCGGCTGCACGCTGTGCGCCCAGCACTGCCCCGCCGAGGCCATCGCGATGACGCCGTACGAGCGGCACGTCATCGACGCCGCAAAGTGCATCCGCTGCGGCACGTGCAAGCAGGTCTGCCCCTCCGGCGCGGTCAGCGTCTCCTGAACTTCGATTCACCGCGGAGAACGCAGAGGAAGACAAGAAGATAGAGATAAAGAGAAACGGCAAAAGCAAGAGGCGAAAACATTGGCTATGATGTTATCTGTAATTCTTCTCTGCGTTCTCAGAGGCCTCTGCGGTTGAAGGGAATCGGCGGAAGATGCCGAGGCTCACGATTGACCAACGGGAAGTCGACGTCCCCCCCGGGGCGAGCATCCTGGATGCCGCGCGGCGGGCGGGCATCGACATCCCCACCCTCTGCCACCTGGACGGCTGCACGCCGGCCACCTCGTGCATGGTCTGCGTGGTCAAGGTCCGCAATCCCGACCGCCTGCTGCCCGCCTGCGGGGCGCGGGCCGAGAACGGCATGGAGGTCGAGAGCGAGACCGACGAGGTCCATGCCGCGCGCCGGGCGGCCCTGGAACTGTTGCTGAGCGACCATCCTGGCGACTGCATCGGCCCGTGCCAGGGCATCTGCCCGGCGCGGATGGACGTGCCGCACATGGTCCGCCGGGCGGCCGCGGGCGACTTTGCGGGCGCGGCCGCGACGGCCCGCGCTGCCCTGGTGCTGCCGGCGACGCTTGGGCGCATCTGCCCCGCCCCGTGCGAGAAAGGCTGCCGCCGCGCCGACCACGACGCCGCCGTCGGCATCCGCCTGCTGCACCGCCGCGCGGCCGACTCGGACCTGGCGGCCGGGCGGCCAGCGCTGCCGGCGCGGAGACCGACGACGGGCAAACGCGTCGCCGTCATCGGGGCCGGCCCGTGCGGGCTGGCGGCGGCGTGGCGCCTCGCCCAGGAAGGCGCGGCCTGCACCGTCTTCGACGACCAGGACCGCCCGGGGGGCAGCCTGCGGCGGAGCGTTCCGGAATCGCAACTGCCGCGCGACGTCCTCGACGCCGAGATCGCCCTCGTGGCCGCGCTCGGAGTCGAGTTCAAATTGAGCACCGGCGTGGGCCGCGACGCGGCGCTTGCGGACCTTCAGAGGGATTTCGACGCCGTGCTCATCGCCGCGGGCGCGCATGCGCCCCCCGGCGGGGCTGCGGCCTCGCCCGGGTCACTCCTCCCGGACGGGGCCCAGGTGGATCGGCGTACGTACGAGACCTCGGTGCGCGGCTTGTTTGCGGCCGGCGACTTCGTCCACGCGCACCGGATGGCCGTGCGGGCGGTGGCCGATGGCGCCGCGGCCGCGCGCTCCGTCCTTCGGTTCCTGGCGGGCGATGCGCCTGCGGCCCCGCGGCGGCCGTTCACCACGCGCCTGCACGCGCCGACGGCCGAGGAGATGGCCCGGCTGGTCGCCGGCGCCAGCCCCGCCGGGCGCGTCGCGCCCGCCGGCGGCGAGGCGGCCGGCCTATCACCCGAGGAGGCCCGACGCGAGGCCGCACGCTGCCTCCACTGCGACTGCCGCAAGGCCGACGCCTGCAAACTCCGCCGGTACGCCGAGGCCTACGGCGCCTCGCCCGGCCGCTATCACGGCACGCGCCGCCAGTTCGAGCAGGAGTCGCGGCACCCGGACGTGGTGTACGAGCCCGGCAAGTGCATCTCGTGCGGTCTGTGCATCCAGGCGGCGGCGCGGGCGGGCGAGCCGCTGGGGCTGGCGTTCATCGGCCGCGGCTTCAACGTGCGCGTCGCCGTGCCGTTCAGCCGGACGCTGGAGGAAGGCCTGCGCAAGGCTGCCGCGGAGTGCGTCGCCGCGTGCCCGACGGGGGCGCTGGCATTCAAGCGGTCCTGATGGGCGAGCAGCGGGTGGTCCTGCGGCCAGTCTTCCGTTGCATTGGCCGGCCCTTCGTGGCACAATCGGGCTGACACGATGAAAGGCGACCGGCATGGCCGCGACTTTTGAAGACAATCTCCTCTGCTACGGGGACAACCTGGTGTTCCTCAAGGAGTTCCCCGACGAGTCGGTGGACCTCATTTACCTGGACCCGCCCTTCAACAGCCAGCAATCGTACAACGTGCTTTTCAAGGAGGCCACCGGCGCGCCGGAGGCCGCCCAGATAAGGGCCTTTGAGGACACCTGGACGTGGGACCTTGCCGCAAACGAGGCCCTCACGCAGATTCAGCGCGACCCTGCCGTGCCCGCGCCCCTGGCCGAACTGACCAGGACCTTCATGGGGTTCCTCAAGCCTTCGCCCATGATGGCCTACCTGGTGCAGATGGCCGTGCGCCTGGTCCAGATGCACCGCGTCCTGAGGCCCACCGGCTCGCTTTACCTGCACTGCGACCCCACGGCCGGCCATTACCTGAAGTTGATCCTGGACGCGGTCTTCGGCCCCAGGAACTTCCTGAACGAGATAACCTGGGAAAGGTTCAACTTTCACGCCGATGCGAAGCGATGGGGGCGCCTTCACGACGTGCTGCTGGTGTACGCGAAGCAGGCGGGGCATCACACGTACAACACGCGCCGCAAGCCCTACGACCAGGCATACATTGACTCACATTTCAAGAAAGACGCAAGCGGGCGGCTTTTCAGGCTGGATAACGCGCTGGCCGCCGGACAGGGGCCGCCCCGCGTCTTTTTCGGCAAGAGACTTCGGCCCAAGCCCGGAACACATTGGCGCTGGTCCCAAGAGAAGATCAACCAACTCATCGCCCAGGGACGCATTGTGCTTACCAGGAAAGGTTGGCCGGCCGTCATTCGCTACCTTGACGAGATGCCCGGCCACTCCGTAGGCGACGTCTGGACCGACATCCCGGAGATCAACTCGCAGGCGGCAGAAAGGCTGGGCTACCCTACGCAGAAGCCGGTCGAACTCCTCAAACGGGTAGTCAGTGCTTCCAGCAACCCCGGCGACATGGTACTTGACCCCTTCTGCGGTTGCGGCACGACCATTGACGCCGTTGAGACGCTGAACCGCGAGAACCCCCACGCGCCGCCGCGCAGGTGGATCGGCATTGACATTACGCATGTCGCGATCGGGCTTGTCAAGCACCGCTTGGGCACGCGATTCAAGCCCCTGCCCGAATTCCGCGAGCAGGGCGTTCCCGTGAGCGCCGCCGGCGCGGCCGCGATTGCCGCCAGGGACCCCTTTGACTTCCAGTATTGGGCCCTGGGCCAGGTGGGCGCGCGGCCGATGTGGGGCAAGCCGCGCAAGGGCGCGGACCGCGGCATAGACGGCGTGCGATACTTCCAGGACGAGCAGAAGAACGGCGCGTGGCTCACCAAGAAGATGCTTGTGCAGGTCAAGAGCGGCCACGTAAAGCCCGGCGACGTGCGCGACCTGGCCGGCACGCGCGAGCGCGAGGGGGCCGAACTGGCCGTATTCCTGACCCTGGAGCCGCCCTCCAAGCCGATGCGCACCGAGGCCGCCGCCGCAGGCTCGTACGTCTCGCCGTGGGACGGCCGGCCCTATCCGAAGGTGCAAGTCCTGACGATTGAGGAGGTCCTCAAAGACCCGCAACGGCCCAACCCGCGGTGCCTCCAGGTCCCCGGCGGCGCGGGCGGCCTCGGCATCACCCTCCCTGAAGCGCCCCGACACAGGCCCAGGCGCGTGCGGCAAGATGATATGGACTTCGGCAATCCGAAAAAGGAGTAAAGCCCCCCGCCCCTGGCCCCTCTCCCGCGGCGGGCCGTGACAACCTCCACCGGACCCGCCACGGCCGGCAAGCCGGCCGTGCCACACCTGCCTACGAAAGGCCCCAAGGGGCGATGCGTCACCCCTCGCGGCCGGCGAAGCCGAGGTACTGGTCCAGCCAGTGGTCGGCCTGAAGGACGCTCTTGCGCTGGACGAGGGCCAGCCGCTCCGCCCGCCGCTGCGCCAGGCCGAACACCTGCCGCGCCAGGGCCGACGTGACCTCGCGCTGAGTGCGGCCGTGGCGCCGGCGCAGCGACGCGGCCAGCAGGGGCGCGTGACGCACGACCAGTTCGTCCTCCAGGCTCACGACGGCCTGGCACGTGCCGGGGTCGCCCTGGCGAGCGCAGCGGCCGAAGAGTTGCCGGTCGATGCGGCCGGCCTCGTGGCGTTCGGTGGCCATGACGTGGAGTCCCCCCCGCTCGGCCACGCCGCGGCCGAGTTTGATGTCCGTGCCGCGGCCGGCCATGTTGGTGGCCACGGTGATGCGGCCCTCCTGGCCTGCTCCGGCGACGATCTCGGCCTCCTCGGCGTGGCGGACGGCGTTAAGGACCTGGCACTCCAGGCCCGCCTGCTGGAGCATGGCGGCCAGGAGTTCGCTCGCCCGGACGCTTCGCGTGCCAACGAGGATGGGCCGGCCCGAGGCGTGCACGCGCCGGATTTCCTCGACGATGGCCGCCCACTTGGCCTCCTCGACGGCGAAGACGCGGTCCGGCCGGCGCCGGCGGATGCACGGCCGGTTCGTCGGGATAGCCACGACCGGCATGTGGTAAATCTGCCAGAACTCGCGCCAGCCCTCGGCCGCCGTGCCCGTCATGCCGCTCAAGTTCCGGTACAGCCGGAAGAACCGCTGGAAACTGATGCGTGCGTAGGTGTCCTTGGGCGGGTTGACGGTCAGGGTTTCCTTGGCCTCGACGGCCTGGTGGAGGCCGTCGCGCCACTCGCGGTCGGGCATGAGGCGCCCGGTAAACTCATCGACGATGACAACCTTTTCATCTGAAACGATATATTGCTTGTCGCGAAGGTAGAACTCGCGGGCCACGAGGGCCTGGTTCATGAGTTCCTCGCGCCGCCGCGCGCCGCGCCAGACGCCGCCCAGCGGCGCCGCCAGGTCCTCCAGGCGCTGGCGGCCGGCGGCGGTGAAGTCCACCTCGCGGTATCGCAGATTCACGCGGTAATCGCGCCCGGCCTCCAGCCTGGCCGCCATCGCGACCGCCTGCCGGAAGGCCTCGACCTGCTCCGGGTTGGGCGCCTCGCCCGAAATGATGAGGGGCGTTACGGCCTCGTCAATAAGCACCGAGTCGGCCTCGTCCACTATTGCGCTGGCCAGGCCCCGCTGGACGAGGCGGTCCGTGCCGCTGCCCGCGCCCTCCACGATGCGGGCCAGGATAGCCGACGGCAGGCCCGCCAACCGCCCCAGCGACAGCCGGTCCCGCAGGAAGTCGGCCGTCACCTCCTTGTTCGTGCCGTAGGTGACGTCGGCCTGGTAGGCGGCGCGGCGTGCGGCGGGCGGCATTCCCTGCGCGACGGCCGCCACCGACAGGCCGCAGAAGCGGTACACCGGCCCCATCCACTCGGCGTCGCGGGCCGCCAGGTAATCGTTCACGGTGATGACGTGGCAGCCGCGGCCGCGCCAACCGGCGACGGTGGCGGGCATCGTGGCCGTCAGGGTCTTGCCCTCGCCGGTGGCCATCTCGACCACGCACCCCGCCTCCAGCGCCAGCGCCCCGGCCACCTGGACGGGGAACGGACGCTCGCCCACCTGCCGGAAGGCAACCTCGCGGATGACGGCGAATGCGCGGTCGAGGTCGCGCGGAGTGTCGCGTCCGAAGCGGAACCGCTGCCGCAGCGCCGCAGCCTCCTCGCGCAGCCGGGAATCCGCAAGGTCGCGGTACTCCTTCTCCAGGCCCACGATGCGGGCCGCGCGCGACAGCAGCCGCCCGCGACGCGGCTTCAGGTGCACCAGCACCGCGACGGCGGCGTCCCAGGCGGCGTCCAGGCCTCGCGGCAGTTCCTTGTCGCGCGGCCGCTCGGCCAGCATCTGCCACGTTGTGCTCGGAAGGCGGGCCACCCTAGACCTCGAACCGGCGCTGGATGAGTTGCAGGAACCAGCGGTAGCCCTGCTCCAGGAGGGGCTTGTCGCGGTTTTCAAAGCGGATAATGACGCGCTGCCCCGCCAGGAGCCGCACGCCGCTTGAGCGGTCGGGCGCCACGTGGATTTCAAAGACGCGCTGTGCGGCCTGCGTGCCGCGCTGGTCGTCGAGCGATACGGCGATACTCCCCCCGCCGGCGTACGTAAGTGCGGGCGACGGCACGCGCTGCTGCCCGGCCGGCAGGAACTGCTTGACGGTGCCGGAGAAGTGCGCGTCGGGGCGGCCGTCAACGCGCATCTCGACGCGGCGGTCGGCCTCGGTCACGAGCGGCCCGACCACGTCCTGCGGCGCGACGGCCCGCACGATAACGTCATCCAGCGTCGCGGCCACGCCGATGGGGTCGCCGCGATGCAGGTACGCCCCGCGCTTCAGGTCAATTCCGGGCGACAGCCACGTGCCGGTCACGGGCGCGCGGACCTCCAGGTCGGCCAGGCGCCGGCGGATGTCCTGGATGCGGTCCTCTACGGCCCGGATCTGCTCATCGACGATCTGTGCCGCCGCAACTTCCTTCGTGGCGGCCAGGCTGCGGCCGGCCACGAGGGCGCGCCGCCGGGCTTCCCACATACGGGCCTCGGCCTCAAGCACGGGGCTGGCGGCCCGCACGAGGGGCGGGCCGTCGGGCGACGCCAGGGCGCCCGACGGCAGATGGTCCGTCAGGAACCCGTCCTCGCCAGCGTGCACGATGGCCACCTGGACCGGCTCGACCACGCCCTCGATGTAGCAGCGGTCGGGCGCCGGGACAAGGCCAGCGGCCGCGATCGCGGCGGCCGCCAGCGCGAGCGTCGAAAGGACCGCCCTCGCCCGCACCCGCACCAGTTCCGTCGAGGCCGCCAGGTAATGCACGAACCGCCCCGCGGGCACCAGCACCCACGCCACGGCCGCCGCCACCGCCAGCAGCGCCCCCACCAGCGGCAGCCGCGAAGACACAAACAGGAGGATGGCGAAACAGATGAACACGCGGTACGCGAAAGACGTGACGCCGTAGAAGATGAGCCAGAACTGCTCGCCCGGCGTGTGGGCGGGCGAGCGCAGCGGCCTGACGCCCCACGCCCACCGCCGCACAAGGTAGTGAATGTATTCGCGGGAACGCTGCGCCAGGTTCGGGATTTCCAGGATGTCCGAGAGAATGTAGTAACCGTCGTACCGCAGCAGCGGGTTGGCGTTGAAGAGGACCGTCGAGACGCTTCCGATGAAGATGAGGTTGTACGCCAGCGCGTGGGCCGTCGTGCCGTCGCCGGTGCGGGCCCAGACGACGGCGGCGACGGAGGCCACGGCCAGTTCCACCATCATCCCCGCCGCGCCCACCACGACGCGGTGCCACTTGCGGCGGAAGGCCCATGCGCTGGAGGCGTCCATGTACGGCAGGGGCGTCAGCACGAGGAACATCACGCCCATGACGTGCACCTCGCCGCCCGAGCCGCTCTCGCGGCCGAACTTCTTGCAGGCGAAGGCGTGCCCGAACTCATGTATAATCTTAACCAAGATGATGCACGCGTACAGGAGGGGCAGCCGCGACGGATCGAGGATGTTCCTGGCGCTTTCAAGCAGTTCCCCGGTTCGCCCCGCGACGCAGTTAAGCCCCGCCCCCACGAGCACCAGCCACGCGGCCAGGCCCCACCACGTAAACAACAGGCCGAAGACGCCGGCGAAACGGTCGAGGAACCGATCGGGGTCAAGCAGAGGAATACGGATGAACAGGAGGTTGGCCAGGTACCCCTGGATCTCGCGCGTGAGGCGCTGGCGGTACCTGGCGAGGAGGCCCTCGGCGTCGGGCGGGAGGTCGCCCTGGAGAAGGTTCGACGTGTAAAGTTGGCCCAGCAGTTGGACGGCCTCGCCCTGGGTGGGCGCGGCGTCGCCGCCGAGTTCGCTGCAAATTCTCCAGACTTCTGCCACGGCGCGGCGGCCGTCGAGCATCGCCACGAAGCGGTACGCCTCTTCGTTCAGGCGGAAGAACTGGTTGCTGGCCGGGTCCTGGACGACGTGCCACGTCTGCCCGCGGAAATGCTGCCGGTGGACCTGCACGGACGGCCGCAGCCGCGGCCGCAGGTCGGCCACGCGGTACCACGACTCGCTGAAAGTGGGGCGTTCAACCGGCACGTATTTATATCCACAACTTCATGCGGACCCAGTTGACGGCCTGGCGGGTCCATATCCAGGCGTAGGAGCGCCGGCCGACGTCGACCTTCGCCAGGCCCTCCATGCCGGGCCGTATCCACGGCTCGGCCGAGAGGAGGCGCACGCGCACCTTGAACACGTTCGCGCGCTGGACCACCTCGCTCATGGGCGTGATGCGCTCCACGACGAACCGCATCCGCCGCTCGGGGTACGAGGCGGTCGCCAGTTCCCCCTCCTGGCCGGCTTCGACGTCGGCTATTCTCTCATCGCGGACCGAGAGTTCGGCGCGCAGCGCCTCAAGCGGCGCGACTTCAAAGAGCACGTCGCCCGTCTTCACGGGCGCGCCGATCTGGCGCTTCAGGTCGCCGCTGACGACCACGCCGCCGACCGGCGAGATGATGGTCGCGCGGGAAACCTGGTACTCCAGGAGGTCGATCTGTGCGGCCTCGCTGTCGGCCTGCGCGAGGGCGATCTGGGCCTCGGCAGTCTTCTCTTCCCTGGCCGCCGCGGCGGCCTGTTTCTGGTACTCAAATCGCTTGGCCTTCGCCGAGGCCAGTTGCATGCGCAGCATCGACGTGTCGAGCGTCGCCAGAACGGTCCTGCCGCCCTCAACCATGTCGGGCGGTTCCACGAGCACGCTCTCCAGGTATCCGTCGAACGGCGCGGGCACGACCTGCTGCTCGATAGGCTCGAAGACGAACGGCGCCTCTACGCGGAATTCGCCCTGCGCGAAGAGCGCAAAGGCCGCCACGCCTACGATGGCCAGCACCGCGAGTTTAATCCACGTGTGCTTCGGACCGACGGCCGCCGCCGCGGCCTTCCGCAGGCCCGACGCCGCGCGCGCGCCGAACCACCGCGCGTGCTCCTCCAGGTTGACCACGCGGGCGGTCGCCAGGTCGGCCGTCAGCCGCAGGCTCTCCACCTCGTCGGCCGCAAACGGCCGGTCCGCCGGACGCTCCAGCAGCAGCACGGCCGACGGCCTGCCCCCGTGACGCAGCGGCAGCGCCAGCACCGCCGTCGGCCCGTGGCGCCGCGACAGTTCCCCTGCCGCGCGGCTGATGAAGGTGGCGTCGGGGGAGGACGGGAAGGTGATTTCGACGTCCTGGTCGAGGCACTCTTCCATGGCAGCCTCGATGTCCTGGACGATCTTCATTTTGCGGGAGAACTTCTCGGTGTGGCTCATGGCCCGCAGTTTGACGTAGCGGCCCTTCAGGATGCCGAGGCTAGCGCGGTCGCACTGCCATCGCGAGGCCATGTCGTTGGCCAGCGCCATGGCCATGCCGGCGAACTTGTCCTGCTCGTTGATGACCGCCAGCGTCTCCAGGGCGGCCCGCAGTCGCCTCAGGTCCGTCTGCCGCCGCCCGAGCGCCAGGCGCATCTCGTACAGGCTGAGGAGGCTGACCGTAAGTTCCAGGCGCTCGCGGGCGGCCGCCAGGACGGCCGCGTCGCGCGTCTCCACCAGGAACGCCTCCACGCCGCGCACGCCCTCTCCGCCCCGCAGCGGCACCAAGATGAGATGCCGCCGCGCGGCCTGGCCGTACAGGTCCTCGGCCGCGTGAAGCGCCTTGACGGCGGTGGCTCGCGCGCCGGCCGTCTCGGCAAACAACTCGGCCGCGCGGGCCAGCCACACCGGGGCCGTCGCGCCCGGCGCCACCGGAGGGAAGGCGGCCAGGAGTTCCGGCGCGCCGGAGGCCCCGGGGCGCAGGATGGCCCCCGCCTCGGCTGCGCCGATCTGGCACTGCACCGCCAGAAGGTTGGCGAGGAACTCCTGCGGGGGGCCGTCGAAGCGGCTGAGGCGGTCGATAATCTCGGCCACCGTCGGCCGCTCGGCCGACACGGCGCTGGGACCGACCTGTCTCGAATGATCGACGGTCATGGCTGCCTATCCCGCCGCTTCCGCCAGGCTGGCACGCAGGGGCGCTTGCGCCCTTCCGTTTCAACGACGCAGAGGCAAGTCTGTTGCTATTAAAGACCCTATATCTTCTTTCTCTGCGTTCTCCGCGCCCTCTGCGCCCGAGCCGAACGTCCGACGGCGCTCATGC
>VGYT01000117.1 GCA_016872895.1 Planctomycetota bacterium
GCCGACGGCTCCTGGGGGCCGCCACGCACGCCGGCGATGGCCGCACGACTTGCCGATCACGCCTGGAGCCTCGAAGAATGGCTCATGCATCCAGCTGTTTTCCATTCAAGCACATAGGGACACGAGGGACTGTTGGCGCAGGCATGAGAGAACCGGGGCGCACAGCCCGCCTACGCATACGGCCGCGCAGGCATGCCGCCCGGCAGGAGGAAGATGCCCGCCATAAGCAACGCAGTGCGGCGGGGGCGACATTTTCTTTCCCTGTCGCCGGCGCGCGGATAAACTGGCCGCAGCGGCAGAGGCGGAGGCGCAGGAAGCGGGGGAAAACGGAGGACCCATCATGCTCAGGACGGTTCCGGCAGCGCTCGTGGCGGCGCTTGCGGCTGCGATGGCGGCGGCCGGCTGCGACTCGAAGCCCGCGGCGCCCACGACCGAGACGTTCACCAGCCAGGCCCAGGGCTTCTCGCTGACCTTCCCGGCCGACTGGAGGAAATCGACCCCCGGCTACGGCATGGACCTGGAGATCATCCCGCCCGACCAGAAGGACCCGAACGTCTTCCGCGACGACATCTTCGTGCGCGTCGAGGGCCTGGCCGACCCCATGCCCCTGGAGGACTACTTCGACGTCAAGGTGGCCAAGGGCGTCAAGAACATGCCGGACTACAAGGAGATCGAGAAAGGGCCGGCCAGGCTGGGCGGCACGGACGCCAGGCGCCTGGTGTACTCATATGTCAACGACGACACGCCCGTCACTTCCATCACGTACTTCGTTGTGAGCGGCCTTCGCGGCTACATCGTGGCCGCCAACGTGGTGACCGACCGGTTCCGGGACCGCAGGATCCAGTTCGAGGAGATCGTTCAGACCTTCCGCCTGCTGAACCAGCCGCCGCCCGCTCCGGCCGAAGCGCCGCCGGCTCCGCCCGGGAAGAAAACGTAGGCCGGACAGACCGCCGGCCCGCAGCGTCAGCCGGGCGGACCCGGCTGCGCGACCAGGTCGAACCGCCGCGCGGCAGGGTCGAACGCCACCTGCCGCGGCGAGCGAACCTCTTCGGGCCTCGCGCCGATGATGCGCAGCGGGTTGTGGAACCCGACGGCCTGAAGTTCCTCCAGCCGCAGCAGCCCCAGCGATGCCAGGTGGTTCATGCACTGAAGGATCGTGGCCGAGGACCCCGCCAGGCACCCCCGCTCGGGCATGTGCAGCCGGCCGGAGGGTTCCAGGACGACGTCGGCCCCCAGGGCGCGATAGCGGCCGGGCGGCAGGCCGGCCACGGACGCCTGGTCGCTCACGACGGCCACCCGCCCGACGCCCTTGGCGCGCAGGACCACCTTGAGGAAAGACGGCGGCAGGTGGTGCCCGTCGGCAATCACCATCGCTCGCAGGTCGTCGCACGCCAGGGCCGACCAGACGGGGTTCGGATGGCGCGGCAGAACTTCCGGCACGCCGTTGCCGAGGTGCGTCAGGGCGGTCGCCCCGGCCCGCACCAGCCGCGCCAGGTCGTCGTCGCCGGCCATCTGGTGGCCGAGCGAGACGGTGATGCCGAGGCCGATCGCGCGGCGGGCGAGTTCCACGGCCCCCGGCAGTTCCGCAGCGATGGTAAGGAGGCGCACGCGGCCCGCGGCACGTTCCTGGAACTCCTCGAGCAGCCGCACGTCCGGCTCAAGCACCCACGCCGGGTTGTGCGCCCCGGCGGCCCCGGCCCGGCGCGAGATGAACGGTCCTTCAAGGTGGATGCCCAGCAGCCGCCCCTGGAACTCCGGCCGCGCCATGACGCCCGAGATAAGCGCGAGGTTCCGCCGGTACACTTCCACCGGACTGGTGATGAGGGTGGGCAGAAACGCGGCCGTGCCCTGCCCCAGGAGTTGGCGGCAGGCCCGCGCGAAGGATTCCTCAGCGAGGTCCGGGCCGGAAAAATCGGTCCCCCGGTAGCCGTTGACCTGCAAATCGACGAAGCCGGGAATATGCATATCCATCTGCAAGTTCAGGGGTGCCATGCTCCCGCTTGCGAAAGCATGCTTTCGAGCATCACGCGACCATGCTTTCGCAACAGCGCGAGAGCATGGCACCCGCAGTTGTTTAGCCGTCGCCGGTACGGCGACGGGGATGACAGACCGCTGCATTGCTGCCGCGATGCGAAGATGATGCGTCCCGAGGGCGCCAAATGCAACACAATCCCGCGGCAATCGGCGGGCGAGCATCCGCCATTCGCCTCCGGTCACCTTGACCGCACGGCCGAGGGGCAAAACATTCCTGATTTCCAGGTGTCCGTGCTCCTGACAATCCCACAGAGGGGCCGCAGGCCTCCGCCCGCCGCTACGGCGCAGTCACCCCCGACGCGGGGACCGGCAACGCCTGACTGCCGGAAAACGTCGGCCGCAGCCCCTCGCATCCCGGCGCACAAGGCTGCGTGGGCACGCCGCCCGTCGAAGCCCCGACCGCGGAACAACCCGGCAGGCAAAGTCTTGTAAAGCCGCACGCTTGTCTCTAGAATGAAGGTTGGTCTGGCGGCCGCACGGTTCCACGAACACCGGGTCCGCTTTGGGGAGCGAAGGCCATGTTAAACGACGGACGGTTCCGAGCGAGGCCCGCGTCGGGCTTCACGCTGGTTGAACTCCTGGTCGTGGTTACCATCATCGGCCTGCTGATCGGCCTGCTGATTCCGGGGCTGGGCGCCGCCCAGAATTACGCCCTGAACCTGCACTGCCAGAACAACCTGAGCCAGATCGCCAAGGCCGTCATCAACTACACGGCCGATTACAAGGGGTCCATCCCGCCGACCAAGTACACGACGTCGAACCTCTACTGGTGCAACCTGCTCGTCAGGGGCAACTACCTGTCGGCCGAGGACACGTCGAAACTGGGGGCGAACGACCCGTCGAGCGCAAAGAGCGTCTTGAGGTGCCCCCTGGCCAGCGACCTGTTCGTCACGGAGACCGATTCCGTGCCACTGCCCGCAACCGAGTCGGGCGAAGACAAGGCCCAGGGCACCGCCCGACTCGGCAGCCCCACCCTCAAGGCCGACTGCTCCTACTACTGGAACGGATACATTGCCAACGGCGGCAGCGTGGATGAGAAGGCCAGGCGGTTCCCCTCGGTGGCAATCAGCCCCACGGCGACGCCCGCCGACAAGGCCCTGCTGGTGCACGACATTTCGGAAATCCGGCAGCGCACCGCGACGGTGCTGGCAGCCGACGGGATCCTGTTCGACGCCGACTCCAAGTCGAATCGCGGCCGCATCGCCGCCAGGCATCGCGGCGACGCCGGAGACCGCACCGCCACCAACATCGTCTACTACGACGGACACGTGGAGCAAATATCGCGCGATCCGGGCGAAGACAAGCAGTACTCCACCGACCCCATCATGTCCGCGACCGACCTGGACATGGCCGGGGCGCCCCTGTTCATGCTGCCCAAGCGGTGATCGCGGCGGCCTGCTGATGGGAGCGTGCCGGCCGGGGCAGAGGACGCCGCAGGCGCCCGCCGCCCCGGCAATTGCGCGCTGCGCGCACGCGCGCCGGGGCGTTGCCCCGCTCTACCCCCCTGCCGCGCGGAACCACTCCAAGATGCCTGCGGCGGCCTCCTCGGGCGAGCAGCGGTCGGTGGGCACCTCCAGGTGGCAGGCCGCCAGGTACTTAGGCCGGCGCTCTTCCAGCACGGCGCGGACCTCGGCCATGCCGCCGGAGTCGGTCAGGTTCGGGCGCTCGGCCAGCGTCTTGGGGTCGGCCTTCATGCGCTGCCAGATTACCTCGGGCGCGGCGGTGAGGAGGACGACCTTGCCGCCCGCCCGCAGGGCCTGCGTGTTGCGGTCGTCGAGGATGGCCCCGCCGCCTGCGCTGACGACCTGGCGCTGGCGCGCGGCCACGTCGGCTACGACCTCGCGCTCCAGGCGGCGGAACTCGGGCCATCCGCCCGCCGCCACGATCTCCTTGATGCTCCTGCCCGCCCGCTCCTGGATGAGCGCGTCGGTATCGACGAGCGGCCAGCCGAGGCGTTCGGCCAGCAGGCGGCCGACGGTCGTCTTGCCCGTGCAGCGGTAGCCGATGAGGACGAGGTTCATGGTTGCGCACCGCTCCACGTTCAGCCGCGGGCCGACGGCGAGCGCTCGCCTCCGGCTCGCGGCTGGACTTACGGACGAACAGCCTATTTGTTGCGGCGCTTTGCCGCGCCGCCCTGCGCCTGCTGCGTCTCGCGCTCCACCAGCCCCCGCACCTTCATCGGCAGGCCGAACAGGTGTATGAAGCCGGTGGCGTCCTGGGGATTATAGTCCTTGCCCATGACGAAACTCGCCAGGTCCTCGCTGTACAGGCTGTTGGGCGACTCGGCGCCGGCGTAATGCGCCTGGCCCTTGTAGAGTTTCAGGCGCACCGTGCCCGTGACCCTCTCCTGCGTCTTATCGACGAAGGCGTCGAGGGCCTCGCGCAGCATCGAGAACCACTGGCCGTAGTACACGAGTTCCGCGTACCGCAGCGCAGCGGCGTGCTTGTAGTGGAGCGTGTCGCGGTCGAGGCACAGGGCCTCCAGGGCCGCGTGGGCGGCGTAAAGGATCGTCCCGCCCGGCGTTTCGTACACGCCGCGAGACTTGATGCCCACGAGGCGGTTCTCCACGAGGTCCACCTGGCCGACGGCGTGCTTTGCGCCCAGGCGGTTGGCCTCTTCGACGATGCCGACCGGCCCCGGCCGCATGCCGCCGATGCCCACCGGCACGCCCGCCTGGAACTCCACCTCCACGTACTCCGGCTGGTCGGGCGCACGCTCCACCGGCGGCCCCAGGACGAAGACCTCCGGCCGCGGCTCGTTGGCAGGGTTCTCCAGTTCGGCCCCCTCGTGGCTGATGTGCCAGAGGTTGCGGTCACGGCTGTAGATACTTTTCTTCGACTGCGCCACCGGTATGCCGCGCGCCTGAGCGTAAGCCAGGGCGGCCTCGCGGCTGGTCAGCGTCCAGCGCGGGTCGCGCCAGGGGGCGATGACCTTCAGGTCCGGCGCCAGGGCCATGTACGTGAGTTCGAAGCGGACCTGGTCGTTGCCCTTGCCGGTGGCGCCGTGTGCGACGGCGTCGGCGCCCGTAGCGCGGGCCGCCTCGACCTGCTTCTTGGCGATGAGCGGCCGGGCGATGCTCGTGCCCAGGAGGTACTTGCCCTCGTACACGGCCCCGGCCTTGAGCATGCGCCACAGGTAGTCCGTTACGAACTCCTCGCGCAGGTCCTCGACGAAGACCTCCGAGGCGCCCGACTTGCGGGCCTTCTCGACGATGCCAGCGAGTTCCCCCGGTCCCTGGCCCAGGTCGGCCACGAAGGCCGCCACCTGGCAGCCGTACGTCTCGCGCAGCCAGGGAAGAATGACGGACGTATCCAGCCCGCCCGAGTAGGCCAGGACGACTTTCTTGACTTCGCTTGATGTTGCCATGAGTTGATAACCTTTCGTTCCAGTTCCAGCCGTCCCGCCGCCGCACCGGCGACGGCTGAACATGCGCGACGGCCACCGCGCCGCGTTTAGCCGCGGCCGGTACGGCCGCGCTCGTCGCCGTACCGGCGACGGCTGAACATGCGCGACGGCCCCCGCGCCGCGTTTAGCCGCGGCCGGTACGGCCGCGGTCGTCGCCGCACCGGCGACGGCTGAACATGCGCGACGGCCACCGCGCCGCGTTCAGCCGCGGCCGGTACGGCCGCGCTCGTCGCCGCACCGGCGACGGCTGAACTTGCGCGACGGCCCCCGCGCCGCGTTCAGCCGCGGCCGGTACGGCCGCGCTCGTCGCCGCACCGGCGACGGCTGAACATGCAGGGCGCCTAAACGCGCGCGACGACGCGGTTGATGACGCTCAGGTACGCCTTGGCGCTGGCCTCCAGGATGTCGGTCGATACGCCGCGACCGGTTACGCTCAGGCCGCCGTGCCGGGCCTGGAGGCGGGCCTCGCCCTGTGCCTCGGTGCCGCTCGTGACGGCCCGAATCTGGTAATCCTCCAGCACGAGGCGGACGCCGGTCATGCGTTCCAGGGCGTGGAAGATGGCATCGACGGGCCCGTCGCCCGTGGCGGCGTCGCGGCGGTGCTCGCGGGTCTTAAGGTTCTGGAGTTCCACGGTGGCGGCGGCCATGCCGCCGGTGGCCGTGGCGACCGTCAGGCGGCAGAGGCGCCACGTTTCCGGCGCGCGGGGCACCTCGCTCTCGACGAGGGCCACCAGGTCCTCGTCGAAGACCTCCTTCTTGCGGTCGGCCAGTTCCTTGAACGCCCCGAACAGGCCGTCAACCTGCCGCGGGGAAAGGCGGAAGCCAAGTTCCCCCAGCCGCCGGCGGAACTGGTGGCGGCCGGAATGCTTGCCGAGGACCAGTTTGCTCCTGGCCAGGCCCACGGAACGCGGGTCCATAATTTCATACGTCGTCCGCTTCTTCAGGACGCCGTCGGCGTGGATGCCCGACTCGTGCGCGAAGGCGTTCTCGCCCACGACGGCCTTGTTGCGGGCCACCGCGAGGCCCGTAACGCGGCTCACCAGGCGGCTGGTGGCGTACAGGAGGTTCGTGCGGATGTTCGTCGAGCAGCCGGCGAAGGCGTCGGGCCGCGTACGCAGGGCCATGACGATTTCCTCCAGGGCGGCGTTGCCCGCCCGCTCGCCTATGCCGTTGACCGTCACCTCCACCTGCCGCGCGCCTGCCTGGACGGCCGCCAGCGTGTTGGCCACGGCCATGCCCAGGTCGTCGTGGCAATGCACCGCGATGACGGCCTTCGCGATGTTCGCCACGCGGTCGAAAAGGTACTCGATGAGCGCCCGGAACCGCTCGGGCGTGGACCAGCCGACCGTGTCGGGGATGTTGACAGTGGCGGCGCCGGCGTCGATGACGGCCTCGACCACCTGGGCCAGGAACTCCGGCTCGGTGCGCGCGGCGTCTTCAGGGGAGAACTGCACGTCGGGGACGGCGGCCTTAGCGCGGCTGACGCCATCGACGGCCAGGCGGAGGATTTCGCGGCGGGCCTTGCGCAGTTTGAACTGGCGGTGGATTCTGCTCGTGGCCAGGAACACGTGGACGCGCGGCCTCTTGGCCGCCGCCACGGCCTCGGCCGCCCGGTCGATGTCCTTCGGCACGCAGCGCGCAAGGCCGCAGACCGCGGGCTTCGTGACTTCGCGGGCGATGGCGCGGACGGCCTCGAAATCGTCGGGCGACGTGATGGGGAACCCCGCCTCGATGACGTCTACGCCGAGGAGTTCCAGGGCCCGCGCGACCTCCAGTTTCTCCGTCAGGTTCAGGCTGGCCCCGGGCGACTGTTCGCCGTCGCGCAGCGTCGTGTCGAACACGATGACGCGCTTGCTCGCCTTGTCGGGCATGGCGTGGCTCCTCCTTGCTGAAAGGCCCTTCTTATATAGCCGTCGCGGCAGGCCGCAACGGATTTCTCGCTCGCGCCGCGGAAACAAAAAAGCCCCGGGCGATTGCCCGAGGCCGACGTTTTTGGGAAACGAGCGCGCGGCGGCCCCGGGCTTACCTCCTAAGGCCCAGGACCGGGTTCTCGCCGCACGGTTTCATTGCCGATAAATATATCGGCCATCGGCGCCGGATGTCAAGCACAAAACCCGGAAACCCCGCGGCCGTACCGGCCGCGGCTAAACGTGCCCGGTGCGCGCGCCGTTGTTCAGGCATGCCCGGTGCGCGCCGTTGTTTAGCCGTCGCCGGTACGGCGACGCGGCGCGCGCGCCGTTGTTCAGGCATGCCCGGTGCTCGCGCCGTTGTTTAGCCGTCGCCGGTACGGCGACGCGGCGCGCGAACAGGCTTGCGGCAGCGCGCGGCGGACCTTATGATGCTGTCAGCGCGGATTGCCGATAACCGGAACGGGCCAGGGGGCCGACAGCGAGCAAGGCACGCCATGAACAGCCGCACGCGGTTCACCCTGACGATGGTTCTCATCCTCCTAGCCCTGTGGGGCTCGGGCAAGTTGGCCATCCTGTACGCCGACTATCTGTGGTTCCAGGCGCTCGGATACGCCAGCGTCTTCACAACGGAACTGTGGGCCAAGGCCGCCCTGGGCATCTCGGTGTTCCTGCTGACGGGCGTGTGGTTGGGCGGGAACGCGGTTGTGGCCGGGCGATTGTCGCCCGGGCGGTACATCGAGATCAAGGGCCTGCCGTGGGTCATACCCTCGGCGCGACTGAAGCGCCTGCTGGGCCTGGGCGGAACGGTCGCCGTCCTGCTGGCGTCCCTGGCGGCCGGGCGCAACGCCGCCGACCACTGGTACGCCGTCCTTCAGTTCCTCTTCGGCCAGTCGTTCGAGTGGGCCGAGCCGGTCCTGGGCTACGACGCGGGCTTCTACGTATTCACGCTGCCGGTGCTGTCGGCCCTGAAGAGTTACCTTCTGACGATGCTCGTGCTGGGCGGGGCGGCGGCGGGCGCGGCATACCTGGTGGGCGGGGCGATCGCCTGGCCGAGGGAGCCCATCACGCGGTCGGCGGCCGTCCACCTGGGAATCCTCGGGAGCCTGATGCTGGCGGTCATCGGCTTCGGCTACTGGCTGGACCGCTTTGACTTGCTCTTCGGCTCGCGCGGGGCGGTCGTGGGCGCCGGCTACGTGGACGTAAGCGTGCGGATGCCGGTCTGTAGCCTGATGGCGGCGGCATCGCTCGTGGCGGCGCTGCTGGTGCTGGTGGGCGCGATTCAGCGCGGGCGGCGCCTGGTGTACGCGGGCGTCCTGCTCGTGGTCGTTCTGCACGTGTCGGCGGTGGTCAGTTACCCGATGTTCGTGCAGCGTTTCAAGGTGGAGCCGAACGAACTGGCGTGCGAGATGCCGTACCTGGAGAACAACATCCGGGCCACGCGGTTCGCCTACGGGCTGGCCGACGTGGAGGTGCGGCCGTACGCGGCCGCAGGCGCGCTTACGCTGAAGGACCTGCGCGAGGTGCCCGGCACAATCGAGAACGTCCGCATCTGGGACTGGCGCGTGCTCCTACAGACGTACAACCAGATTGAGTCCCTCCGCCCCTACTACCATTTCATCGACGTCGACATCGACCGCTACCACCTGGGCGGCCAGTATCGCCAGGTGACGCTGGCCGTGCGCGAACTCGACACGCGCCTCCTGAACGAAGACAGCCGCACGTGGGTCAACCTGCACCTCCTTTACACGCACGGGTACGGCCTGGTGATGAGCCCCGTGAACGCGGTGACGCCCGAGGGGATGCCGGACGTGTGGATCGGCAACATCCCGCCGCAGAGCAAGGTGGCCATCCCCGTGGCGCAGCCGGCCGTGTACTTCGGCGAACTGACGCACGAAGAGATTTACGTCAAGACGACACAGAAGGAGTTCGACTATCCCCTGGGCGCCGAGAACCGCTACACCGAGTACGCCGGGAAGGCGGGCGTCGACATCAGCACGTTCTGGCGGCAGACGCTGTTCGCCTACTACTTCAGCGACTGGAACATCCTGTTTACGACGAGTTTCACGCCCGAGACGCGCGTCCTCTGGCGGCGCCAGGTGCACGAGCGCCTGCGGACCCTGGCCCCGTTCTTCGAGTACGACCGCGACGCCTACCCGGTGGTGCACAACGGCCGCATACTGTGGATCGTGGATACGTACACGCGGACGGACCAGTTTCCGTACTCGGCCCGCGCCCGGCGGGGCGACCACGGCCTGAACTACATCCGCAACCCCGTCAAGGCCGTGGTGGACGCCTACGACGGGACCGTAACGTTCTACGTGGTGGAGCCGCACGACCCTCTTGTGATGGTGGCGCGGGCGATCTTCCCGGACCTCTTCCGCGACCTGAAGGACATGCCGGAGGACCTGCGGGCGCACCTGCGGTACCCGCTCGACATGTTCGAGATCCAGGCGGAGCAGTACCTGGCCTACCACATGACCGACCCGCGGATTTTCTACAACAAGGAGGACCTGTGGGAGCGGCCGAACCATCTGTTCGAGGGCCGCGCGGCCCCGCTGGCCGCCTACTATTTCATCATGTCGCTGCCCGGCCGCGCGCAGCCGGAATACCTGCTCATGCTCCCCTTCACGCCGGCCCGCAAGGACAACATGGCCGGCTGGCTGGCCGGCCGCTCCGACGGCAAGGAGTACGGCAAACTCCTCTGTTACACGTTCCCGAAGGACCGGCTGGTATTCGGTCCGAACCAGGTGGAGGCCCGCATCAACCAGAATGACGAGATATCGCCGTTCATGACGCTCTGGAACCAGCACGGCAGCCGCGTCATACGCGGGAACCTGCTGGTGCTGCCCGTGGGCGACGCCGTGGTCTACGTCGAGCCGCTGTACCTGAAGAGCGAGAACGCGCCGCTGCCGGAACTGAAGCGCATCATCGTCTCGTACCTGGACCGGATAGCGATGCGCGGCAATCTGGAGGACGCGCTGGCGGCGGTGTTCGGCGAGGGCCCGCAGGGGCCCGCGACCGTGCGTGCGCCGATTCCCCAGCCGCCGCCCCCGAAGCCGCCGGAGAAGCCGCCCGCCGGCGCTCCGGCCCTCTGGCAGAGGGCACGCGAACTCGTCGATAAGGCCGACCGCCAGATGCGCGACGGAGACTGGGCCGGATACGGCCAGACCATGGCTGAACTCCGCAAGATCGTCGAGCAGGGGGCGCCGCAGGGCAAGTAGCGAAGAGCCGGGGCAACGCCGCGGCTTCTCCGCTTAACTCATTTCGGACATGTGGCACGGCCGGCTTGTCCGGCCGTGGGGAGCGCCGCAAACGTATCCCACGGCCGGACAAGCCGGCCCTGCCACACCGCTGTTGAGGCTTGCACCAAGGACGGCGGACTTGCGTTCGCGTCGGCGCGCACGTTACGCGGGCGTTATCTCCCTCCCACTGTCACAGGTGTCCGCTCATCCAGCGGCCTCGGCTGGCGGCCGGCCGCCCACCGGACGGCATTCCGCGCAAGGCCTTCAAGGCCCGCCGTTTTCTCAGGGTGCGGGCTGATGGTAATCACGCGGCCCTTCTCATGCGGTGCGCACACGATGGCGGGCGTGCCCTTCATCTCGGCCTTCGGCTCGCGCGGCGGGGGGACGGGCGAGCCCAGGAACGTCGCCAAGACGGTGTAAGGGGGCAGACCCTCCTTTGCCGACGGCCCCACGACCGGACCGTTGGCGTATATCACCTTCAGGCGACCGGGCAGGTTCCCCAGGATGCTGCGCCCCGCGTCGGTCAACTCAATATCCAGTTCGGCCCTGCCGCGATTGTAGTCTATCATCCGAGCGTTAATGATGCCGAGCGACCAGGTGTAGCCCGTCGTGGCCAGGTATGCCCCGGCGCAGATGCCGACGTATCCGCCGCCGGCGCGGACGAAGTCGCGGACGGCCTCGCTCCCGCGACTATCCAGGCCCTTCGCCTCGGCCGACCCGCTGCCGCCGGGGACCACGAGCACGTCGAACTGTCCGAGCGCCTTGCCGACGACCTCCGACTTGCCGACCCACTGGACCGACATGTCGCCGTCGGCCGCCAGAATCGCGTCCAGCGTCGGACTGGGGTGGGCGCCGTAGCCGTCGTATATCGCCACGCGCACCAGGCGGCCGGGTGGTCCGGCGATAACGTCCGGCCCGCCGGCGGCCATTTTGAGGTCTTCAAGAAGCCGGTGGACCATGACGCGGTGCTGGCGCTGGCGCAGCGAGCGCGGCTGGTCCGCGCTGGTGGTCTCCAGGATCATCGTGCGCACGCCGAGCCGGTCGCCCGCAGCCCGGGCAAGGCTGCCCGCGATAGGCTGCGACCTCAGGACGAACCGGTTCCGCTCGTCGTCGAGCGTGGCGTTGACCGCGTCGAGCATCGACTGGGCGCGGTCCCTGGCCTGGGCGTCGCGGCACGAGATGACGGAACTGCCGACGCTCTCGTCGCCCGCGCCGGCAATGCCGCCACCTTCGTGCAGGTCGATGAGCCAGTCCGGCCGCAGGCCCTCCACCATTCTCCAGATGGCGGCGGCTAGCGGTCCCTTCTGCGGCTCGCTCGGCGCCGATGGGAACGCCCGGTTGAGGTTCGCTTCCGAGCCGGCTGCGGCGGCCCCGGCCCCGGACCGCGGCGTCTCGCGCGTGCGGGCCGCCAGGGCCGGCCGGTTGGCCTGCGGCAGAACGACCAACTTGCCGCGGGCCACCGTCCAGCGCCGGATTGCCTCGGCCGCGCCCGCCCCGGCGGGCTCGTTCCCGTGGACGCCGCCCACCACGAGCACGGTCGGCCCGGCCTTGCCGCTGTCGATCACGTAGTACGGCGTGGCGTAAGGCGTGCCCTCGCCGATCCAGGACGGCTGGTCTGCGGCCGAGCGGACGGCCGACGTCGCGGCAGGCGCGGCGACGGGCGCCGCCGCAATTGCCGCCGATGCCGCAACACGCGCGGCGAAGGGCGCCCCCGCCGCAGTCACCGCCGCCAGCGCCAGCCCTGCCGCAATCGAGAAGAACGCAATGAGCCGCTCGCGCCTCATGTCGTATCACCTTACCAGCGAAAGACCTTGAAACGCGCCACGCTCCGCCTATAGTAAGGAACTTCGGCGGCGGATGAAAGGGGTTGCGCCGGTGGCGGACCTCCCACAATCGGTCAAGGATGAGGCCGCGAGGCAACTGGAGGCCCTGCGCCGCGGCGCGGTCCAGATATTCACCGAGGCGGAACTCCTGGGCAAACTCGCACGCGCCATCGCCTCCGGCGCGAAGAACCCCTTGCGCGTCAAACTCGGCATGGACCCCACCGCCCCGGACATCCACCTCGGCCACACCGTGGTCATGGGCAAGATGCGGCAGTTCCAGGACCTGGGGCACAAGGCGGTCCTCATCATCGGCGATTACACCGCCCGCGTCGGCGACCCGACGGGGGCCAACCACACGCGGCCGATGCTCTCCGACGAGCAGATCAAGGCCAACGCCCACACGTACTTCCAGCAGGCCGGCAAGGTGCTGGACACGCGGCCGGAGAAACTCGAAGTCCGCTACAACAGCGAGTGGCTGGCGAAACTCTCGTTCGCCGACGTCCTGCGCCTGGCCGCACGCATGACCGTCGCGCGGATGCTCGAACGCGACACCTTCGAGAATCGCTACAAGGCCGGCGACCCCATCGGCGTCCACGAGTTCCTCTACCCCCTGATGCAGGCCCACGACTCGGTCATCATCCGGGCCGACGTGGAACTCGGCGGCACGGACCAGACGTACAATTGCCTGGCCGCGCGAGAGATCATGCGCGACGCCGGCCTTGAGCCGCAGATCGTCCTGACTACGCCCCTGCTGGTGGGCCTCGACGGCACGGAGAAGATGTCGAAGTCCAAGGGCAACTACGTCGGCGTAACCGACCCGCCCGACGACATGTTCGGGAAACTAATGAGCATCCCCGACGCGCTGATGGAGAACTACTTCACGCTTCTTACCGACCT
>VGYT01000118.1 GCA_016872895.1 Planctomycetota bacterium
AGATGAACATCTCGAATTTGACGGCGTTCTTGGTCCTCGGCTTGCGATGCCTGCCGGACTTATCCACGTACTCGACTTTCTTTTCAGCCCGGTGGAAGGGCAGGGCGGAACGGCCTCGGGCGGCGAGGCGCTCGACGAACCGCCGATCCAGGATGTGGATGGCTATGCTTCCGGCGGCGAAGCGCAGGGCCCGGTCGGGCCCACGCGCATCCAGGATGTCCGGGCAGCCCTTCAGGTCGCTGTACTCGACCACGTGCAGTTGCCCGCGCGAGACGCAGAATATGCCCACCTCCTCGCCCGGGTCGCGCTTGACGGCCATCTTGCTCGACATGTCGCTGCGGGCGTCGGCGTGGAAGCCCAGGAAGACGGGGTCCACAGGCGGCACCAGCGGGTTATCGACCTGGAAGTAACTTATGCACTCTATGCCGCGCGCCGCCATATCGGCCAGCATGCCGCTGCGAGCCAGGGCGCGGATGGTGCCCCCGTGGCCGTCGGGGCTCCAGGCCAGTTGGTCGCGCGCAGCCAGGATCAGCCGCCTCTGATGAAGGTCCACGGCGGGCATGCTCGCCTGGCTGAAGAACTTCACGTCGTCGGGCGGAAGGCCGAAGCAGCCGTGTTCCCTGAAGAATTCGCGCGTGCGATGGTCGTTGTCGCGGCTGGTCATGACGTACCATGGGATAGAGGCGCGGTACGCCCTGCGTGCGGCCAGGATGGCCTCGGCGAAGATTTGGAACAGGGGCCGCCCCGACGCTGGGCCGATGGGGAATGCCCCCTTCGGGCCGTCGAAGCCCAATCGCGTTCCCTGGCCGCCGGCCACGACGAGGGCCGCCACCCGGCCGGCGGCGATGAGTTCCCCGCCCAGCCGGTGCATGTGCCGCCGCAGGGCGCGGTCGGCGCGGGTCTCGGGCAGGGGGATGAATGGCGCAGGCTCCAGGTCGGGCGGCAACTCCACCGGCCGCTGCTTGACGATGTGCTTCCGGATGAGGGCCTGAAGTTCCTTGAAATTGACCTCTGCCAGGTCCGCGAGCAGCCGCGAGCGGGCATCCTTCGTCAGTTTGTTCCAGAACCGGAAGACGTGCCTCTGGCCGGCCTGCTTGACCCGGCGGCGGATGGCCGCCTCGTCCAGTGGTTTGCGCGGCACGGGTTTCCTTTCTGTCACCCTTCCTTCGACGCGAGGAAGAAGAAGAACTCGGCGTTTCCGCCGCCGCCGGCCAGGGGCGAGCGCGCCTCGCCCAGGATCGCCAGGCCCGCCTCCTCGGCGTGGACGCGCACGCGGGCCAGGACCGGCTCAAGGTTCTCTTCCGGCACGACGCCCTGGGCGTGTTCGTCCTCGACGGCTTCATACTGGGGCTTGATGAGCGAGAGGATGCGTCCGCCGGGCCCCAGGAGGCGCCTGGCCGCGGGCAGGACGTGCCGCTGCGGCGTCCAGCCCACGTCGATGGTCACCAGGGCGACCGGCTCCGGCAGCACGACGTGGATGGCGTTGGTGCGTTCCATGACCACGACGCGGGGGTCGATCCGCAGTTTCCACGCCAGCGTGCCGTAGGCGGTGTCGATGGAGTACACCTTGGCGGCCCCGCGAGCCAGGAGGCAGTCGACGAAGCCGCCCTGGTGGCTGCCCAGGTCGGCGCACGTCTTGCCCGCCGGATCGACTCCGAAGGCGTCCAGGGCGTGCTCCAGTTTCAGGCCGGAGCGGGTGACATACTTCTTATCGTTCTCGCTCAAGATGGTCCCTCGCCGGATGGCAAACAGCCCTATTATACACCAGGAAGCGGCGGCGTCCATCCAGCCGGCGAAGCGCCGGCCGTGCCACACCTGCCCGCAGGCCGGCAGGCGGGCATGCCGCCTTTGTTTGCCCCTGTAAGCGACCCCGTACGGCGTCGCGGCCACATTTGCTTGCCTCCCGCGCGCGGGAGAAGGTATGCTGGAAGCGGGCAGGACGCAGGCGGCCGGGGGGCGCAGGCGTTCCCAGCGGCCGCGCCGCGGCGCGGAGTCCACGCGAACGAAAGGAACCGCACATGAGACGGGCATTTCTGGCAGCGCTCCTGGTGGGGCTGGCGGCGGCTTCGGGATGCTACAGCACGGCGGCCAAGCAGGGCCTGTACGCGGTCACGGGCGCCAGCGCCCGGTACTCAGAGATCCGCAGCCTGGGCTCCCCCGCCGCGCTTGACCGGTTCAAGACGGTCGGCGTGGAGTCGTTCGACGCGTCGCCGCTGCTCGGCCAGGTTCCGCCGGAACTTGTGGCGGAGGCGCAGGCGGCGGTCGTCGCGCGGCTGACGGAGACGAAGATGTTCGAGAGCGTGGTGCGCGGCACGCCGCCGGCGGGAGGACTGCTTATCCGCGGCCGGTTCATGGACTATGACGCGGGCGGGTCCGCGCTCCGCGCAGTCGGCTTCGGCGTGGACCCGTTCCTGACGGCCCAGATTGAACTTGTCGATACCGCGGCCAACCAGTCCATCGGCGTGGCGATGGTCACGGGAACCGTGAAGAGCGCCGTGCGCACCGGCCCGAAGGAGTTGGCCGACGGCGTGGGCAAGGCTGTCAAGGGCCTCGTGGAGCACCACCACACGAAGCCCGCCAGGGAAGAGGCCGCGCCGTCGGGTGAAGGGGCGCAGGAGAAGAAGGGTTTCCGCCTGCCGTGGAGCAAGTAGGGCGTCGCGGCGCTACGGCTGCCGCTGCGGCGGCGGGCTGGACTCGTCTTCCCAGCAGTGCGGGGCCATGTAGCGGTCGGCGTACCGGCCGCGCTGGTGGATGTGCAGAATCTTGCCCGCTCGTTCCAGCAGGTAGCATCGCTTTTCGAGGTACTCGACCAGCGCGGCCACCACTTCTGCGTGGCTCCACGCCAGCGGCGAGACGCTGAGCGGGTCGCCCGACTCGGGGTGCAGTTGCTCGCCCAGGATGCCCGACGGCAGGCAGCGCTTCGAGATCCAGCGCATCCATCGGAAACTGCGGTCAAGTTGCTCCACCGTCTCGGCAGCCGCGATCTCGCACCGCATCAGCCACAGGCTGGTGATGAACCACGGGTTGCCCGGCACGCGCTCGGTGTCGGTGGTGGTGCGGTGCCAGGTGTCGCCGGTGTATCGTGCGATGCCGCCGACGGGGGTCTTGACGGAGAGTCCCTCGGCCACGGCCAGGAGCGTCTGCTGCGCCTTGGGGTCCGTGGGTTCGAGCGCTCCGAAGAGCACGAGGCCGCAGAGGCTGGCGTCGAGCGTCATGTCGAGCGCCAGGCCGCCCGGGCCGGCTGCGGCCGAGCGCGCGAAGCGGCCGTGCTGGGGGCTCCACAGGTGGTCCACCAGGGCCGTGCGCATGCGCCCGGCCACCCGCTGGTAGCGGGTCGCCAGTTGCGTCTCGCCGAAGGCGGCGGCGAAGCGCGCGGCCGATTCCACGCCCGCGATCACCGCCGCCACCGTCCAGGTGTGGACGCCCCAGCGTTCCTCCCAGAGATCGTAGGAGGGCAGGGGCAGGCCGGTGGCGGCGTCGATGTGGCGCGAGAGGAACTCGGCGGCCTTCATGATCATCGGCCGGTAGTGCTTGGCCACGAACTCCACGTCGCGGAACTTCTGGAAGTGCCGCCAGAACGCCCACAGCACCAGGGCCGTCTCGTCCTCCTGGATGGGGAGGCGGGCCTCGCGCTCCTGGAGCCACGGATGCCACGAGGAGGCCAGCGAACCATCAGGATTGTACTTATGTAAGAAGTACCCGTCCTGGTGGATGATGTCGGAGCAGAACTCGAAGAACCGGCGCGATATGCCGCTGTGCCCCGCCTTGATGAGCGCGTACGCCGCAAGGGCCCCGTCCCGCGGCCAGCAGTAGGAGTAGGTGTCGCGGCTGATGGTGATGATGTCGCTGTCGTTGGCGGCCGTGATGGCCCCGTGGTTGTCTATCTGCGTCCGAAGGATGAGCAGGCTGCGCTTGAACAGCCAGACCACGTCTTCCGGCACGCCGTCGAAGTTGAACTCCTCCTTGTTCACCCACAGGCGCCAGAAGTCGCGGGTGCGGGTCATCAGCACGTCGGGCGTCTTGTCGAGCACCGCCTGGTTGACGCGGCGGACCTCCTGGTACGTGCGGCCGGCGACGATCCAGTAGTAGGCCACCGCCTGGCCGTGCGGGTCCAGCGGCAGGCGCATCCCCAGCGTGGAGTCCACTGTGCCCTGGGCGATGGGGTTGGCGGCCAGGGCGCCGTCCTCGGCGTCGCGCCACGTGCCCTCCAGGCCGCGCACCTCCTTCGTGCCGCACGTGAACTCCTCCACCCCGCACCTGTTCGGCTCGCAGCAGTTCACGAGCAGGTACCGCCGGGCCTTGTAGTGGATGAGGCCGCGCGTGGCCGGATCGTAGAAGGCCGTGTCGCCCACCTTCGTGCCGTACAGGTTGAAGTCGTGGCTGAAGAACAGCCTCAGGTCGCGCTTCCTGCCGGAGAGGTTCGTCACGGCCAGATGCCGCAGATAGACGTTCTCGTAGAAATCCACGCAGTCGGCGCACTCGAGTTGAATCTGGAGGCCCTTGTGCGTGCAGGTGACGTGGGTGACCAGGGTCTCCGGCTCGTAGTCCAGCCGTACGTCCCAGTCGGGGCCGAGCCATGAGAACTGCCCGTCGCACCAGATGCCGAAGCGGCCGAGGGCGTCCTGGTTGTGGTTCTCCTGGCCGACATGCGGGAAGTACAGGTCGCGCAGGCGGTAGTACCGGTCGAAGGTGACCAGCAGGCTGCCGTTGCCGACGGGGATGTCGCGGGCCACTGCCGTCCCCCTTCGTCGGGATTCCATCCCGGCCTGCGCATTCAGACGCCCAGGCGTTCCTCGGCGGCAGCCAGGAGCACCTCGGCGTCGGCCCCGTCGCGCGGCGACTCGGCCAGGCCGGCCCGGAGTCGCGGCAGGCCGGCCCCGAGGTCCACCAGTCCGCCGACGCGGGCGGTGCGGACAAGGTGCGCCAGGGCCGGCGGGAAGTCCGACCCCACCCGCCGGGCGCCCACGATTGCGAACCGGTCCGCCGACAGCCGCGCGCCCTGCCAGCCCTTCGGCAGCCGCGAGGCAATCTCGCGGCCCAGTCGCGGCAGGGCCTCGGCTGCCGCCGGCCTCGCGCCCTCCGCCGCCAGCACCACGACCGCCACGTCCGCCTTCTGCGCCGCCGCGCGGGCCAGCAATTTCGCCAGGTACGTACCGAGCGCGTCCTCCCTCAGCAGGCCCGTCTCGGCGTCGCGCAGGGCGAGCGCCGCGAACTGTTCCCGCCGCACGGCCGCAAGGTAGAGGCGCGCGAGCGCCCCGGCGATCGCCGCGGCGGCGTCGCGCGCGGCGGGGCCGAAGGCCGCGCCCTCGCCCTTCCGCGCCAGGCACAGGGCGCCGAGCGTCTCGCCGTCGGCCCGCAGGGGCAGGCACACGAGGCCCCCCGGTTCCACGAAGAGCGTCTCGCCGGTGCGGACGGCGCGCTCGGCGGCGGTCCGTTCATCTTCAAATGTCTCGATGCCTGCGCCTGGCGCCTCGCGGGCGGCCGCCGCCAGGTCCAGGCGGCCGCGGCCGCTGTCCCATGTGAACACGCGGGCGTGCGCTGCCCCCAGGCCGTGAAGGATCGCAGCGGCGCCCTCGCGCAGAATCGCCTCCGGCCGCGCGTCGGCCAGGCCCGCCAGGGCGCAGGCAGCCTCGAAGAGGCGCTGCTCGCCGGGTTCCTCGCGCTCGCTTGCGCCGGCGCTTCGAGCCGCGACCGTAAGGTCGCGGGCATCGGGAGGCACGGAGTGCCGTGTTTTCGCTTGCGGAAGCACGGGTTCTGGCGGGGCGCCGGTCATGCTCTCGCAACGGCGCGAAAGCATGGCACCCCCTGCCGCCGTATCAAAGCCGCGATCGTGAGGGAGCGGCGCCGGCGCCGTAGCGGCGGCCTCGGGCAGGCGCGAGGGCGGCGCCGCTTCCTTGCGGTCGCGGCTCTGATTGGCTCCAGGGGCTTCGGCTGGCGCCAGGACGCGCGGCAGGCGGTACACGTCGGTCGGCAGGACGAAGTAGTCGCCGATACCGCTGCGGAGGAGCAGGCGGCCGCGCGGCTCATCTTCGGCCCCGACGACCAGGTACACGGCCGTCTCCGGCCGCGCACGCCGCAGTGCCGCCACCAGGTCGCGCTCAGTGCCGTCCGCGTCGTCGAGGTTCACTACCACGGCGCGGGCCGGGCGGCGGGCGACCGCCAGGAGCGCCTCGACCGCCGACGTGTGCGTCTCGGCGGCCGGCACAAGGCGCGCCAGGAGCGCCTTGCGGCCGGGGTCCCGGCACAGCAGCACGACGCGGCTTTCCGATGGCGGCGACACGGCCTGCGGCATCACGTTTCCTCGTTCTCGCCAAGGAGCATGCGGAGTTCATCTTCCGTGAGTTCGATGGTGCCGAGGACCTCGCCCTCGATGAGGTCCTCGCCCTCGACCGTCTCCGCCGCAAGCGGGGCCTGGGGCACCGGCGCTTCAGATGCCGGGCGCGGCGCTGCCGCCGGCGCTGCGGCGGGCGCGGCCGCGGCCGGCGGCTCAGACAAAGGCCGGGGCAACGCCCCGGCTTCGGACGCGGATGCTGCACCGGCCGCGGCTGCCTGGTGCGCGGCCACCGGCGGCGGGGCCGAAGGTTGCCGAGCCGCCGCTGTACGGGCATCATCCACCGGCACTGGCTCCTCGGCAATGGCCTCCAGCAAGCCGGCCAGGCCCGAGTTGGCCGGCGGCTTCGGCGGCTCCGCCTGCGGCGCCTCAGCGCGAGCGGCACGAGCGTAATCGGGCCGCGGGCCTTCGCCCGCCGCAGGGCTTCGGCCCGTAGGCGGGTGTAAATCCGCGGGTATCTTCCCGCTGCTTAACAGCGGCGGCTCGACCGGCGCGGCGGCCGGCGCGCGCTCGGCCGGCGGCGGGGCCGGCGCATCCGCCGGACGCACAGGCGCCGGTTCCGTCGCGGCAATAAGGCCCTCGACGAAGCGCTCCATGTCGTCCAGGCCGCCCAGGACCACGTCGGCGCCCATGAGTTCGGCCACGCGGCCCTTGTACTCGAAGCCTGGCGAGTGGACGGCCGCCAGGGCGACTTGCGGCCATTCCCGCCGCATGAGCGGGAAGAGCCGGAAATCAGCCGGACCGAAGTGGTCCACGCCGACGATGAGGTGCTGAAGGGCCGCCCCGAAGCGCGCGGCCTCAGCGACGGCGTCGAAGATGGTCGGGACCACCGCCACGCGCAGGCCGGCGGCCCGGAGGGCCTCGCGCAGCGCGTCGCCCGCTGCGCCGGCGGGCTTCACCAGGAGGCACACGGCCGCCGCTTCGTTCATGGCCAAGAAATCCTCGCAGGCAACCGGAAGGTCCATGCCCTTACTATGCCGTGTTTGGCGCGGCGCGTCAAGCGGGCGTTTTGTGCGGCGAGCACGGCGTTACTCACGGAGTGATCATGACGCGATTCAGTTCGCCCGTGCGGCGCCCTGCCGCGTCTTCGGGAGGAGGTCGGGCAGGGCGTCGGTCGGCGGGATTTCGCCGCGAATCATCCGGGCCGCATGCCCCACCAGGCGCAGGTAAAAGTCGCTCGGCAGGCCCTCGTACGTAAGGAACCGCGACTCGCCGACGGGCGGGTCGTTCGTGCACTTGAAGATGGCTGTTCCCTCGTCCACCTCGTCGAACATCGCCTGGTAAACCATCGTCGCGCCGGCCTTCTTCGCCTCGACGTACTGCGTCCACAGGAACCGGCCCCCCAGGCGCGGAATCTGCCCCAGCGGCGACTCCGGCTTCATGTTGTGCCAACTGAACCCCGGGAAGACCACCGGCAGGTACTCTTTGCGGCGCTCGCGGCACCAGGCCAGGTCCGCCGACAGCACGGTGCGGGCGTGGCGCGCGGCCTCGTCGGGCGTGCGGTAGCGGCCAACCGTCCACGGGCTTACGATGTCTCCCGCAAGGATGAGTTCGTGCACCGCCGGGTCGGGTACGCAGTCGCGCTCGCGCGTGCGCCAGTAGGTCGGCACGCCGAGCATCACCGTGCAGCCGCCGTACTTCGGGTCGTCCTTGAGGAACCTGACGAGTTGCATTCCCTCGGCCAGCGTGTACCTGCGGCCGTCGCTGAAGCCGAGGCCCCACACGGCCACGACCGGCTTGCCGTTGTGATGCAGGTACGCCTTGTCGCGGGTCACCTGCATGCGGTCCACGAGGAGCCGCCAGTCGTCCATGACGCGGCCCATCTGGCCCTCGCGCATGCCGCTCAGGTCGTACATGACGGCGTAGGCGCGGCCGTAGCGGCCCGCGCCCTGGCGGCAATTCTGAAGGACGACGTTGAACTGGCGCAGGCCCTTGTCGTGGAACACCTCGACGGCAAACCGCTGGACGAAGGCGCCGTCTATGCCGTGATCCTGCATCCACTTGAAGTGACGCACGACGGTCTTGGCGCAGAAGGCGCTATACACCTCGGCCGGGCGTCCGTCGGCGTGCCGAAACGCCGTGGCGAAGCGCTCGTCGGCGTCCAGTTCCGTCACGTCAGGCCACAGGTCGATGCTGCAACTGCCCGGGCCGAAGCCCCGCCGGCCCTGCCAGTGGTACCAGCCGCGCCCGATGCCGTCGCCCTCGGCGCCGAACCATCCCTGGTATCCGCACATGACCTTGCCGGTGAGCGTTCGCGTGTCCACGCCCCGGCCGGCAGGGCCGCTGTAGGGGGTCATCGTGCGCTCTATGATTTCCTGGCGGGTCATCTTCTGCGGGTCGCCCCATGGCGACTCGGCGGCCGCGCAGGCACAGGCGGCAAGCAACAGGGCGGCGGAGACTCGCAGCGTGCGGCTCATGTGGGCGCCTCCGGGCGGATTGTCCGCAACAACGGCCGCATTATATCCGGTTGTCGCGGCCTGGCTACGTTTGCTTCGGACCGGCGCGCCCTGCGCCGGAAATAACGCGGGCCGGGGTGAAACTCCGGCGTCGAGGCATCTGTGCCGGCAGGCGCCAGGAATGTGCACTCGCGCACCAGGCGCGCGATAAGGGCCGGCGTGAAGCGCGCCGGCCCTCGCCGTTCACCTTGAACTTCTCACTTTCAACTTTGAACTGTCGCTCTTCCCGGCAGGCTGAACAGGATGGCCGCGGCCACCAGCGCCGTCCCGAACACGAGCGTCACCAGCCGCAGGTGGGGATTGCCGAAGAGCGCGAGGACCTCCATGGGCGTTGGCAGTTCCCGCGCTGCGGCAGCGCCCGGCGCCGCGGCGGCGGCGCCCGGCTTGACTTGTTGCGGCAGCCGCACCTCGCCCGGCCGCACGATGCCCAGTTCGTGCCGCACGGTGCGCTCGAGGTACGTCTGGTCGGTCTGAAGGGCCTTTTCGATGGCCGCCAGGTGGCTGCGCGTCCGGGCGAGGGCGTCCACCTCGGCCTGCATGGCGGCGACCTGGCGCTCCACGTCGAGGCGCCGGTCGGCCTCCGGCCCGAGCACTGCGGCCGCCACCATCACCATGCCCGCTGCGCACGCCGGCCAGTAGAGCCACGGGCCGGCCAGGCGATCGGTCCACCGGTCCTTCTGCGTCATTTCTTCCACAGGAAGTTGCCGTACCGGGCCTGGTCCCCCAGTTGCTCCTCGATGCGGAGGAGTTGGTTGTACTTGGCGACGCGGTCCGTGCGGCAGAGGGAGCCGGTCTTGATCTGGCCGGCGCCTGCGGCCACCACGAGGTCCGCGATCGTCGTGTCCTCGGTCTCTCCGGAGCGATGGCTGACGACCGCCGTCCACCCGGCCCGGTGGGCCATGTCGATGGCCGCCAGGGTCTCCGTGAGCGTCCCGATTTGATTTACTTTAATCAATATGCTGTTGGCGCTCTTGCGCTCGATGCCCAGGGCCAGCCGCTGCGTGTTCGTCACGAACAGGTCGTCGCCGACGATCTGGATGCGGCTGCCCAGTTTCTCGGTCAGTTGCTTCCACCCGTCCCAGTCGTTCTCGGCCATGCCGTCCTCGAGAGAGCAGATGGGGTACTTCTCGACCCAGTCGGCGTAGAACTGGACCATCTGCGAGCGGGTAAGCGTTCGCTTCTCGCTCCTCAGGACGTACTGGCCGTTCTCGTAGAAGCCGCTGGATGCGGGGTCCAGCGCCAGCCACACGTCCTTGCGTTCCTTGTATCCGGCGTTCTTGACGGCCTGGCGGATGAGTTGGCAGGCCTCCTCGTTGCCTTCGCGCAGGGGCGGGGCGAAGCCGCCCTCGTCGCCCACGTTGGTGGAGTAGCCCTTTTCCTTCAGCACGCCCTTGAGGGCCTGGAAGATCTCGGCGGCCATGCGCAGGCCCTCGCTGAACGACTTGGCGCCCAGCGGCATGACCATGAACTCCTGGAGGTCTATCTGCCAGCCGGCGTGCGCGCCGCCGTTCAGGATGTTGCACATGGGCACCGGCAGGATGCGGGCCGACGGGCCGCCCAGGTACTTGTAGAGGGGCAGTCCCGACTGCGCCGCGGCGGCCTTCGCCACGCCGAGGCTGACGGCCAGGATGGCGTTTGCGCCCAGGCGTCCCTTGTTCTTCGTGCCGTCCAGGGCCTTCATCATCTCATCGACGGCCGCCTGGTCGCGGGCGTCCTTGCCGACGACCTTCGGGGCGATCAGGAAGTTGACGTTCTTGACGGCCTTCTCGACGCCCTTGCCGCCGTAGCGTTTCTTGTCGCCGTCGCGGAGTTCGACGGCCTCGTGTTCGCCGGTCGACGCGCCGCTGGGCACCGCCGCACGCCCGCACGCGCCGCCTTCGAGGACCACGTCGACTTCCACCGTCGGCGTGCCGCGAGAGTCCAGGATCTCCCGCGCATGGACCTTCCGGATCGTATAGAGCATAGTGCCCCCTGCTCCTTGGAAAGCGGGCGCCTGTCCCCTCGCTCGGAAAGGGCCTTCCTGTGTTATCGGACGCCCGGCCGGCCCGTCTTGAACCAAACAGCCGGAGAGCGGGTCCGGCCGTCCGGCCCGGCGAAACAACGCTTGGCGCCGACCGTCGGGGCAGAGTATAAGGCACACCGCCGGGCAGTCAACGGAAAGCCGCTGCTGCGCGGTATTGCGTCACTTGCGGGGGCAAGCGTCACCGAGGAATGTGGCACGGCCGGCTTGCCCGGCCGTGGTTTGTGCAGGTGGCCGGAGGGAGCCACGGACGGACAAGCCGGCCGTGCCACACCTCCTGTCCATCTTTGCCCCCGTAAGCAACGCAATATGCCGGGCGCCCACGCGGTGGGGAGTCGTGGTGGCACGAAAGCGAGGCACCGATGATTCATGGCGGCAGGTTGGTTATTGCGTTCTGGGCGATGATGGGGCTGGCCGCAGGGCTGTCCGCATCCGCCTTCGCTGCCGAGGAACCGGCCGGGCGCGACATTCTCAAGACCCTCCGGCCGGGCCACCCGCGCCTCTTCGTCACATCCGAGACGCTGCCGGTCCTGCGCAGGGCCGTGCAGGCCGACCCGGCCATGAAAGACCTGTTTGCGCGGCTGCGGTCCTCGGCCGACCGGGTGCTCGGCCAGTCGCCGGTGGAGCACAAACTGGTCGGCCCGCGCCTGCTGGGCGAGAGCCGCCGGTGCCTGGACCGCGTCTCGGCGCTGGCGCTCGTTCACCTCCTCTCGGGCGAGGAGAAGTACGCGGCCCGGGCCGCCAGGGAACTCCAGGCCGCGGCGGCGTTCAAGGACTGGAACCCGTCGCACTTCCTGGACACGGCCGAGATGTCGTGCGCCTTCGGCGTCGGCTACGATTGGCTATATGCATATCTATCCAAGGAGCAGAGGGACTCCTTCCGCGCGGCGCTGATTGAGAAGGGCCTGCGCCTGGGCCTGGAATCGTACCGGGGCACCGGCAAATACGGGTGGTGGACGCGGGCCCGCCACAACTGGAGCCAGGTCTGCAACGGCGGCCTTGCCGTGGGGGCCCTGGCGATCGCCGACGAGGAGCCGGCCCTCGCGCGCGAGGTCCTGGAATCGGGCCTGAAGGCCGTCCTGCCCGCCATGGCCAACTTCGGCCCCGACGGGTCGTGGAACGAGGGGCCCGGATACTGGGGCTACACGCTTCAATATACGTCGCACTATCTCGGGGCCCTGGAGACGGCCCTGGGGTCGATGATGGGCCTTGAGAAGACGCCCGGCCTGGCCGAGGCGGGGGTGTTCCGCGTGTACTTCGTCGGTCCGACGGGCAAGACGTTCAACTTCGCCGACGCTCACGAGGGGGCCGGGTCCGCACCGTCGATGTTCTGGCTGGCCCGGACGTTCAAGAGGCCCCTCTACGCCTGGCATCACCGGCCGGAGGTGCGGCCGGCCCCGCTGGACCTGGTGTGGTACGCGGCCGAGGACCAGCGCCCCGCCGCCGCGGGCCTGCCCCTCTCGAAGCACTTCCGCCGCGACGACGTCGTCTTCATGCGCAGCACCTGGGAGGACCCCAGGGCGCTGTGGGTGGGCCTGAAGGGCGGCGACAACGCCGCCAACCACAGCCATTTGGACCTCGGGTCGTTCGTGCTCGACGCCCAGGGCCAGCGCTGGGCCGAGGACCTGGGCAGCGACGACTACAACCTCCCGGCCTACTTCGGCAACAAAAGATGGACATATTATCGCCTTAAGACGGAGTCGCACAACACGCTGCTCCTGGGCGGCGAGAACCAGAACCCCAGGGCGAAGGCCCCCGTCGTCGCGTTCGCCGGGGCGGGGGCCGACGGCGCAGCCGTCGTGGACCTTTCCGCGGCCTGGCCGGCGGCCCGCCGCGTCCAGCGCGGCGTGGCCATGCTCGCCGGCCGCAGCATACTCGTCGAGGACGAGGTCGAGGCCGCCGCCCCCGTGGAGGTCCTCTGGGGCATGGTCACCCGCGCCAGGGTGACCGCCCAGAAGCAGGACGCCGTCCTGGAGCAGAGGGGCGCCCGCCTTTACGCGCGCATCCTGGCCCCGGCCGACGCCGTCTTTGATACCGTAAGCGCCAACCCTCAGCCGCCCGAGGCCCAGCAGCGGGACGCCACGAAACTCGTCGTCCGCCTGCCCGACAAGGTTACCTCCGTGCGCCTGGCGGTGGCCCTGTCGCCCGACTCCGGCGCGTTCGCGGCCGCCGCCGCGGCCGTCAAGCCCCTCGCCCAGTGGCCCGGCTGGACAAAATGAGCCGCGGCCGGAGGCGACACGCGGACCCTGCCGCGGCCTGTCCGCCCAGGGCGCGGCGGCGGATTGCGCGGAGGGGTCCTTGACCATGTGCCGGCGGCGCGGCTACCATGGCCGATGAGAAGCGTGCCATGAAACTTATCGTAACGCTGGACCGCGACGAGACAGGCATGGTCGTGGCGGAGTGTCCCGCAATTCCCGG
>VGYT01000119.1 GCA_016872895.1 Planctomycetota bacterium
CCCTGGCCGCCAGCCCGAACCAACTCCCGCTGAAGTACGAGGGCTCCCTGCCCTCCGGCGGCCGGCACCCCGACACCTCGCCGCCCAGACGCCTCTCGGACGGCGCCTGCTCCAAGCCCGAAACCGAAAGCGTCGAGTACCCCGGCGACGTGGCCATCACGTGCGACCTGGGCTCGGAGCAGGACGTCAAGGAGGCCGCCATCCTGCCCTTCTACCGCGATGGCGGGGACTTCAACGCCGAGAGCGTCCTGGTGCAGACCAGCCTCGACAAGAAGGCGTGGAAGGACGTGGCCGCCGTGAAGTGCGACCGCGTCCAGGGCCCCGTGGTGCTGGTGACAGCGCCCGTGGGCGACAAGGTGCGGTACGTGCGGTTCAACGTGACGAAGGCGGCGGACGCCAAGCGTCTGCTCATCGGCGAAGTCCGCATCACGAAGCCCGACACGGCCGCCGCCGCACAGCCGCCGCCCCCCGCGCCGGCCCCGAAGCCGTTTGCGCGCCTGGCCAAGCCGCTCCAGGTGAAGCGAGTGCTGGACCAGGCGCTGCTCGACGCCAAGGTGGACTTCCTCTTCGGCTGCTTCGCCACAGACGTCCTGCGCGACGAGGCCGGGCAGCCCTGCGGCATCGTGATGGCCAACCGGAGCGGGCGGCAGGCGGTCCTGGCTAAGGTCATCATCGACGCCACCGACCGGGCCTGGGTGGCACGCATGGCCGGGGCCCAGGCCCAGCCGTATCCGCGCGGGCCGCAAGTCTTCCATCGCGTGGTCGTCGGCGGCGAGCCGACCGCAGGGCCGGCCATTTCAGAGCCGCGACCGTCAGGGAGCGGTGCCGTTCAGGTCCGCAAGGTCGGCCTGACGTTTGCCGCCGCGAACAAGACGCACGAAATCTACGAGTACACCCTCCAGTTGTCGGCAGCCGGCGGCTCGTACGCCGCCCTGGCGGCCGCCGACCAGACCGCTCGCGATAAGACCTTCCACCTGGGCCAGGTCGATGCCTCGGAGGTCCTCTTCCAGGTTCCGCCCGACCCCGTCAAGGGCGCCGGCGCGGGCGACCTGGGTGCGTTCCGCCCGGCGGGCGTGCCGCGGATGTACCTGGTGGGCGGCTGCGCCGACGTGCCGCGCGAAGAGGCGGCCCGGCTCCTCCGTCCGCTCGCCCTGATGGACCTGGGCACGAAGATCGGCGCGGCAGCCGCCGCCGAGGCCAAGTCTCTGCCCGCCGTTTCAGAGCCGCGACCGTCAGGGAGCGGTGCCGTGAAGGGCGCGAAGGTCCCCGGTGGGCCGGTCGTACCCGCCGCGCCGGGCGACGTGAAGGAAATCCTCGTCGGCGTCCGCCCCACGCAGACGGGCCTGCCGACGGTTCCGAGCGAAGCGCGCGGCCTGCGCGTGCTCGGCCGGTACGACGTGGTGGTCATCGGCGGCGGAACGGGCGGCGCGCCGGCCGGCATCGGCGCGGGACGCCAGGGCGCAAAGACGCTGCTCGTTGAGTACCTGCACGGCCTGGGCGGCGTCGGCACGACCGGCATGATCTCCAAGTACTACTTCGGATACCGCGGCGGCTTCACGGCCGAGATCGACGCCGCCGTCAAGGAACTGGGGGCCGCCAACGAGGTCGTCGGCAAGATAGAATGCTGGCGCCGCGCCAACCGCAAGGCGGGCACCGAAATCTGGTTCGGCGCGATGGGCGTCGGGGCGTTCGTCGAAGGCGACGTCGTCAAGGGCGCCATCGTGGCCACGCCCGAGGGGCGCGGCGTGGTGCTCGCCAAGACCGTCATCGACTCAACCGGCAACGCCGACATCGCCGCCGCCGCGGGGGCGCAGACCGACTATACCGGCGGCGACGAGGCCTCCGTCCAGGGCGCCGGCCTGCCGCCGCTCAACCTGGGCGCCGGCTACACCAACACCGACTACATGTTCGCCGACGACACCGACGTAGTGGACTTCTGGCAACTCTTCGTGTACGCCCGCGAGAAATTCAAAGGGGCCTACGACCTCGGCCAACTGGTTGACACGCGCGAGCGCCGCCGCATCGTGGGCGACGTAACCATCTCGCCCATGGACATCATCCTCAGCCGCACGTGGCCCGACACCGTGGTCCTGGCCAAGAGCAACTTCGACAGCCACGGATTCACGGTGCACCCGCTTTTCTGGGCCATGCCGCCTGGGCACGAGAGCATCACGGCGTTCGTGCCCCTGCGGGCACTGTTGCCGAAGGGCCTCGACGGAATCGTCGTGACCGGCCTGGGCGTCAGCGCCCATCGCGACGCCATGCCGGTCATCCGCATGCAGCCCGACGTGCAGAACCAGGGGTATGCCATGGGCGTTGCCGCGGCGATGGTCGCCAGGTCGGCCGGCACAATCCGGGGCGTGGACCTGCGCGGCCTTCAGAAGCACCTCGTCCAGGTCCAGTGCCTGCCGGAGGAGGTGCTCACGGACAAGGACTCGTTCCCCATGCCGAAGGAAAAGGTGGCCGCGGCCGTGACGGCGCTGGCGGCGCCCTTCGCCGAACCCCCGCCGCGCGGCCAAGCGCCCGGCGAGGTCGAGCGCCGCCGCGCCCTGGCCGTCATCTTCGCCCAGCCGCAGGACGCGATTCCGCTCATCGAGCGGGCCTACGCGGCCGCCAAGGCGGACGACGCAAAACTCATCTACGCCCACGTCCTGGCCCTCTTCGGCAACAAGACGGGGGCCGACACGCTCCTCGCCCGGGTGAAGTCCGCGGCCGCCTTCGACAAGGGCTGGAACTACACCGGCATGGGCCAGTTCGGCCGCAGCGTAAGCGAACTTGACCAGTACATCATCGCCCTCGGCCGCACGCGCGACCCGCGGGCCGCCGACGCTATCCTGGAGAAGGTCGCCCTGCTGGACGCCACCAAGGAGTTCTCGCACCACCGGGCCTGCGCGGTGGCCCTGGAAACGCTGGGCGATCCGCGGGCCGCCAGGCCCCTGGCCGACCTCCTGGCGAAGCCCGGCATGACCGGCCACTCGACCGTCACGGTGGACGAGGCCAAGCGCATCGCGGCCGTCGGCGGCGGAACGGAGAACAGGCCCCGCAACGAATCGCTCCGCGAAATCGTGCTGGCGCGGGCCCTTTACCGCTGCGGCGACTCCGGCGGCGTCGGCAAGAAGACCCTCGAGCGCTACGCCCAGGACCTTCGCGGCCATTACGCCCGCCACGCACAGGCCGTGCTTCGCGGCGAAGGAACAAACAAGTAGCCGCCGCGACTTGCCCGCGTGCAGACTACACCCTGCGGCCGACGACCAGGTGGTACACCCCCAGCGGTTCCGGGAGGGCCGCGAAACCGTCGAAGCCCGCCGGGCGCACCAGGTCGGACAATTCCTGGGGGCTGCGGTGGTGCAGGTGCAGGCCGAAGACGCGGCGGAAGAAGCGGTCCGTGCCGTGCGCGGCGGAGATGCTGTTGAAGACGACGGCCGCGCCGCGCGGCATGACCTCGGCCACGGCGCGGGCGATGTCGGAGATGTGGCCGTCGCTTAAGTATTCGCATATGCCAAGCATCTGCACAATGTCGGGCGGGCGGTCGAGCATCGTCCGCACCTGGCGCACGTCTCCGCGGATGAACCGCACGCGCCCGTCCGTGCCGCAGTCGGCGGCCAGTTCGCGCCCGTGGTCGAAGGCGCCGTCCGACAGGTCCACCAGGGTGGCCCGCGCCCGGCGGCGGCTCTCGACGAGCGCGTCGTGGACGACGTGGCCCGGCCCCGCCCCCAGGCACAGGACCTCGACCGGCTCATGGCCGGCGGCGTCAATCAGGCGCACAAGCACCCGCGCCGCCAGTTTCCGCCGGTTCCGGAGGGCCATCGGAATCGTGCCCAGCGTGCACAGGAGTTTGTCGGCAAGGCGCCGCCGGCGCTGGTGGTAGCAGATGGCCATGCTCTGCCAGCCGCCAGGGTCCGACCAGTTCGCAGCGGCAAGTTCGCTTCGCAGACACCAGAACAGGGCCTTCTGAATCGGCGCAGGAAAGTAGTTGGCAAGAGGGTTGACGATGGCGGCCTTCAGGGCCCTGCGCAGACGGCCAGACCGCTCAAACTCCACGCCCTCGACCCACGCCTGGGGCGAAATCGGTTCGGGGATGACCATGCAACGCCAGTATAGCGGCCCGCCCGCCGCGCGGGCAAGGGCCAAGCGGGGGCGTAGTCGCCGCGCCGCCTCACAGGTCCATCGCCATGCGCGTCACCTGGAACGGCATGTCCGGGTCGCGCCTGGTCTCGGTTGCGACGAAGCCCATCCGCTCGTACCAGCGGCGGAGTTCCACGTCGGCCGCAATAATGGTCAGGACGGCCCGGCGGGCGCCCCGGCGGCGGGCCTCGGCCAGGACGTGCTCGACGAGCATCCGCCCGTGGCCGCGCCTGCGGTCCGCGGGCAGGACCGCCAGCCGCCTTATGTGCACCGTCGGGTCGTCCGGCGCATCATCCGGCCCCGCTCCCCGCCGGCCCGGGCCTTGAATCGCCACGCAGCCGCACGCCCGGCCCGCTTCTTCCAGCACGAAGAAGCGGTTGCCTTCGGCCACCTGCTCCAGAATCCACACGGGCTGCAAGTTGGCGGCGTGGCGGGGCCAGTCGCGCCCGATTCCAAAGCGGTCGTAAACCGTCTGGAACGATTCCTGGATGAGGCGCAGCAGAAGCGGCGCGTCGTCCGGCACGGCCTCGCGCACGGCGGGCATGCTACGGCTTCTCCCACACTTTCCTGAGCATCTCGTAGCCGGCGGGGTCGTGCTCCTTCACCTCCGGGCGCACGAACGGGTAGAAATCGTTGGTCGAGAAATACGCCTCGGTGAGTTCGGCGAAGTACTCCTGGTCGTTGTTCAGGGCGTAGGCGCGCTTCCTGACGCCGGAGTAGAACAGGACCGACTCGTACGACTTCGACTCCTGCGCCCGCCGGTAGGCGGCCCTGACGTCGGCGTTGTCGTGGCCCAGGACGCGGTGATGGTAGGCGTGGGCCAGTTCGTGCAGGACCATCGCCCGCTGGTGGCGAGTCCAGTCGAGGAACGTCACGGGGTTCCCCAGTTCCACGGCGCCGGCCTTGTCGGGGTTGAAGCCGTGCTCCTTGAGCCACCCGCGCGACGGATGGTAGCACATGCACTTGACCTGCTTCGATTCGGCCTCAACCCAGATGGGCACCTCGCGCAGGCGGTCAAGGGCCGGCCGGGGAACCATGCGGGTGATGTCATGGAGGTGGGCCGCGAGTACCTTCAGCGTCTCCTCTGCGAGGTCCTTCTTCTCGCCCTCCAGGCGTTTGTGGACGTACACCTTCCAGCCCTCGATGGCGCGGACGGCGTAGGCCGAAGTCGGCTCGTAGGCGGGTTCCTGGGGCGGCGCGGGCGGCAAGGCCTGCGCCAGCAATGCTGCCAGCACGATTGCAAGCACGGGCGACCTTCCTCTCATGGCAACTGCGCGGCGGCCGGCGCGGCCGTCGTTTTATCCCCCGGCGATGCCGGGGACTTTTTGGCGTAACTTCCCCCGGCGATGTCGGGGGCTTTCTTGCGCCTGGCGCGGCGGGTCTCCGTACCCGCCGCGCTTATCGCCGCAACGCGCCTTGCCCCTTTGCACGGCGGCCGCCGCTTCATCCCCCGGCCATGCGGGGGCTTGACTACGCGCCGCTGCGGTCGCAAACGATGTTAAGCATGCGGCCGGGCACGTAAATCACCTTCTTGACCACGGCCTGCGGGCCGCCGACGTGCCTACTGACGGCGTCGGCGGCCAGTGCGGCGGCGCGAACTTCTTCTTCCGTGGCCCCCGCCGGAACCGTAACGTGGCCGCGAAGTTTGCCGTTCACCTGCACGGGAATCTCAAGCACGTCTTCTCGGCAGGCGGCCAAGTCTGCTTCGGGCCAGCCTGCGGCGACCAGGGGCGGCTCGTGCCCCAGGGCCGTCCAGAGTTCTTCGGTAACGTGCGGGACGAACGGATGCAGCAGCCGCACCATCGCCTCAAGGGCCAGTCGCAGGACGGGCGCCGCTGCGGGCCTGGCCGGCACGGCCGCCGCTGCGTTCGCAAGTTCCATCACCGCGGCGATGGCCGTGTTGAACTGCCAGGAATGCTCTATGTCTTCGGTTACCTTGCGGATGGTCTGGTGGGTCTTGCGCCACAGGGCCTTTTCGGCAAGCGGAAGGTCGGTCCCGTTGCCGGCATAGGGCGCGACGGGCGCAATAAAGCCCTGCTGCTCGCCTGCCAGCCGCCACACGCGGTCAAGGAACCGCCGCGCGCCCACGACGGCCTCGTCCTGCCACTCGGCGTCTCTCTGCGGCGGGCCGATGAAGAGCGTGTACAGGCGCTGCGTGTCGGCCCCGTACTCGGCGATGACGGCGTCGGGCGAGACCACGTTGCCTTTTGATTTTGACATCTTTTCAAGTTTGCCCGTGGTCGGCGACTGCTTGCATATCATCCCCTGCGTAAACAGGGCCTTGAACGGCTCGTTAAAGCCCACGTGGCCGGCGTCGTATAGAACCTTGCAGATGAATCGCGTGTAAAGAAGGTGCAGCACGGCGTGCTCCACGCCGCCGATGTACTGGTCCACGGGCATCCAGTAATCGACCTTCTGGCGGTCGAACGGCTGCACGTTCGGCTCGCGCTCCCGTTCGGTCAGCGTGTATCGCAGGAAGTACCAGCAGGAGCACAGCCACTGGGCCAGCGTGTCGGTCTCGCGGCGGGCCGGCCCGCCGCACTTCGGGCATCGCGCGGAGACCCACGGGGTGACCTTCGCGAGCGGGCTTTCGCCGCGCGGCGGGAACTCCACCTCTGTCTCCGGCGGAAGTTCAACCGGCAGGTCGCCCGCGGGAACCGCCACTATGCCGCACGCCGGGCAGTGCACCACGGGAATCGGCGCGCCCCAGTAACGCTGTCGGCTGATGAGCCAGTCGCGCAGCCGATAATGCACCGTGCGGGCGCCCATGCCCTGCTTGTCGAGATAGGCGACGACCTGGGGGATGCCCGACGGCGTGGGCGTGCCGCTCATCGGGCCGGAATCGACCATGCGGCCGGCATCGACGTAGGCCGCGGCAAGGTCCTCGGCGCGCAACTGCTGGCCGTCGGGCTGGATTACCACCCTGATGGGCAGGCCGTACTTCCTGGCGAACTCAAAGTCGCGCTGGTCGTGCGCGGGCACCGCCATCACGGCCCCCGTCCCGTATTCCATCAGTGCGTAGTTGGCCACCCACAGGGGCACGCGCCCGCCGTTGACCGGGTTGACCACGTACGCGCCGGTGAAAACGCCTTCCTTCTCGACGGCCGCGTCGCTGCGGACGGCGGCGCTCTGGAGGCGGCAGCGCTGGCAGAACTCAGATACCTGTTTCTCGTGCGGCGAGCCGGCCACGAGTTTCGGAATGATGGGGTGCTCCGGGGCGAGGCTCATAAAGGTGACGCCCCACAGCGTGTCCGGCCGCGTGGTGAAAACGGGCAGCGGCGTGCCGCCAGCCAGAAGGAAGTCAACGCGGGCGCCCTCGCTGCGGCCGATCCATTCGGCCTGCATGGTGCGGACCTTTTCGGGCCACTCCGCCAGTTCCGCCAGGTCATCGAGCAGCCGCTGGGCGTACTCGGTGATGCGGAAGAACCACTGTGGTATGTCGCGCTTGGCGACCTCTGCGCCGCAGCGGTCACAGCGGCCATCGGCCACTTCTTCGTTCGCCAGGCCCGTCTGGCACGACGGACACCAGTTGACGGGGGCCTGCTTGCGATACGCAAGGCCGCGCTCGTAGAGGACCAGGAATATCCACTGCGTCCACTTGTAATAGTCGGGGTCGCTGGTGTTGACTTCGCGCCGCCAGTCGTAGCCGACGCCCCAGCGGCGGAACTGCTCCTTCATGTACGCGATGTTGTCGCGGACCCAGGTGGCGGGCAGTTGCTTGTTCTTTATGGCCGCGTTCTCGGCGGGAAGGCCGAAGGCGTCCCACCCCATGGGCGAAAGGACCTCGCAGCCCCGCATCATCTTGTACCGGCTTACCACGTCGCCGATGATGTAGTTGCGGCCGTGGCCCACGTGCAGCGTGCCGGAGGGGTACGGAAACATCGTCAGGCAGTAGAATTTGCGCTCGCGCGGCGCGCGGCCGTCGGTCTGGAAGGTGCAGTGGTCCTGCCACCACTGCTGCCACTTCCGTTCGACGCGCACCGGGTCATAAGCGTCCATGCGGTGGGCCCTATACAAAACATGAAAACGGCCCCGGGCGTCGTCCCGAGGCCACCGTTCCGTTCGGCTCCAGCGCGCGGCGACCCCGGCTACGCCGCAAGGTCCAGGGCCAGGTTCTCGCCACGCGGTTTCATGGTTGGGTAAGTATCGCCGGGTCCGGCTGAAAGTCAAGGCAAAAGCCCGCGCGGGGCGGGGGGCCGGTTACGGCCCGACGGGCTTGAGCGTAACGGCCTGAAGGTTCACCAGGCCGGCGCCCTTGAGGGACAGCGGCTTGACGAGAATGATCACGCTCCCGGCCGTTTCAACCTTGACGCGGCCGAGGGTCTTGGTGACGAACTTGCCCCACCCTCCCGTGCCGGCGGGCTTGTGTTTGAAAGTCCGTCCGGCAACCTCGACCGCGAACTCGCCCCCGCCCGCCTTCGGGTCCAGCGCGTAGGTCACCTGCACCTCGTAGGTGGCGGCCTGGACGTCCACGTCCCAACTGACCGAGGTGTCAACGTTGCTCCAGAACCCGATGTTGTCCCGCTCCGGCCCGACTTCGTACCGCGCGTTGGAGCCGTGGATGCGGGCATCGGCGGCCCTGCCCGTGACAGCGACGGGTTCGGGCGGGGGCGGAGGAGACGGAGGAGGAGGCGCGGGCGGAGAAGGCGGGGCATCAGCCTCTTTGCCCGGCGGTTCGGACGGGGCCCCGGCGGGGGGCCCCGGCGGGAAAGACGCAGGCGGCGCGCGCGGCTCCGGTTGTTCCTCCTTCGCACCCTCCTGGGGGAGCGGCACCGCAGGCGCGGGCGGGGCATCGGGGGGGCGCCCCGGCGGCGGGCCGACCACCGGCGCAGGAACCACAGGCGGTCGCGTCGCAGCCGCGTGGTCGGGCCGAGAGTCGCCCGGCGCCGAGGCGGACGGCCGCGCAGGCACGAACTCCACCGGCGAACGCGGCCCAGCGGTGCCGCCTGTGCCCGACGGCTTCCAAGCGAACACCGCTACGACGATCCCCCCGCCGACCAGGGCTGCCAGAACCAGCCCCGCGAAAACCAGCACGATGATGCGTTGCCTGCGGCCGGGCCCGCCTCTTGGCGGGTGGGCAACCCCGCGAGCGGCGGCCGTCGGCCCCGCGGCGGCCCGCCCGCCGGCCGGCAGGCGGGCCGGGCCGCGCGAAGCGCCTGCCGCCGGCCGCGCCTCCGCCGCCTTCAGGGCCTTCTCGGTGAGACCCTCCACGCGGCCGGCGCGGCGGCGCTCCGACTCCGGGATGGCAGCCATCTGCTGGGCGAGCGCCTGCGGCGCGGGCACGGCAGGCCCGGCAGCGTCTTCGCCCGGCGACGACGCGGGCCTTCCTTCGGCCGTGCCCGCGGCGGCCTCGGCCAGCGGATATAACTCGTTCAGGGCCGCGACGAACTCCTCCACGCCCTGGTAGCGGTGCTGACGTTCCTTGGCCAATGCGCGGGCAAGCAGCCAGCAGAGCGCCGCCGGCAACTCCGGCACGTACTGGCGCGGGTCGGGCACCGGCTCCGACAGGTGCTTGCGCATGACTTCCTGAGGGGCGCCCGTGAAGGGCGGCACGCCGGCGACCATGTGGTAGAGTGTTGCACCGACGGAGTAAATGTCGGTGCGGAAATCTACGTCGGGGTCGCCCCTGACCTGCTCGGGCGAGATGTAGTAGGGCGTGCCGTAGGCCTTGCCCGCCTGGTCATCGCCGGCCCCGGCGGTCACGTTGAGCGCCAGGCCCAGGTCGGCGATCTTGACCACGCCGGCCTGCGTCAGCAGGATGTTGGCGGGCTTAATGTCGCGGTGAACCAGGCCGCGCTTGTGGGCATAGGTGAGGCCCTCGGCGGCGTCGCGGATGATGCACACGGCCTCCTCGGGGTCGAAGCGCTTGCGTGCGGCGAGCATGTCGGCCACGGAGCCGCCGTCAACGTACTCCATGACGATGTAGATCGTCTCGCCCGGCGCAAGGGCCGACGAGGCATCGCCGTGTCGGTCCGCAGCCGCAAGGCCGCCGACGTCCTCGGCGGGGGCGGGCGTCTGGCGCGGGGCAGGCGCGGCCGTGACGTTGTTAGCGTCGCGGCCGGACTCCTCGTCGCTCGACCCCTGGCCCTCGAACCTCGACCCTCGCAGTTTCATCGTCCCGATCTGGTGGATGGTGACGATGTTCGGGTGCATCAGTTGGGCGGCGTGGCGGGCCTCCTGGATAAAGCGGCGGCGGGCCTCCGGGTCGCGGGCGGCGCCGGCAGACAGTATTTTGACCGCGACGGTGCGGTCCATCGAAATCTGGCGGCACTTGAAGACGACGGCCTGGCTGCCGCGGCCGATTTTCTCAAGAACCTGGAGGTCGGACGACCGAATCTCTGCCGCCGCCGTCTCTTCCGCGGCGGCCACGTCCAGCGGGGCCTCCTCGACCACGCGGTGCTCGTGGGCGGCCCGCGCCGCGGCCTGTATCAGGGCCTCGGAGACGGAAAGGTCCCGACTGTGGCGGGCGGCCTCCTGGAGGAGGCGGCGGGCCTCAGCCACCTCATCCGGGGTCGCCATGCCCTTGTCCAGGAGGTCCCGGAGGTGCGTTTCGTGCGATGCGTCGGCCATGATATGAGACTATGGCCTGCGGCGGCCGGAGAGTCAATGCGAAACCGCCGTTGACGGCCCGCCGCCGCGGCGGCTATAATCCGTTTCCCTGAATACCAGCGCAAGCAATGACGGGAGATTCGCGTGCACCTGGGCATCGATATCGGCTCGGTCAGCCTGAACCTGGTCCTGCTGGACGAAGAGATGAAGGTCATCCGGGAGCGGTACGTCCGCACGCGCGGCAAGCCGCTGGAGACGGCCCTGGCGGTTCTGGAGGGACTCTTCGCCGAGACGCCGCCCGGTGCCATCGACGGGGCGGCCTTCACCGGGGCCGGCACTGCCGTCCTGGGGGAACTGTACGGCATCCTGCCGATCAACGAGGTCGTGGCCCAGGCCACGGCCACGATGCGGCTGCACCCCGACGTGCGGACCATCATCGAGATCGGCGGCGAAGACTCAAAACTGATCCTGCTGGAAGAAGACCCCAAGACCGGCCGCCTGCGCATCCGCGACTTTGCAATGAACACCCTGTGCGCCGCCGGAACGGGGTCGTTCCTGGATCAGCAGGCGTCGCGCCTGGGCATCAGCATCGAGAGGGAATGGGGCGAGATGGCCCTTCGCTCCAGGCACGTGCCGCGCATCGCCGGCCGATGCTCCGTCTTCGCCAAGAGCGACATGATTCACCTTCAGCAGGAAGGCACGCCCGACTACGACATCGTGGCCGGCCTGTGCTTCGCCATGGCGCGGAACTTCAAGGCGGTCATCGGCAAGGGGAAGGACTTCCTGCCGCGAATCGCCTTCCAGGGGGGCGTGGCGGCCAACGCGGGCATGGTCCGGGCGTTCAGAGAGACGCTGGAACTGCCGGACGGCGACCTTCTTATCCCGAAGCACTTCGCCTCAATGGGGGCCATCGGCGCCGTCATGACGGCGAAGGATCGCGGCGAACTGGGGCGACTGGCGTCGGCCGAGCCCCTGAAGGAATACCTGGCCACGCGGCGGTACGGCGGCGGCGAAATCCACCCGCCCCTGGAAGATGACCGCTATCCGCTGGTCATCACGCACGAGGCATTCCCGCCCGGCGACGGGCCGATGGACGTGTTCGTAGGCGTTGACGTGGGCAGCATCTCGACAAACGTCGTGGCGATCGACTCCCAGGGCCGCGTCCTGGCCCGCGAGTACCTGATGACGGCCGGGCGGCCGCTGGCGGCCGTGACGGAGGGCCTCTATAACGCGGGCCGGACGCTGGCGGCAGGCGCCGGCGGCCGCGAAATCCGCGTGCGCGGCTGCGGCACGACCGGCTCCGGCCGGTACCTGACGGGCGACTTCATCGGGGCAGACATCGTCAAGAATGAAATCACGGCCCACGCCACCGGCGCGGCGCTGGTGCGGCCCGACGTGGACACCATCTTCGAGATCGGCGGGCAGGACTCCAAGTACATCAGCCTGGAAAACGGCGCCGTGGTGGACTTCACGATGAACAAGGTCTGCGCCGCGGGCACCGGCTCGTTCATCGAGGAGCAGTCGGAGCGGCTCGGGGTGGGCCTGAAGACGGGCGAGTTCAACGGCCTCGCCCTCGGGGCCGACGAACCACCGGCCATGGGCGAACGCTGCACCGTGTTCATCGAGACCGACATCAACCGCAACCAGCAGCGCGGCGTGGCGGTGGAGGACCTCTGCGCGGGCCTCTGCTACTCCATCGCGCAGAACTACCTGAACCGCGTGGTCGAGGACCACAGGGTCGGCAACGTCATCCTATTCCAGGGCGGGACGGCCTACAACCGCGGCGTGAAGAGCGCGTTCGAGAAAATCCTCGGCAAGACAATCACCGTGCCGCCGCACCACGACGTCCTAGGCGCGGTCGGGATGGGGCTGCTGGCGCGCGACTGGTATTATGACGAGTCGAGCCGCGACTGTGAAGTCGCGGGTATGCCGTCGGCCGGCGAAGATGCCCGCAGGCTCACGCCCGCGGCTCGAACGGCGAAGCCGTCGAACTTCAAGGGGTTCGACCTCACCGGCGTGAAGTACTCCTTCGACACGTTCGAGTGCACGGACTGCGCCAACCGCTGCGAAATCCACGTCGTCGAAATCAAGGGCGACCAGGCTCGCACCCTCCACTACGGCAGCCGCTGCGGCAAGTTCGACGAGGCCAAGCGCGAGAGCCTCGGGCTACACCTGCCGCGCCTCTTCGTCGAACGCCAGCGGCTGATGGAGGCGGCGTATCAGCCCGCAGGCGAATCGAGCCGCGACCGTAAGGTCGCGGGCACGCAACCCTTGCGCCAGGAAGACGGCGCGCGCGACGAAGATACCCGCCCGCCAAGGCGGGCGGCTCGAACGAAAACCCCGGCTCGAAAGAAGGTCGGCCTGCCGCAGATGACGAACCTCTGGGAACTCCTCCCCTTCTTCCGGGCCTTCCTGACGGAAATTGGCTTCGAGGTCGTCCTGTCCTCGCGCACCAACCGCGACCTCATCGCCGCGGGCATCGACGAGACGGCGTGCGAGCCGTGCTTCCCCGTCAAGGTGGCGCACGGCCACGTGCGCGACCTGGCAAA
>VGYT01000120.1 GCA_016872895.1 Planctomycetota bacterium
TTCCGACGCATCAAGTTTTGTTACGAGCGTTGGGGCAAACATTTTCAGGCGTTTCACGATCTGGCCGCCAGCATCATTTGCTTCAACCGCCTCCGGCAAGTGACCGGAGGGCTGTGAAACAGCTTCTTAGCCGTCGCCGGTACGGCGACGCGAACCAGGTTGCCGATGCCCGTGCACGCCCGCGGCCGTAGCGGCCTCGGCTAAACGTCGGGAGCCTTGACGGCGCAGGACTGCTGCCCCGCTGCCTTCGGATGCCGGCCGCCGCCTACCTGCGTCTTGCGGCGCGCACTTTTTCCTTGATGCGCTGGATGTGTCCGCGTCCGAGGGCCTTGACTTCGCAGCCGAGTTCGAAGTAGCGGCGGATCTTGTCGTCCGACAGTATGCCGAAGCAGTCGATGACCGCGAGCGGCCCGCCCGCCCATTTCAGCACGTCCTCGGGCTTAAGCGTCAGGTACGGCGAGTGCCGCACGGCCAGGACCACGGCCTCGGCGCCCTTCAGGGCCTTCGGCAGGTCCTTTTCAACGCGGGCGTTCACGAGTTCGCCCTGGTTGCGGAAGAACCGCGCCCAGGAGTGGCCGGGGGCGGGGTAGGTGTCCTGGCTCTCCAGTTCGTACCAGTGGTCGACGTACGGGTCGTGGACGCGGACCTCCGCGCCCATTTCGGTGAGTTTGCGGACCACGAGTTCCGAGCCGGAGTAGCGCGTATCGCCCACGTCTTCGCGGTAACTTGCGCCGCAGAGGAGGATGCGTGCGCCGGCGATGTATCGGCCCATGTTGCGGAGGGCGTCGCGGACGAGTTCGGCGGCGTGCAGGCCGCGCGTGTCGTTCGTGTCGAGGGCCACGGGCGTTATCTTGAAGATGGAGTCCTGGTCCTCGAAGCCCAGGATGTGCTTGTATGCCCAGTAGCCCAGGCCGCCGTCCTTGGGCAGGCAGTAGCCGCCGATGCCTGGGCCGGGGAAAATGATGTTCGTGTGCGTCGGGCGGACCTTGATGGCCTGGATGACCTTGATGAGGTCCACGCCGTTGCGCTCGGCAAAGAGGCTCCACTCGTTCAGGAACGCCAGGGTGGTGGCGCGGTAGGAGTTCTCGACGATCTTGGTGGTCTCGCTCTCGATGGGCCGGTCCATGAGGGTCAGCGGGAAGTCTTTCGTGTTCAGGACCTCGGTGAGGAACTTGACCACGCGGCGTTTGGCCTCCTCGGTGCAGCCGGAGCAGACGCGCCAGAAGTCGCGGATGCTCTTTACGTAATCGCGGCCGGGCATGACGCGCTCGAACGAGTGGGCCAGCAGGGGGTGGGCCTTGAGGCCCCTCGCGGCAAATGCCTTCTTGAGGATCGGCAGGGCGACGAACTCGGTTGTGCCGGGGGCCACGGTGGTCTCGATGAGGACGAGGCACTTGGTGGGGATGCGGTCGCCGATGACCTTCATGGTGGCCTCCAGGGCGGCCATGTCGGCCTCGCCGGTGCGCATGTTGCCGAGGTCGTGCTTGGCGTAGTCGCACTGCACGTCTATGACCACGCAGTCGGCCAGGCGGAGGCAGTCGCTGTTGTAGGTGGCGGTGAGCGTTTTCTTTTCGAGGACGCAGCGGGCGATCATGGGCTGGACTTCGGGGTCCTCGGCCTTGACGGGCGACTCGCCGCGGTTAAGGAGCGGGATCTTCCAGTAACTGCGGGTCGAGGGCCGCTGGCAGCCGATGACGAACTTCGAGGGCTTGCCGGTCTTCTTGCCCACGGTGTCGGCGATGATGGCAGCCATGACGGCCCCGACGAAGCCGACGCCCATGACGACAACGATCTCTTTCTTCTCGGCGCGGGCCTGGCGCACGAGGCGCTCGATGCGTTTCATCTCGGCGGCGTACTCGCTCTTCTCGGGCAGGGGGAACTTCTCGCCGGCGGGACTGACGGAATGGTCGGCCATGGTTTCTCCTTTGCCTGGGGGCGCTGTTGTCGCAGGATTCTATCGGCGTTCCGGGCCGCCGGCCATGAGGCGCGGCCGGGGCGCAAGAAAGGAGCGCGACCCACACACAGGTCGCGCTCCGCCGCCGTGGGCATGTGGCAAGGCCTCACGCCCTGTCACGTCCGATTGTGCCTTACGTTTTCGCTTCGGCCGTCCGTCGGCCTGCCGCTGTCTGCGGCGGGCTCAGTTCCAGTGTCCGCGGATGGGCCGCTGCCGCCGCGACGTCAGGTACACGAACGTCCCGCCCGCCGCTACCAGCAGGACCGTCGCCGGCTCGGGGACGACCGGCACAGTGGGGCCGTCGGTGCGGATGACGTCGTTGCCGCAGCCCCACGATATCTGGGCCGTCAGGTCGCCGGGGTTCAACAGGCCCAGGAGGTCGCCGCTGAAGGCGTACTCCAGGATGAACGTGCCATTCTCGGCGCCGCCGTAGTTATAGGTGGCCCAACTCATCGAGGCCGTGCCGAGGAGTTGGTCGGGATCAATGCTGCCGCTGACGGCCCAGGGGCCGATGATGTCCGGGATGGTGGCGCTGGGGCCGTAGTCGTTTGCCACAAGGGTGGTCGAGTTGTAGTAACTGCCGGCCTGCTGCTGGATGCCCTTTGTGTCGCCGGAGGAATCCAGCCGGTAGATGGCCCCCTGGGCCAGGCCGGCGTTGGCCTGCTGGGTGACGATGCCGAATTCCTGGCCGTCGATTGTCAGGAACATGTCGCCCAGGTAAACCGTGTTGCCCCAGGCCTGTGTGCTCCAGGCGCTGGAGGTGATGACGAGCAATTGAACCTGGTGGTCCTGGATGCGGAGGTAGAGTTCCTCCAGGTCGTACTGCTCTCCGCCGCGCGTTACCCCCGGGCTGGGCTCGCGCCCCACGCCGGGGTAACTGATGGGCGCATAGTTGTTCTGGATGGTGGCCCAGAGGCTGCCGGAATGGATGTCCGAGCCGTTGGGCTGGCTGAAGGGGGTGATGCCCCAGTCGATGATGTTGCCGGAGGAGTCGATGATCATACCCCCGGCGCTGGGTGCCAGGACTGCCGCCAGAAAGGCTGGCAGGAACCACTTGCTGCGCATGCACGCCTCCTTACACGGGTCAGAAGACCGCCGACCCGTTCTTTCGATGGTTTCTCTGCCGATGGGCCGCCGACGTCGCGCCGGCGGCCCTGTCCTTGCCCTGCGGGCCCAGCGCGGGCCGCGCCGCCGGCGCCGATAATGGTTGCTGGAGATGCAATGCGTAGGGGGCGTGAAGCCTGCCTGTCAGCGGGCTTCCGGGTGACCACGGGATAGCGTACCGATGAACTCGTGGCTGTCAAATAGGCGGACGGGCGTCGGCTTGCGGCAGATGCAGGCCCTGGGGCGGCGCGCCGGGAAGACCCGCGGCGAACGCCCGAGAAACAGGGTGTTTCCGGGTGGGCGGCCGGCCCCCGCCCGCCGCCTCGCGCGGCTCCGGAAAGACGTGTCGCGGCAGCCGGATGTTGCGCGCACACGGCGGAAAAATGGTGAAAAATCCCCCCGCCGCGGGTAAGCATAAGGGCGTCGATTCACCCCTTCAGGAGGTTCCTGCCATGCGTGCGACACTTCTCCGGCCGTGTGCGACAGGTGTGTTGCTGACGGTCTTGGCGGTCCCCGCGCCGGCGTTTGGCGGGGCCGTCCCGGCCGAGGGTCAGGCGCTCAAGGTCGAGCAGACCCTCAACACCCGCACGGTCCCCAAGTGGGACGCCCTCGAAGTCGCCTTCCGTCACGACGGCACGTACGCGGACCCGTTCTTCGACGTGACCATCGACGTCGTGTTCACGTCGCCCGGCGGAAAGACGGCCAGGGTGGGCGGGTTCCACTACGGCTCGGCCGAGAAGCCGCGCATCCGCCGCATCGAGCCGCCCGAGGGCCAGCGGGGCCGCGTGCGCGTCGAATACGAGTTCGGCAAGTGCGACCTGTGGAAGGCCCGCTTCGCCCCCAGCGAGGTCGGGACGTGGCGGTATGCGTGGACGTTCAGCAACGCCGCCGGGGCCAGGGCCGCGGGCGCAGGCGAGTTCGCCTGCGTCGAGGGCCGGGCGGAAAGGAAAAACCACGGCTTTGTCCGCCAGGACCCGGCCAGCCCCATGCGATGGGTCTTCGACGACGGCACGCCGTACTTCCCCATCGGCTTCCAGGACGGGCAGTTCGACAACGGGGGCGTGGGGTCGTGCCTGGCGCAGGCGGCCATGGAAGGTCCGTTCCGGCCGGACCGGACGGGCCGCCCCGAGCAGCCGCCGGGGGCGATGTTCAAGCCCGGCCCCGCCCCGAATCCGCAGAACGCCGACGTGCAGTTCCGCCGCTTCACGCGGTGCGGCTTCAACTGCCTGCGGTTCAGCCAGCAGAACTTTTCGTACACCATCACGCCCGCCCTGGACCGCGTCAACGTCATGGAAAGCATCATGACGGATGAACTGGTACGCCGCGCCCGGCAGTACGGCCTCCGCGTCTTCTACGGCATCTTCGGATACATGAAGGTCAGCGCCGACCGGCCCGAGGACGCCGCGGCGATGGACAAGGTCAAGCGTCTCATCAAGTACAGCGTGGACCGCTGGGGCGCGTACGTCGATTTCTGGGAGTTCCTGAACGAGCAGAAGGCCGACGCGCGGTGGTACGAAATCCTCGTGCCGTACCTTAAGTCGCTCGACCCGTACCGTCATCCCGTGACGACCTCGTGGGAGCGTCCGGAGATTGAGGGCATCGACCTCTCGGCCCCGCACCAGTACCTGGGCATCAATGAACTGGGCTGCGACCAGCAGATTCTCGGCGCCGCCCCGCGATGGAAGCAGTTCGGCAAGCCCGTCATTGTGGGCGAGGCCGGAAACTCCGCCGGCCGCGCTACGCCCGAAAAACCCTGGCCCCCCGGCGTGGGCGGCGTGTGGGACCCCGGCAGCGCCCAGCGCATGCGCATCCGCAACTGGACCGGCCTGATGAACGAGGTCTCCTTCATCTTCTGGAACACCAGTTACGCCAAGGACGGCCACTTCATGAACATCTGGCTCGGCCCCCGGGAGCGCGAGTACGTCCGGGCGATGCAGGACTTTGCGTACGCCCTCGGGGCGGGCCTGAAGATGGTGAAGGTTGACACAAGCGCGCCCGGCGAAGTGCGGGCGTGGGCCGTCGCCAACCAGCGGCGGGCGGGGGCCTACCTGCACCACTTCAAGGACCACAAGGCGCCCGTGCGGGACCTCAAGGTAACGCTCGACGTGCCGCTGGCTGCGCGCGGGTACTGGTACGCGCCCGAGACGGCCCGCATCCTGGGCACGTTCGACGCCCCGGCCGGCCGCGGGACGTTCGCGGCCCCGGAGTTCGCGGTGGACCTGGCCCTTCTTATCACGCCCGACGGATGCCCCGACATCGACAAGGACGGCATCCCGAACGACCGCGACACGGACAACGACAACGACGGCGTGCCCGACGACCGCGACGCCTTCCCGCTTGAGCCGGAGGAGTGGCAGGACAAGGACGGCGACCTCATCGGCGACAGCCTCGACGCCGACATCGATGCCGACGGCGCCGGCGACGACCTGAACAAGAACGGCAGGCCCGACTGCGAGGAACTCGACATCGACGGCGACGGCGTGCCTCGAACAAACGCCGCCCCGTGGGACGCCTTCCCCCTGGACCCGAAGGAGTGGCGCGACACCGACGGCGATGGGCTGGGCGACAACGCCGACCCGGACGACGACGGCGACGGCTGGTCGGACGCCGAGGAGAAGGCCGCCGGCACGGACCCGCTCGACCCGCTGAGTTTCCCGGTGAAGTAGCCGGCGAAGGCCGACGCTCGCAGGTGTGGCACGGCCGGACAAGCCGGCCGTGCCACGTGGCGTAAGATGCGAGGGCGTGTTGTGGGGGCAGCCTCCAGGACGGGCGAAGGGAGGGCGCGATGATCATCGCGGCGAGAGCGATTGCGTTTGCAGCGGTCTTGGCGGCGGCGCACGCGGCCGCGGGGGCCGAGTTCTACGTTGCTCCTGACGGCCGGGCCGGCGGCGATGGCTCCAAGAGCCGCCCGTGGGACCTGGCCACCGCTCTGGCGCACCCCGCCGCCGTCAAGCCCGGCGACACCATCTGGCTCCAGGGCGGCACGTACCGCGGCGGATTCACGAGCCAACTCAAGGGGACGGCCGAGGCCCCCGTCACGGTCCGCCAGGCGCCCGGCGCCCGCGCCACCATCGACTGCGTCGGCGGCGACCCCGGGAAGCAGGTTTTCTTCACCGTGCAGGGCGCGCACGCGCGTTACTGGGGCTTCGAGGTCACCTCGTCGAACCCTAAGCGCCGCACGGAGACCACCGGCTCGCACCCGGAGGAGATCAGCCGCGGCGGCGTCAATTCGTTCGGCCAGAACGTGGCCTTCATCAACCTGGCCGTGCACGACTGCTCCAACGGCTTCGGCTTCTGGTCGAACGGCGAGGGCGGCGAGATTTATGGGTGCATCATCTATAATAATGGATGGGATGCCCCCGACCGCGGACACGGCCACGCCATCTATGCCCAGAATCAGAGAGGCACGAAGCGCCTCGCCGACAACGTGATCTTCAACCAGTTCTGCTACGGCGTGCACGCCTACGGGTCGAGCAAGGCGTTCATCAACCACTTCCGCGTCGTGGGGAACGTCTCGTTCAACAACGGCGCCGCCAAGGGGCCGACGAGCCTGGCGCCGGCCATCCTGGTTGGGGGCGGGAGCCCCTCGGAGGACATCGAGGTGGCCGAGAACTTCACCTATTCCACCGGCCTCGGCGCGGCGTCGCTGCAACTGGGGTACGGGGCGAACAACAAGGACGCCGCCGTCCGCGACAACTTCTTCGTCGGCCCCGCCAGCATGAGGAAATGGGAGAGACTGGCGGTCGCGGGCAATACGTTCATCGCTCCGCAGACGCCGGTTGCGGTGGAGCCGCCGGGCGCCGACCTGGCGGCCGTCAACACGATCTTCAAGGGCCGCCCCGGCGGCCTCAAGGTGGCCGTGCGGCCGAACAAGTACGAGCCCGGCCGCGGCCACGTTATCGTCTATAACTGGGACAAGAAGCCCGAGGTCGAGGCCGACCTGTCGGCGGTCCTTAAGCCCGGCGCCAGGTTCCGCGTCACCAGCGCGCAGGATTTCTTCGGCGAGCCGGTGCTTGAGGGCACGTACGACGGCAAGTCCGTGCGTCTGCCGATGAAGGACTACCGCGCCCCGCCGCCCGTCGGCAGGCCCGATTACGTTCCCCCCGCCACCGGCCCCGAGTTCAACGTGTTCGTTGTGCTGTCGGCCGAGCCGCGGCCGTAGGTCTGCGGGGCAATTCCTTGATTGCCGCCCGGCCGAGGCTAGAATGTCCTGTTCCTTTGCCGCAAGGAGCCTGCATGGCTGTCGAGACCGAAATCACCGGCCGCTTCGGACCGTACGGGGGACGGTACGTCCCCGAGACGCTGATGGCGGCCCTGGAGCAACTGGCCGATGCGTACGTTGCGGCTCGCGACGATGCGGACTTCCGCAACGAACTGGATTACCTGCTGAAGCAGTTCGCGGGCCGGCCCACGCGCCTGTACTTCGCCCGGCGCCTCACCGATGCCTGGGGCGGGGCGAGGGTGTACCTTAAGCGCGAGGACCTCGCCCACACCGGCTCGCACAAGATCAACAACACCGTGGGGCAGGGCCTCCTGGCCGTCCGCATGGGCAAGAAGCGCCTCATCGCCGAGACGGGCGCCGGCCAGCACGGCGTGGCCACGGCCACGGCGGCGGCGCTGTTCGGACTTGAGTGCGACATCTACATGGGCACCGAGGACATCCGCCGCCAGCGCCTGAACGTCTTCCGCATGCAGGCCCTCGGGGCGAGGGTCATCGGCGTCGGCACCGGCCAGCGGACCCTGAAGGACGCCATCAACGAGGCCATGCGCGACTGGATGGCCAGCGTCGAGACCACGCATTACTGCTTCGGCACCACCGCCGGGCCGCACCCCTTCCCGACGCTGGTGCGCGATTTCCAGTCGGTCATCGGCATCGAGGCCCGCCAGCAGATTCAGAAGCAGGAAGGCTGCCTGCCCGACGCCATCGTGGCGTGCGTGGGCGGCGGGTCGAACGCCGCCGGCATTTTCTCGGCATTCCTCGAAGACGAGAGCGTGCAACTTGTGGGCGTGGAGGCGGGCGGCAAGGGCCTCGACACCGGCCGGCACGCCGCCACGCTCGCGGCCGGGCGCCCGGGCGTCCTGCACGGCTCATTCTCATACGTATTGCAGGACGACGCCGGCCAGACGCTTCCGGTGCACAGCGTAAGCGCCGGCCTCGACTATCCGGGCGTCGGCCCGGAGCACTCTTACTGGAAGGATTCCGGCCGCGTACGCTACACCGTGGCCACCGACGAGGAGGCGCTGGAGGCGTTCTGCGAACTTTCGCGGCTGGAGGGCATCATCCCGGCGCTGGAATCGGCGCACGCCGTCGTCGAGGCCAGGAAGATGGCCCCGCAGATGAACAGCCGCCAGGTCGTCATCGTCAACCTCTCCGGCCGCGGCGACAAGGACGCCGAAGAAGCCGCACGCCTCCTCGGCGACAAGATCGGGAAGGTCATCCAGGCGTGAACCGCATCGACGCTACGTTCAAGTCCCTCAAGAAACAGCGCCGCAAGGCCTTCATGCCGTTCATCGCGGCGGGGGACCCCGGCCTGGAGGCGACGGCGGCCATCCTGCGGGCTATCCAAGCGCGCGGCGTGGCCGACCTGGTGGAACTGGGCGTGCCGTACTCCGACCCGATCGCCGACGGGCCGGTCATCCAGGCCAGTTACCAGCGTGCGCTGGCGGCCGGCGTTACGCCGCAGGGCATCCTGGACCTCGTCGGCCGCCTGCGCAGCGAGGGCCTGGCACTGCCGGTGTGCCTCATGGTCTCCTATGCGCTCGTGTACCGGCCGGGGGTGGAGGACTTCGTGGCCCGCGCTGCCGCGGCGGGCATCGACGGTCTTATTGTGCCCGACCTGCCTGCCGACGAGGCGGAGCCGCTGGCCGCGGCCCTTGCCGAGAGGGGGCTGGCCTACGTCCCCCTCATCGCCCCGACCACCTCGGCCGCGCGAAGGCAGCAGATCGTCGCCCGCGCCACGGGCTTCATCTATTGTATAAGTGTCGCCGGCATCACGGGCGAGCGGACGGCGCTGCCCGCGCAACTGGCCGATTACGTCAAGGGCATCAAGAAGGCGGCCAGGGTGCCGGTGTGCGTGGGCTTCGGCGTGTCGCGGCCGGAGCACGTCGAGGCGGTGGCCCAGGTGGCCGACGGGGCGATCGTCGGCTCGGCAATCGTCCACCGCATTGCCGACCATTCCGCCGACCCGCCGGAGAAGATCGCCCAGGTCGTCGCCGACTTCTGCGCTGAACTGGCTGCGCCGCTGCGCAGGTAGCCCTCCCAGCCGACCCCGGCAAGCCCCCTGCGAACGCACGGCAGGCGAGTCCAGGCGCTCCCCCGATTGTGCGCGGCCAGGCGGGCGGCCATGCTGCGCCTTCAGAATCGGCGCTGAGGCGGGGTATATGGCGGACCGGCGGCCGCCGGACTATAATCACCGCCGTCCGCACAGTTCTCCGGGCTGGCTGCCGCCGGCGGCGTTCGCGGCGTCGTGCGAGGGCTCGCGGCCGGACTTGGGGCGCGCGGCCGGGCTCGCACTTGACCTCGCGTGTACGATGGGCGAGAATTGCCGGGGAGTGTCCGCGGGCCGTGAAACAGGCCGGTCCACGGAACATGGAAAGGAGAGGTGGACGCATGAAACGTCTCAGGCTCATTCCGTGCGCTGCAATCACGCTCTTCGGGCTTGTTTGCGGGATCGCGGCGGCTGCGGAGGCGCCCGACATGATCGGCGCGCGCCAGCAGGCCGCACAGATTCTCCAGGCCGCCGGCGTCACGGGCGGCCTGGTCGTCCACCTGGGCTGCGGCGACGGGAAACTGACGGCCGCCTTGCGGGCCGCCGACATCTACACTGTCCAGGGCCTGGACCCGGATGCCGGGAACGTCGAGGCGGCACGCCGGACCGTCCAGTCGCTCGGCCTGTACGGGGCCGTGTCGGTCGCACGGTTGACCGGCGCCCGCCTGCCTTACGTTGACAACCTCGTGCGGCTGCTTGTGGCCGAGGACCCAGGCGCGGTGGGGATGGATGAGATGATGCGTGTGGTGGCGCCGCTGGGCGTGGTGTGCACGAAGCAGGCCGGCCGGTGGACCACGACGGTGAAGCCCTGGCCCGGGGGGATAGACGAGTGGCAGCAGCATTTCCACGATGCCGACAACAACGCCGTTGCGCGCGACCGGCTGGTCGGCCCGCCGCGCCGCTACCAGTGGATCGCCGAGCCGCAGTGGATGCGGTCGCACATGTCCATGCCGTCCATCAGCAGCCTGGTGTCGTCGAAGGGCCGGCTGTTTACCGTCGAGGACCTCGGGAGCGCCGAGCACCCCGCGCTGCCGGGCAAGTTTGCGCTTGTGGCGCGCGACGCCTTCAACGGCATCGTGTTGTGGCGGCGGCCGTTTCCCGACTGGCACCCGGTGAACATCCGCACCAAGGAAACCCCCGTCCAGTTGCAGCGGCGGCTGGCGGCCATCGGCGACGTCGTGTACTCGACGCCCGGCTACAGCGCCCCGGTGACGGCGTTTGACGCCGCAACCGGCAAGGTCCTGCGGACCTACGGGGGGACCGAGCGCACGACGGAGTTCGTCTTCGACCGCGGCGTGCTGTACGTGGTCGTGGGCGACCAGACCGACACGCAGGGCATCGCCGGCCGCGGGGCGCTGGGCGCGAGCGAGTTTCCCCTGCGGCTGTATGGCCCCGAGATTCCGGTGCTGGCCGATCCGAAGAGCAGCATCCTGGCCGTGGACGCGGAGTCCGGCCGCACGCTGTGGCAGAAATCGGGCGCCGAGACGGCCGGCTACCAGGGTGCGAGCCTGGCGGTCCGCGGCAGCCGGGTCGTATATTCCACGGCCAGGGACCTGGTGTGCGTGGATGCGTCGAGCGGCCGGCAGGCGTGGCGCGTTGCCGCCCCGATTACGCTGAAGGGGCCGGGCGGCATCGCCGTGTCGCTTGTGCTCTCGGACGGCGCGGCGTACCTGGCCGACTCGGAAGTCCTCCGGGCCTTCTCGCTCAAGGACGGCGCCCTGATGTGGAAGGGCGCGGCCACGCTGAACCATCACAAGCCGGCGGACGTTTTCCTTGCGGCGGGCGTGGTGTGGTCCGACTACTTCAACGGCCACGACCCCCTCACCGGCAGGATCGTCAAGACGCTCACCCAGAAGATGACCGGCCCCATGGGGCACGACCGGTGCTACCGCAACCGTATTACGGACCTTTATTATATCAATACCAAGACGGGCGGCAGCGATTTCCTGGGCCTGGAGGCGGCCGGCGAGTTCCCGAACCCGTGGGCCCGCAGCACGTGCGGCATCGGGCATCTGCCCTGCAACGGGCTGCTCTACTGCGGCCCGCCGGCGTGCTCGTGCTGCAACTGGGTCATGCTGAATGCCATGAACGCCCTCGCGCCTGAGCCGGGCCTGGGGTCGTCCGGCCAGGCGATCAAGGTGGCCCGGGGCGTGCGGCTGGAGAAAGGACCCGCGTACGGGATGGCCCTGGAGAAGGGCTCGGCCGGCGCCGAGGCTTGGCCGACCTACCGGCACGACCCCGGCCGGACGGGGGTCACCCGGGCCAAGCCGCCGGCGGACCTGAAGACGTGCTGGGAGGCCAGGGTCTCGACGCGCGCAAGCGCCCCGGTCATCGCGGCGGGCAAGGTCTTCGTGGCCGACGTTGACGCCCACGCGGTCTGCTCGTTCGACCTGGGTGACGGGCGGCTCCTGTGGCGGCACACGACCGGCGCCCGCGTTGATTCGCCGCCCACCTACCACGACGGCATGCTTCTGTTCGGCTCCAGGGACGGGTGGGCGTATTGCCTGCGGGCGTCCGACGGGGCCCTGGCGTGGCGGTTCCGCGACCTGCCGGAGGACCGGATGATCTGCGCCTACGGCCAGGTGGAATCGGCCTGGCCGGTCTGCGGCAGCATTCTCGTCCGGGACGGCGTCGCGTACTTCGCGGCGGGCAGGAACTCGTTCCTTGACGGCGGGATTTTCCTCTACGGTCTGGACCCGCAGACGGGCCGCGTGGTCCACGAGCGCCACATGTACGGGCCGTATAACCAGGAGGGGCATCCGGTAATCACCAGCCAGATTTCCTCGGGCAGCGGGATAGACGGCTTCAAGGCGGACGTTTTCCTTACGGACGGGGAACTTCTGTATCTGCGGCAGCAGGCGTTCCGGGCCGACCTTGCGCCCCTCGCGCCGGAAGACCCCCGCCCGCCGCACCTCATCCCGTCGCCCGGCTTCCTTGAGGCCATTCCGCACCACCGGACGTTCTGGACCATCGACACCACCATCCGGTACGACATCGCCGCCGGCCAGCAGGCCGTACACGGCGACATCCTGGTCATGGACGGCAGCAGGTTCTACGAGGTCCGTGGCTACACGCCGGCGCGCATCAGCCCGTTCGACCCGCGGGCGAGCGGGTACACGCTGTTTGCGGGCGTGTATTCGACGGCGCAGAAGACCGTCACGGAACCGAGGCCCGCCAAGAAAGCGGCCGCCAGGAAAACGGCCGTGCGCAGCGAGGCCCAAAAAGTGTGGAGCAGCAGCATTCCGCTTACGGGCAAGGCCCTGGTCCTGGCGGGCGACACGCTTTTTGCGGCGGGCACGCCGGCGGCCTGCCCTGCCGACGACCCGGCCAGGGCCTACGAGGGCCGGATGGGCGGCCTCTTGTGGGCCGCGTCGGCGGCCACCGGCGAGAAGGTGGCCGAGGTCAAACTCGATGCGCCGCCGGCATGGGACGGCATGGCCGTGGCGAACGGCCGCCTCTTCATCGCGCTTCAGGACGGGCGCATCTTGTGCCTGGGCGGCAGGTAGGGCCGGGAGGCTGACCCAGGGGCGCTTCGGCCTGGCGACCGGCGGATGCCTGCGTCGGCCCTGGAGCGCGACCGCCGGTTCCAGCCGGACGCCGGGATTGCCTTTGACGAGCGCCTGCGGCCAGGGATCGACCAGGCGCGTCTTGCGCGGCGGGTCTCCTGACCCGCCGCGCCCGGCCTGGCAGTTCCCCCCATCCTTGCGCGGCGGCTACGGAGAGCCGCCGCGCCTCGGACGCGGACCGGCGGAGCGCGGCTCGGTAGGGAAGGGCGCCGGGGTGCATCCCTGCCTACTTCTTGTCGTCGCCCGCCCCGCC
>VGYT01000121.1 GCA_016872895.1 Planctomycetota bacterium
TCTTATCTCGCGCCTCGTATCTCGTGCCTCGTATCTCGGGTCTCGTGTCCTGCGTTTGCCGTTTTCGTTCCGCACTCCGCATTCCGCGCTGCGCACTTTTCCTCATCCTCTCCCCGTCCACCGTCCGATAACCAAATGGAGCGAGGAATGACCGCAGCACAGATCCTGGATCGCGTCCGCTTCTGGTTCGGCAAGACGGGCGGCGGCAACGGCGGGCGAGGCGCCGCCGGCCTCACGCAGCGCGGGGCCCTCGGGCCGCGCGAAAAATCGGCCGCCGCGTACCTGGCGGGGTGCGGCACGCCGGCCGCCGCACCCGAGACCGCCGGCGCCCCGCCGAGAGATCGAGCCGTGGGCGCAAGCCCGCTGGCAGGGTACGCGGGCAGCGACTGCACCGATTCGCGGGCGCCCGCGACTTCACAGTCGCTGCTCGAATCCGACTCGCCCTCGGCCCTCGCACCTCGACACCCGGCCCTCGACCCACTTGACCCGCCGTGGATAGAGTCGCTGGAGGGCCTTACCGAGCAGATTGCGGCGTCGGCCGCCGACCGAGCCGCCGCAGCGCGGGCCCTTGAGAACATCGCCGGAGAACTGGACGGCCACCGCCAGGCGGCCCGCACGCTGGCCGCCGCCATGCAGCGCCTGCCCGACATCGCCGCCGGACAGGCCGACCTGGCGCGAGAAACCAACAAACTCCTGGAGCGCCAGGCTTTCGTCCTGGAATCAATCGTCGACGCGTTGGCCGCCCTGCGCGCCGCCTTCGGCAACATCGAGGAAAGCAGTCGCCGGAACCTCAAGGCCATCGCCATGCTCGAATCCAGCCACCGCCAGATACTGTTCGAATACCAGACGATGTTCCTCCGGTCGCACCGGCTGGTAGGATACCTGGCGGCCGCTGCGGCAATGCTGGCGGCAGGAGCGCTCGGGGCGGCGGCCTACGTGGCGTGGATGGCGCTGGTGGCGCCCTAGCGGGCGGGCACCCGTCCAGCCGCGGCCGGTGCGGCCGCGGTCGCCGCCGTGCCAGCGTCTCTCAAATCTCAAATCTGGAATCACAAATCTAAAATCTAAAATGCTTCATTCGACTAACTTCTGCGGCACCTCCAGCGCATCCCGGACGGCCTCCAGGAACTGCGCCCCCACCGACCCGTCCACCACCCGGTGGTCCACCGCCAGCACCAGGGTCATGATTTTGCGCACCTGGATGCCGCCCTGCCGAAACACCACTCGGTCGTCAACCATGCCCAGGCCCAGGATGGTGCTCTCGCCGGGGTTGACGACGGGGATGAAACTCCGGATGCCGTACATCCCCAGGTTCGAGACGGTCATGCACCCGCCCTGGTACTCGTGCGGCTGAAGGCGCTTGGAGCGGGCCTTCTCCACCAGGGCCGCCGCCTCGGCCGCCACCCGTTCAAGGCTCTTCTTATCGACGCTGCGCACGACCGGCACGACAAGGCCCTCGTCCAGCGCCACGGCGAAGCCCACGCTGACCTCGGCCCGCCGCTCGATGCCGCCCTCGGCCCACCGGCTGTTGGCCACGGGGAACGCACGCAAGGCCGCCGCGCACGCCTTCAGCACGAAATCGTTGAACGTAACCTTCTGCGCGTCCGGCCGCGCGTTCATCTTGTTCCGCAGGCACACCAGGTCCGTCACGTCGGCGTCCATCTCCAGGTAGTAGCACGGGATGGTCTGCTTCGCGAGAAGCATCCTCTCGGCGATAATCCGCCGCATCGGCGACAGGGGGATGACCTCGCCCGGCTTACCCGGCGGAGGCGCGGCCGGCGGCGCCGGCGCCGCCGCGGCGCGCAGCACGTCTTCCTTCATCACGCGGCCGCCTGCCGCCCGGGCCGCCTGCGCCAGGTCAACGCCCATCTGTGCCGCCACCTTGCGGGCGACAGGGCTGGCCTTGACGGATGCCGCCGCCTTGCCCGCGGCCAGGACGTCGGCCTCGACGATGCGGCCGCCGGGGCCGGACCCGCGAAGGCGCGAAAGGTCCACGCCGCGTTCCTTTGCCGCCCGCCTTGCGCGTGGCGAGGCAACGATGCGCCCCTGCGCGGCCGCCGCAGCCGCCTCCGCGACAGTCGCAGTCGCCTCGGCGACAGACGCAGCGGTGGCGCTTGCGGCTGCTGCCGCGCGGCCCGCCGCTTCGGCTGCCCCGGCTGGCGCGGCACCCGCGGCCGCCCCGGCCTCGGCCAGGAGTTCGTCGGGAACCTTCTCGCCCGCCTCGCCGATGACGGCAATGAGCGTGCCGACGGGCAGTTCCTTGCCCGTCGGGGCGAGAATTCTGAGGAGCGTCCCGCGGTAGTAACTTTCGACCTCCAGGGTGGCCTTGTCGGTTGTGATCTCGCAGAGGACGTCGCCCACGGACACCGTGTCGCCCTCGGCCTTGAGCCACTTCTCGACGGTCGAGACCTCGACCGTCTCGCCGAGTTTCGGCAGCGTGACTTTCTGGATCATACCGCTTTCCGTTCCGGTTGTTCGGCCGCCGCAGGACAAGCAAGCGCACCAACTGCAAAGAACGCAAAGAGCGCAGAGTAAATGCTTATCGGAGGCTATAAATGCGTATCTTTGCGGTTTCCAACACGTGCGGCTCCGCGCGCCGCCCTTACGCCTTGCCCAGGGTCCGCCTGGCCGCGGCGGCGATCCTGTCCGCCCGCGGAATGCACTCGTCCTCCAGGACGGGGCTCATCGGCACGGGGCAGTTGGCGGCGCAGACGCGCTCGACGGGGGCGTCGAGAAGGTCGAAGGCGTGCTCCATCACCTTCATGGCCAGTTCGCAGACGAAGTTGCCTTCCTTGTACGCTTCGCTGGCCAACACAAGGCGGCCCGTCTTCTTCACCGAGTCCAGGACGCAGTCCAGGTCGAGGGGCTTCAGGCACCTGAGGTCAATGACCTCGGCCGCGATGCCCTCCTCGGCCAGTTTCTTGCCCGCCTCCTCGGCCCTGAGGGCCATGCGCGAGTAGGAAACGATCGTCACGTCGCTGCCCTCGCGCCGCACTGCGGCCTTGCCCAGCGGGATGAGGTACTCCTCGCTCGGCACCTCGCCCTTGTTGTTATAAAGCATCTTGTGCTCGATGAACAGGACGGGGTTATCGTCGCGGATGCAGGTCTTCAGAAGCCCCTTTGCGTCGTACGGCGTGGCGGGCATGACCACGAAAACGCCGGGGGCGTGGACGAACCAGGCTTCCAGGCTCTGGCTGTGGTGTGCGGCGATGCAGCGGCCGGCCCCGCCCTCGGTCCTGAGGACCATCGGCACGGTCGTCTTGCCGCCGAACATGTAGCGGTTCTTCGCAGCCTGGTTGACGAACTGGTCCATCGCGAGCGTCATGAAATCGACATACATAATTTCGGCCACGGGCCTCATGCCGCACATCGCGGCCCCCGTGGCGGCCCCGGCGATGGCGGCCTCGCTGATGGCCGTGTCGCGAACGCGCTCCTCGCCGAACTCCTGCACCAGGCCCTGCGTGGCGCTGTACGCCCCGCCGTAGACGGCCACGTCTTCGCCCATGACGAAGACCCGCGGGTCCCGCCTCATCTCTTCCGCGATGGCGTCGCGGATGGCCTCGCGATACATGATGACCGGCATAGGTTTGAGTCCTTCCCACGGCCGCGATCACTAATCCACAAGAACATGCAACACCCGAAAGAGAGTTCCCGCCTTCACGGCCGCGTATTGGAGCGTCCCCCCGTTGCGGAAGACAGGGCGGCCAAGAACACGGTCGTACTCCGGCCCCTCCTGGCCGTCAATGACCACACGATACTTCGTCGCCTTACGGGCCGTGTACGCAATGCGATTCCCGTCGGCGCTGAACTCCAGGCTTGCAATTGCGTCGTACTCCGTCCCCTCCCGGCCTTCGTGCACCACGAACCACTTGTTGCCCTTCTGGGCCGCGTAGGCCAGCCTTGCGCCATCGGGGCTGAAAACGAGAGTGCCCATGAACTTGGCAATCCCGTCATACTGCGGCCCTGCCTCGCCATCGAGAACCACGAACCACTTGCCGCCCTTCCGGGCCATATATGCCAGCCGTCTGCCATCCGGGCTGGATACAAGGTTCCCCGCCCCTATCCCGATTCCGTCGTACTCCGGTCCCTCCTGACCGTCCAGGACAACAAACGCCTTCCCGCCCCTGCCAGCACGATACGCCACGTGCTGCCCGCACGTGCTGAAGATGGGGTGACTCAATGCCGTATCGTACTTCGGCCCCGCCTGGCCGTCCACCATTACAAACCACTTGCCGCCATTGCTCACCCTGTACGACAATCGCCTGCCGTCGGGACTGAATACTGGCACGGCCACGTCAGGCACGTCAAACTGCGGTCCAGCCTGCCCGTCGAGCACGACGAACCACTGCGCCCCCTTCCAAGCCACATAGGCCAAGTGCTTGCCGTCGGCGCTGAAAACAGGGCGGCGAACACCGTAATACTCGGGCCCGACCACGCCGTCCACAACCATAAAAGCACTGCTGCCGTTTCCGGCTTGATAGGCCAGGCGCTTCCCGTCGGGGCTGAAGGCGATCGGGCAATCGTATGCGGTGAAGCCGATGCCGATATACTCTGGCCCGGCATGACCGTCAACAACCACAAACTCCTTCCTGTCCTTCTTGGCCGCGTAGGCGAGGCGCCTGCCATCGGCGCTCAATACAAGAGATCTCCGCATTATCGCATCGTATTCCGGGCCCGGCCGGCCGTCGGCAACGACGAACTCTCTGCCGTCCTTCCTCGCCGCGTAGGCCATACGTTTGCCATCAGCGCTGAATAGCACCCTTCTGGCAACTGGATCAAAGTAGGGGCTATAGCCGCCGATGTCGTCGTACAGCGGCCCGGCTTGGCCGTCCACGACGACGCACATCCCACCGTCCACTCTTGCGACAAAAGCCACATGGCAGCCGTTCGGACTCGTAACGGTCTCAATAACATCCTTCGGTACAGGCCCCAGGCGCTGCTCCTCCACGCGCAGACAAACGGCCGCAAAGGCGCTCGGCATCACGGCCTCTCTCGCGCAAAAAAGACCGAGTGCCGCGATTACAAACCACGTCCAGAGTACTACACGCCGTCCCACGGCTCTTCGTCTCCGCCTTGGGGTTGCTTAAGGGCAGTCATGAGTTGCCGGTGCGCACCAGGCCCTTCTCGGTCTCCACCCAGCCGCAGTAGACGTCGTCGAGAAGTTCCGAGGGCTTCGGGTACGGGCTTTCCTCGACGGCGAACTTTTCGGCCGCCGCGATGGCCTTGTCCACCTCGGCCTGGAGGGCTGCGAACGATTCCTCCGTCAGCGAGCCCTCGGCCAGAAGGTCGGCCTTGAAGAGTTTAATCGGGTCGCGGTCGTGCCAGTAAGCCTCTTCCTCCTTGGTGCGATAGACGCGCGGGTCGCTGCGCGAGTGGCCGCGGTAGCGATAGGTGAGAGCCTCGATAAGCGTCGGCCCCTCGCCGCGGCGGGCCCGCCCCGCGGCCTCAAGGACTGCCCCGCGCACCTCCAGCACCCGCTGGCCGTCCACGCGCCTGCCGGGCATGGCGTAGCCCGGCGCGCGGCCGCAGATGCTGTCCACGGCGCACGCGCGGCTGAAGGCCACACTCATGCCGTAAAGGTTGTTTTCGCAGATGTAGATGACCGGCAGTTTCCACTTGCCGGCCATGTTCAGCGACTCGTGGAAGTTGCCCTCGTTCGCGGCCCCGTCGCCGAAGAAGCAGAGAACCACGCTGTCTTTCTTCTGCAACCGGCAGGCCAGGGCCGCCCCCGTGCCCACGGGTATGTTGCCGCCGACGATGCCGGTTGCACCCAGGTTGCGGTTCGAGACGTCGGCGATGTGCATCGACCCGCCGCGGCCCTTGCAGTAGCCGGTGGCCTTGCCGCAGAGTTCGGCCATCATCAGTTTCAGGTCGGCCCCCAGCGCCAGGCAGTGCCCGTGGCCGCGATGGGTGCTGGTGGCGTAGTCGCGGTCCTCGATGGCCGAGCAGGCGCCGACGGCCACGGCCTCCTGCCCGGCGTACACGTGGCTGGCGCCCTGGAGGATGTTGCGGCCGAGGAGTTCAAAAACCTTGTCCTCGAAGCCGCGGATTTCCATCATCCGCCTGAGAAGGCCGAGTTTGAACTCGGCCGTCAGGGCCTCGCCCTTCGCCGCCGCCTTGGCGGGGCCGGCGGCTCGCCGGCGCTTAACTTCCCGCACTTTGCCCATGGAAGCCTCCGCTGAAATCGGCGAATTATAACTTCAACGCCTCCGGCACGCAACCGAGGATGTCGAGGGCCGTCAGGCCCAGGATGCCCCGGCGCTTGGCCGCCAGGTCCCCTGCCCGTCCGTGCGCCCAGACGGCCAGGACGGCGGCCTCGAACGGCTTCATGCCGCCCGCCGCGAGGGCCGCAAGGAGGCCGGTCAGCACGTCGCCCGCCCCGCCGGTGGCCATGCCGGGGTTGCCCGTCGTATTGACATACATCCTCCGCCCGTCGGCCACAACCGTGCCGCGGCCCTTCAGGACCGCCACGGCCCCGAGGGCCGCCAGGCTCGCGGCGGCGGCCTCGCGGTCGGCTTGCACGTCCGCCGCCGACACGCCAAGCAGTCGTGCCGCCTCGCCGGGGTGCGGCGTGATGATGACAGGCGCCCGCGCAGACCGAAAGATGTTCGCGGCATGGCTCCCCAGGACGTTCAGGCCGTCGGCGTCGAGCACGATGGGAACGGCCGCGTGCGCCAGGACCGCCTGCACCACGCTCGCGACGCCGTCGGTCTGCCCCAGGCCGGGACCCATCGCGATAACATGCTGGCCCTCGGCGAGCGCGAGCACCACCTGGGCGGCCTCGCGCACGAGGTGCGCCCCGTCGTCGGGCAGCGGGGCCGTGGTGCAGCACGGGGCGAGGGCCGCCACGGTGTCCAGAGCGCGGTCGGCCGTGGCGATCTTCACAAGTCCCGCCCCGCCCCTGAGCGCCCCGTTGCCCACCAGCGCGGCCGCGCCAGCCATGCCGCGGCTACCGGCCACGACGAGCACGAGGCCCGCCGTGCCCTTGTGGGCGTCGGCCGGGCGGACGGGAGGCCTCGGAATGACGCTATAGCGCTCCATGCCTGCCTCGGCATCCCCGCGCCGGGTGTCGTGCTTTCGCAGCGGCGCGAAAGCACGGCACCCGCCCTACTCGTCGGCGCCATCGCCCCGCGACGCGGCGCGAACAATGAGCGCCGCCAGATACCCCGCGCCGAAACCGTTGTCGATGTTCACCACGCCCACGCCCGCCGCACAACTGTTGAGCATCGTAAGCAGGGGCGCCAGGCCGTGGAAACTCGCGCCGTACCCGACGCTCGTCGGCACGGCGATCACGGGCACGTCCACAAGGCCCCCCACCACGCTCGCCAGGGCCCCCTCCATGCCGGCGACTACGATGACCACCGCGGCCTTCGCCAGCGCCTCGGTGTGCGCAAGCAGGCGGTGGATGCCCGCCACGCCCACGTCGTAGAACGGCTCAGTGCGGCAGCCCATGACGTCGGCGGTAACGCGGGCCTCCTCGGCCACGGGCTGGTCGCTCGTGCCCGCCGAGACCACCGCCACCACGCCGCTAAGGCGCGGGCACCGCTGGCGGCCCAGCAGGACGATCGCCCGCGCGGCCTTGTGATAGGTGGCCTCCGGGTGATGAGCGCGGACCGCATCGTACATCTCCGCCCCCGCGCGCGTGGCCAGCACCGCGTGCCCGTGGTCGGCCATGCGGCCGACGATGGCCACCACCTGCTCGGCCGTCTTACCCTGGCAGAAAATCACCTCCGGGAAGCCGCAGCGGATGCTGCGGTGGTGGTCGAGTTTGGCGAAGCCGAGGTCCTCAAACGGCATGTGGCGGAGGCGCTCGGCGGCCTCGTCGGGCGTAACGCGGCCCTCGCTGACCGCCTTCAGCAGTTCTCGCAGCCGTTCGGGATTCACGCGGATACCTCGTGCCCGGCCCGGGCAGGCCGCATTATAGGGCATGGCGGCGGCGGGGTAAAGCGAAAGGCAGGCCCCCCGTACCGCCAATTCCCTTGATTCTGCTGCGGCGAGCGGATATTGAAGTGGCGTCTCAGGCAATCGGGAGGGCCGTACACGGTGGACGATCCGGTCCTTGATAAGTTGTGCGAACTTCAGGAAGCGGAGTTGGAGGTGCGGCGCCTGGAAGACAGCCTGTCGGCCCAGGACCGCGCCGCCAGGGTCCGCGGCGAGCAGATCGCCAAACACAAGGAGCACATCGAGGCCCTTCGCGCCAGGCACCGCCAGGTCCGCATGTCGGCCGACAAGAAGGAACTCGAGGTCCGCCAGAAACGCGCCGAGATTGAGAAACTCCGCCAGCAGCAAACTCTTGTCCGCGACAACCGCCAGTTTGCCGCGCTCCAGAACGAAATCAGATTCGCCGAACTGGCCATCTCGAAGTACGAAGACGAGATCCTGACCGACCTGGGCGACCTCGACGCCGTCGACGCCGACACAAAGAAGGCCCATGACGACCTGAAGCGCCAGGAAGAGGAACTCGCCGCCGTACGCCGCGAAATCGAGGCCCGCAAGGGCGACCTGGTGCGCCGCATCGCCGACGGCCGCGCACGACGCCAGGCCATCGCCCACGCCCTCCCCGACAAAGTGGTGGACCTCTTCAACCGCATCGCCGAGCGCCTCGACGGCGAGGCCCTTGCCCCTGTCATCCGCGACGAGGAGGACGAGGACGACGGCGGATACGTCTGCGGCGGTTGCCACATGGGCGTTACACAGAACACCTACGTTCTGCTCGCCGGGGGCGCCGGGGCCGCGCAATCGCGGGAAAAGGACATCCTGCATACCTGCCCGAACTGCACCCGCATCCTGTATTTGAAGAAGACATGAGCGAGCCAGAACCGGCCGCGGCGAATCCTTGCGGCGCGCCCGCCCATCGCGCCCATGCGGCCGCGCACCTCGTGCTGTACGTCGACGGGGCGTGCTCCGGCAACCCCGGCCCGTGCGGCTCGGCGGCCATCCTGAAGACCGACGACGGCGCGACCATCCTGGAGAAGGCCCGTGCGTTCGGCCCCGGAACGAACAACGAGGCGGAGTACCAGGCGGTCATCCTGGGGCTGGAACTGGCGGCCGAGTTGCGGCCGCAGCGCCTGACGATCCGCAGCGACTCGGAACTCATGGTCCGCCAACTCGCCGGCCAGTACCGCGTCAAGGCGCGGAACCTGAAGCCGCTGCTCGTACAGGCGCGCCGGGGGCTGGAACCGTTTGAGTCGGTCGAGATCGAGTTCATCCCGCGGTCACAGAACCTGGAGGCCGACAAACTCGCCCGCAAGGCCGTCGAGAAGGCCCGCCAGGTGGACGCCGCCCTGCCCCCCGAGGCCCGCAAGAAACCGCAACAGAAGACGTTCAAACTGAAATGAAGTCATTTGTCACTTGCCACTTGCCACTTGTCACTTGTTATTGGTCATTTGTCACTTGCTACCTGTTCCCTGCTCCATGTTCCCGCGGCTGTCCTTTTCTCGATTCCAGAACTACGATTCCCGATTCCCCGCGCCTTCGCGCGGGCGCGAACACCCTTCGCCGCACGGCCTCTCTTGTGGTATAATAAGGCAGTTCGGCGAGCGGGCGATGCGGCCGCTCGGTCATACACGGACCGGGAGGAAAGTCCGAACTCCGCAGGGCACGATGGTCGCTAACGGCGACCGGCCGCAAGGCCAGGGAAAGTGCAACAGAGAGCAGACCGCCGATGGCCCGCCGAAGCCCCGGCTCGCCGGGGCGAACGCGGGCTCAGGCAAGGGTGAAACGGTGCGGTAAGAGCGCACCGCCCGCCTGGCGACAGGCGGGGCACGGCAAACCCCATCGGGAGCAAGGCCAAATAGGGGGCGACGGAGCGGCCCGCTCCGCTCCCGGCTTCGGCCGGGATAAGCCCCGGGTTGGCTGCTTTGAGCCGCGCGGCAACTCGCGGCCAAGACAAATGGCCGCAGCCCCGGCTCCGGCCGGGGCCACAGAATTCGGCTTACCGCCCGCCCGCCGGACGTTCTTTGCTCGCACACCCGCACGTCGCACCGTGCGGCCTCAAGACCCTTCCAGTTCCCCGGGGATAATAAGCACCTTGCCGCCAGTCATGTGCCGCCTGTAGTCCTCTATGGCCTCGGCGGCCTGCTCCAGCGGCACGCGGGCGCGGACCTCGGTCGCGAAGTCCGTCGCCAGGTGTTTCTGAAGGCCCATCGCCAGCCGCGCGCGGCCGACGAGGCCCCTGCCTGCCGCCCACCGCGAGAGCCAGAACCCTTCGATGCGCTTATCTTCATAGATGAATTGCGATGCGTTCGCCGTCACGGGCCCCTCCGACAGCGAGCCGTAGACGATGGCCGTGCTTCCCGGCGGCATGGCCGCAAGGACCCGCCCGGTCATCTCGCCCGCGACCGCGTCGAAGGCCACGGTAGCGCCGAGCGTGCGGCAGGCCTCCGCCAGCCGCGCATCGAAATCGCCGTCCGATGAGACGAGCACCGCCCGTGCGCCCAGGCCGCGAAGCGCTTCCGCCTGCTCCGCCCGCCGCACGATGTGAATGATGGGAAAGCCCAGCCGCAGCCCCAGCCGAACCAGCATCCGCCCAAGCGCCCCGGCGGCCGCCGTGTGCACTGCCGCCCGGTGTCCGCGGCGGCGGGCCACGTCAACCAGCGCCCATGCCGTCCACGGGTTGACGACCATCATGGCCCCCTGTTCCAGCGTCAGTTCTTTGCGCAGGGGGATGCACCGCCGGGCGTCGGCCACCATGTACTCGGCCCACGTGCCGTCGCCCGACTCCGGGGCCAGGCACGCCACGCGCTTGCCCACCTGGAGCCGTGCCATCAGGCCCGGCCCCGCCGCCACCACCGTGCCGCTCCCCTCGATGCCCGGCACCACCGGCAGCGGCTTGCGCAGACCGTATGCGCCCACGATGAACTTCAGGTCCGATGGGTTGACCGGCGCAGCCGCGATTCGGACGAGCACCTGCCCCGGCCCCGGCCGCGGCACGGGCTTCTCGACCGCGCGAAGGCGTCCGTCGTACGCCGCCAGTTCCAGCGCCCGCATCGTGTCGCGTGTCATGTGGTGCCCCATGCGTACTAATTCCCGCGCAAAAATCTGCTTGGCAACCGTACCACAAACCCTAGACTGAGTAAACGGATTCCGGGCCCGCATCAAGGCCGATCCCGGGCAGCGAGGGAACCATGGAAACAATCGAATACGGCGGCTGGAAACGCAACGTGCGCCTGGCGAACGCGAAACTCGAACTCGTGGCCACGCTCGACGTGGGGCCGCGCATCATCCACCTGGCCGCGCCGGGCCGGGCGAACGTCTTCAAGCAATACGCCGACCAGATGGGCAAGGCCGGCGAACCTGCATGGCAGATCCGCGGCGGGCACCGACTCTGGGTCGCCCCCGAGGACCCCGTGGCCACCTACTTCCCCGACAACGGGCCCGTCCAGGCCGAGGAACTGCCGCGCGGCATCCGCCTGCGACCCGCGCCCGAGACGCCGAACGGCATACAGAAGGAGATCGACATAATACTCGACAAGCGCCGCCCGCACGTGCGCCTGCGGCACCGGCTTGTCAACACCGGCTCGGCGCCAGTGCGCCTCGCCCCGTGGGCGCTCTCGGTGATGGCCGCCGGCGGGACGGCCGTCATCGGCCTCCCGCCTCGCGGCAGCCACCCGGCCGACCTCCTGCCGAACCAGACTATCACGCTCTGGCCGTACACCGACCTGGGCGACCCTCGCCTCTCGTTTGCCGCGCGGGCGATCCTGCTGCGGCAGGACGCGACGGCCGCGCGGCCGGAGAAGTTCGGCCTCCTCACCCCCGAAGGCTGGGCCGCCTATGCCGTCGGCGGGTGCCTGTTCCTGAAGCGGTTCCCGTGCAAGGCCCGCCGCACGTACCCCGACATGGGCTGCAACGCCGAGTTCTTCACGAACGCCGACATGCTCGAGGTGGAGTCGCTCGGGCCGCTCGTCAACCTCCGGCCGGGCAGGAAGGTCGAGCACGTCGAAGACTGGTTCCTCTTTGCCGACGTGCCGGAGATCCGGACGGAGGCCGATGTGGAGCAGCACGTGCGGCCGCTGGTCGAGCCGGTTGCGTAGCACTTGTGCGCTGCGCGGCGCGTCGGGAGACCGGCCGCGCAAGGCCTTTCCGTAACCCGACGCACAGGTTGCGGCCGGGCGCGTGGGACATGAACGACGCGAGCGGCATCGAGGTCAGGCCCGCCCGGCGCACCGATGCCGGCCCGCTGGCGGTTTTTCTCGAAGGCGCCCTGCCCAGCCCGGCAGCCGCCGAGGGCGCCCCCGCTTTCCCGGAGTCGGCCGTGTCGGACTGCGTCCTGGCGGCTCGCGGCGATGAGATTATCGGCTCATGTCGATTCATGTCCAGCCCGGGGCGCTGCGCCGTCGTGATGCCTCCGCGCCTGCCGGAGTGGGACGCGGCGCTCGCAGCGCGGCTGCTGCGCGCGGCTGCTGCGCAGGTCCATGCGCGCGACGGCGCACGGCTCATCCAGGTGCTCGTCGAGCCGGACGGGTCCGGCCCGCTGGCGGATGCGCTCCGGCGCGCCGGCTTCGCCACGCTGGCCGTGCTCGCGTACCTGCGGCGGGCCGTGCTGCCGGAGGAGCGGCACCTGCCGCTGCCCGCCGGCATCGCCTGGCGGCATTACTGGCGTCTGCGCCGCGGCCAGTTCGCGCGGACCATCGCCGCCACGTATGAACAGAGCCTCGACTGCGCGGGCCTGGCCGGCCTGCGGACCGTGGACGACGCCATCGCCACTCACAGGGCCACCGGCCGGTTCTGCCCGCGCGCCTGGAGCCTGGCCGTTGTGGACGGCGAACCGGCGGGAGTGGTGCTCCTCAATAATCTCCAGGGCCGCGGCGAAGTGGCGTACCTGGGCGTGGTGCCCTCGTCGCGGCGGCGGGGCCTGGGTGAGGTCCTCGTTTGCCGCGCGGTCCGCGATACCGCTGCCATGAACCTGCCGCAAATCGGCCTGGCGGTGGACGTCTCGAACACGGCGGCCATGCGGCTGTACGAGAAGACGGGCTTCCGCGAGATCCGCCGCCGCACGGCGTACTTCATTCCCGCCGCGCGTCTGGAGGAGTTGGGCACATTGTAAAACGTTTAGAAGCTGTTTCACAACCCCGGAGATTGCCGATGAAGGTAACAGTTCAACCTGGCATACGGGAGCCAAGCCATGGCCAAGGAACTGTTACCCG
>VGYT01000122.1 GCA_016872895.1 Planctomycetota bacterium
TACGGTGGACGGGCTGACGGTTCGCATCGCGGCCGAGGCGATGAAGGCGTTTCCGCGGTCGGCGCTGGCCGGCCGGGCGATTGAGGGCGGGGTCATCGGCGGCGTCGGCCGCGACCCGCCGGAGGCCGCGGTCTGGCCGCAGGTCCTCGACTTGCAGGATTGCCGCAACGTCCGCGTCGGAGTCAGGGCCGAGCCGAAGTAGCCGTGTGGCGTGCTTTTGCACTTTTGCGAAGGCGTGGCACGCATGGCGTCCGGCGTGGGCCGGCCGCCGCCGGGCTGCATCTTGCTGAACACGCGGGAAAGGGGTACGCATGAGCGGGATATTCGCCGTCGCCTCCCGGGGCGATTGCGTCCTGGACCTCTTTTACGGGACCGACTACCACTCGCACCTGGGCACGCGCCGGGGCGGGCTGGCCGTGGCCGGCGACGGCGGCTACATACGCTTCATCCACGACATCACCAACTCGCAGTTCCGCTCGAAGTTCGAGACGGACGTCGGGCGGATGCGCGGCCGGTGGGGCATCGGCGTCATCAGCGACTACGAGGACCAGCCCCTTATCATCGGGTCGCACCTGGGCGTCTATGCCATCGTTACCGTGGGCGTCGTCCAGAACGCCGAGGAACTGGCCCGCCGCGCGCTGGGCAAACGCACCCACTTCTCCGAGATGAGCGGCGGGGCCGTCAACCCGACGGAACTGGTGGCCACGCTCATCAACCAGGAGGCGACGTTCGAGGACGGCATCCAGCGCGCCCAGGAGGCCATAGACGGCTCGTGCTCGCTCCTGCTGCTTACCGAGCGGGGCATCTACGTTGCCCGCGACCGCCTCGGCCGCACGCCCGTCGTCATCGGGCGCAAGGACGGCGCATGGGCCGCCACGCTGGAGACGTGCGCCTTTCCGAACCTGGGCTACGAGGCGCACTGCTGCCTGGGGCCGGGCGAGATCGTGCGGATGACCGAGGATGGGGCCGAGCGCCTCCGCCCGCCCGGACCATGCACGCAGATATGTGCATTTCTGTGGGTTTACTACGGCTTCCCGGCGTCCTCTTACGAGGGCATCAACGTGGAGGTGGTGCGCAACCGCTGCGGGGCCGCCCTTGCCCGGCGCGACGACGTCCGCGTGGACATGGTCGCCGGCATCCCCGATTCCGGCACAGGCCACGCCATCGGCTACGCCAACGAGGCCCGCGTGCCGTACGGGCGGCCGTTCGTCAAGTACACGCCCACCTGGCCACGCAGTTTCATGCCCCAGGACCAGGCCGTCCGCGACCTTGTGGCCAGGATGAAACTCATTCCGATTGAGGAACTGGTGCGCGGCAAGCGGCTGCTGTTCTGCGAGGACTCGATCGTGCGCGGGACGCAACTCAAGGACACCATCCAGCGCCTGTACGACTGCGGCGCGGCGGAGGTGCACATGCGCCCCGCGTGCCCGCCGCTGGTGTACGGCTGCCGGTTCCTGAACTTCTCGCGCTCGCGCAGCGAACTGGACCTTGCCGGCCGCAAGGCCATCCATGCCCTCCAGCCCGACTGCAAGGGATGCCAGCCCGACTACGTGGACCCCGACTCCGAGAACTTCCGCCGCATGGTGGAAGTCATCCGCCAGCGCCTGAACCTTACGACCCTGCGCTACCAGCGCCTTGAAGACCTCGTTGCCGCCATCGGCCTGCCGAAAGAGAAACTCTGCACCTACTGCTGGGACGGGGCGACGTGAACGCTCCCCCGTGGGCGATGGCGCCTGGTTCTGCGCGGCAAGTGTCCTGGCCTGCTGCGCAAGGGGTGGAAGACCTGCCGCGCAACGCCTGAACGCCTCGGCGCCTGATGCACACCCGCCGCCCCCTCACTGCGTCAGCCGCACGGGGATGCCGTGCTTCGCCAGGTACTCCTTCATCTGGCGGATGGTGAACTTGCCGTAGTGGGCGATTGAGGCGACGAGGACGGCGTCGGCGTGGCCCTTGACGATGGCCTCGCGCAGGTGGGCGAGTTTGCCCGCGCCGCCGCTGGCGATGACGGGGATGCTGACGGCGTCGGCTATTGCGCGCGTCATGGGGATGTCGTAGCCGGCCAGCGTGCCGTCGGCGTCCATGCTGGTGGGAAGGAGGGCGCCCGCGCCCAGGTCCTCTGCGCGGCGTGCCCACTCGACGGCGTCGAGGCCCGCGCCGATGCGTCCGCCGTTTATCATCACCTCGAAGCCTGACGGCATATCTGTATTCTTGCGAGTGTCGATGGCCACGGTTACGGCGGCGCTGTCGAACTTGTCGGCGGCCTCGGCAACGAACTCCGGGCGCAGCACGGCCGCCGTGTTGATGGATATCCTGGCCGCCCCGGCCGCCAGCACGTCCTCGATGTCCTTGAGGGTCTTTATGCCGCCGCCCACGGTCAGCGGAATCTTGATGCGTGCGGCCGTGCGCTGGACCGCGCTCAGGAGGGTGCGGCGGTTCTCGACCGTGGCGGTGATGTCAAGAAGCACGAGTTCGTCGGCCCCGGCCTCGCTGTAGGCGGCGCCGGCCTCGGCCGGGTCGCCCAGTTCCTTGAGGCCCACGAAGTTCACGCCCTTGACGAGCCGCCCGTCCTTCGTGTCGAGGCACGGAATGATGCGCCGGTAGTCCATGAACGCTTCCTCCACCTTGGCCCGCACGGTAAACTACGCTTGCCGGCGCGGCCTGTCAACAATGCGTGCGGCAGGAAGGGCGGCGAGCCATGAGCACGGCGCTGTTTGACCTGGGGGGCCGCGCGGCCCTGGTGACGGGCTCAAGTCAGGGGCTGGGCCTGGTCATTGCGCGCGGCCTGGCAGAGGCGGGGGCGGCGGTGGTCCTGAACGGCCGCGACGAGGCGAAACTGGCGCGGGCCGTCGAGGGCCTTCGCGCAGCGGGGCTTGCCGCCCACGGCGCGGCGTTCGACGTGACCGACGCGGCGGCGGTGGACCGCGGCGTGGCGGCCGCCGAGCGAGAGGCCGGCCCCATCGACATCCTGGTCAACAACGCCGGCGCCCAGCGGCGCGCCGCCCTGCTGGAGATGGACGAGGCGGCCTGGCGAACCGTGCTCGATGCGAACCTGACGTCGGCGTTCCTGGTGAGCAGGCGGGCGGCGGGCGGCATGATTGCGCGGCAGGGCGGCAAGATCATCAACATCTGCTCCATGATGAGCGAGTTGGGGCGGGCCACCACCGCCAACTACGCCGCAGCGAAGGGCGGCCTGAAGATGCTCACGCGCGCGATGGCGGTTGAGTGGGCGCGGCACAACATCCAGGCGAACGGCCTCGGCCCGGGGTACTTCCTGACGGAGATGACCCGCCCGCTGGCCGCGGACCCGAAGTTCGACGCGTGGCTCCGCGCCCGCACCCCGGCCGGACGCTGGGGGAGGCCGGAGGAACTCATCGGGGCGGCCGTGTTCCTGGCGTCGCGGGCGTCGGACTTCGTGAGCGGCCAAATCATCTATGTAGATGGCGGCATACTGGCGGCGCTCTGACGGGGCGGTTTGCGCGGGAGATACCAGGCGCGCCCCGGCCGCGAGGAGGCGGCTGCCTTCGGCGCGACCGATGCGTGTTGATGCACTCCGGCCGCGCGGCCGGTATGATGGACCGCAGAGGGCAGGGGCGCCCTGCGAGGCCGTCGCGATGAAAAAATCCGAACTGCTGCATGCGTACTACCTGATGCGGCTGGCTCGCGGCTTCGAGGCCCGCGTGGCCGAGCAGTACCTCAAGGGCCGCATCGGCGGCTTCTGCCACCTTTACTCCGGCGAGGAGGCCGTGGCCGTCGGCGCCATGTGGCACCTGCGCAAGGAGGATTACGTCATCGGCTCGTACCGCGACCACGCGTACTACCTTATCCGCGGCGGCGACCCGCGCCGCGCGATGGCCGAACTCTTCGGACACGAGGACGGATGCTGCAAGGGCAAGGGCGGGTCGATGCACCTCTTCGACCGCGGCATCAACTTCCTGGGCGGCTACGCCATCGTGGCCGGCATGTGCCCCATCGCGGCGGGCCTGGCGAAGGCCGCCGCGTACCGGAAGGAGGACCGCGTGGTCGTGTGCTTCTTCGGCGACGGGGCCACCAACCAGGGCGTTTATCATGAAGCCTTGAACATGGCTTCATTGTATAAACTGCCCGTGGTGTGGGTGTGCGAGAACAACTACTACGCCATCGGCACCAGCGTGCCGCGCTCAAGCGCCCGGGAATCCCTGGCCGCGAAGGCCACGGCGTACGACATGCCTGTCTCCACGGTGGACGGCATGGACTTCCTCAAGATGCAGTCGGCGGCGGGGCGGGCCGTCGCCGCCGCGCGGGCCGGCAAGGGACCCTCGTTCATCGAGGCCAAGTGCTACCGGTACCGCGGCCACTCGATGTCGGACCCCGGCACGTACCGCTCGAAGGAAGAGGTGGAATACTGGAAAAGCCGCGACCCGCTGCCGCACCTGAAGCGCATCATCCAGGACGATTTCGAGGCGGGGGAGGAGGAGTTCGCGGCCATCGACGCGCGCGTGGCCCGGGAACTGGACGAGGCCGTGCGCTTCGCCGAGGCGGGCAGGGAACTGCCGCCCGAAAAGCGCCTCGAAGACGTTTACGCCGAGTAGTTGTTTCCCGGTCAGCGGCCCGCCTTGTCCCGAAGGGATCCCTTCGGGGGCGGGCGCGGGCGTTGCCGCGCGGCTTTGTGCGGCAGGCCACGGCTTTCCGCGGCGGGTCTCCCGACCCGCCGGGCAGAGCAGCCTCGTAACAGGAGGCGGGGGCCGTTCATGCCGAAAATCACGTACCGCGAAGCGGTCAACCAGGCGCTCTTCGAAGAGATGCATCGCGATTCATCGATCATCGTCTTCGGGGAGGACGTGGCCGAGTACGAGGGTTCTTTCAAGGTCACGCGCGGCCTCCTGAAGGAGTTCGGCCCGGAGCGCGTCTTCGACACGCCCATCTCGGAGGCGGCCATCGTGGGCACGGCCATCGGCGCGGCCCTGGGGGGCCTGCGGCCGGCGGCGGAACTGATGACCGTCAACTTCGCCTACGTGGCCATGGACCAGATCCTCAACCACCTGGCCGTCATGCGCTACATGTTCGGCGGCCAGGCGGCGCTGCCGGTTACCCTCCGCATGCCCGGCGGCGGGGGGCACCAGCTGGGCGCCCAGCACTCGCACAGCCTGGAGGTGCACTTCGTACACACGCCCGGCCTGAAGGTGCTGTGCCCCGCGACGCCGGCCGACGCCAAGGGTCTGCTGAAGGCGGCCCTGCGCGACGCCGGTCCGGTCATATTCCTGGAGCACGAGGGCCTCTACAACCTCGCGGGCGAAGTGCCCGCCGAGATGGAACCGGCCCGCATCGGCGAGGCGCAGGTCCTGCGCCCCGGCCGCGATGTCACCGTGGTCGGCTACGGCGCGATGACGCACGCCGCGCTGGCGGCGGCGGCATTGCTGGAGGCCGAGAACGTCGGGGCCGAGGTGATTGACCTCAGGAGCCTGCGCCCGTGGGACAAGGCGGCGGTGCTTGAGTCGGTCGCCCGGACGCACCGCGCCGTGGTGGTGGAGGAGCCGCCGCCCGTCTGCGGCATCGCGGCCGAGGTGGCCGTAAACATCTATGAAAACATCTTCGATGAGTTAGATGCGCCCGTGGAGCGCGTATCCGGCGCCGACGCTCCCATGCCGTACGCGAAGAACCTGGAGCAGGCCTGCATCCCGCGCGCCGAGGACGTTGCCGCCGCCGCCCGCCGCGCGCTCGGCCGTTGAACGCGGGCCGCCGCCGCAATGCCGCGGGCCCGCGCACGGCCGTGCGTCACAGCCATGATGCGAAGCGCGCCGCGCGCTTCCTATCGGCTTCCTGAGCCGCCTTTCGTGGGTGCGGCGGCGGAGGAGAGCGGCTTGACCTTGATGTTGCGGTACCAGACGGGCGCCCCGTGGTCCTGGAGGCCGAGGAACCCGACCTTGGCCATGTCCTTGTAGGCGGTCTTGAACTTGTTCTTCGAGCCGTCGGGGTTCATGCCGGCCTCGGTCCACTGGTTCAGGTCGGCGTTGATGATGGGCTTGTCGTTGAGGGTTATCTGGAGGCTGTTGCCCTTGAAGGTGATGACCATGCGGTTCCACTGGCCGATGGGCTTCTCGGCGGCGACGGCCGGGGCAAGCACGTCGTAAACCGAGCCGAGGTCGTGCTTGCCGGGCTTGCGGTCGCCCTGCGTGCCGGCCACCTGGATTTCGATGGAGCCGTGGAGCCAGTTCCTTTCGCCCTCGGCCGAGCGGAGGAAGACGCCGCTGTTGGTGCCCTTCTCGCACTTGACTTCGAGGTCCAGGACGAAGTCGCCTAACTTGTCCCTGGTCCAGAGGTTGCCGCAGCCTTTCTCCCAGGTAAGGACGCCGTCGATGATCTTCCACTTGTCGGCGGGGGGCTTCTGGAAGGCGTCGAGGTTCTTGCCGTCAAACAGGGTGATCCAGCCCTGGGCGTCGGGCTTAAGGCCCGAGGGTTCGGGCGGCGGCGCGGCGGAGACCGTGGCGGCGGCGGCCGCCGCCATCGGAGCGTGGAGGACGCGCGGGGCCTGGTTGACCTTCGGCGCAGGCTTGGCCGCAGGCTTCGCCTTCTCCGGCTGGGGAGGCAGCACCGGGCCGCGCGCGGGCTGGATGCGGGCCTTGGCGCTGGGCGTGGCGTCGGCCTTCAGGTCGCCCAGGGCGTACTGGATGCCCGCCAGGTAGTGCTTCAGGATGGTCGGGTTGTACCAGATGGCGTCCTCGTGGCCGAAGGCGCAGTAGAAGACCCTGCCCTTGCCGTACTCGCGTATCCAACTGAGGGCATAATCGTTGTCGGCGCGGGTGCCGCCCTTAAGGCCGGCGTTCTCCCAGTCGATGGAGATGAGGATGCGGAGTTTCTCGCGCGAGTAGGGCTCCTTGAAGGTGTAAATCTCGTCGCTGATTTCGAAGCCTTTGCCCTCGAAGGCGGCGTTGATGGGGCTGGCGGGGTCATCGAGTTTGACGGAGATCCTGCGGAAAGGGTGCCCCGCAAACACGCCGCCCATCATCTCCTTGAACTCCGGGAAGTTCCAGCCGCCGACGTCCGTTGCGGCATGGACGCCGACGAGGCCCTTGCCGCCGCTTATGAAGTCAACGATGCTCTTCTTGATTTCGTCGGCGTCCGGGGCGTCTCTGGTGACGTCGCCGGTGCACTGGTCGGAGCAGAGGGCGTCGAAGCGGCTGAGCGTGGCCGCCTTGAGCATGCTCACGTCGTCTGTGCTCGTGGCCTCCCACGCGCCGGTCTTCTTCCCCATCATCTCAAGCGTTGCCGCGGCCAGCGGGATGGAGGCGTGGCGGAAACCCTTCGTTACCGTCAGGATGAGCATCTTGCGGGGCCTGGCGGGCGGGGCGCAGGGCCTGTCGGGCAGCGCGGCCTCGACCTTCTTCAGCACGTCTTCGCTGATGGGCTTGTCGGCCTTCGGTTTCGCGGCCGGCGCGCCCGGCTCGGCCGCATGGGCCCGGCCGACGGCAAACATGGCTACCAGCGCGGTGAGTCCCAGGAACCAGCATGCGCGTCGCATCTCTGACTCTCCTTTTCTGTGGTGCCCTTCGCCGACGGAGGACAACTGTTGCCGAGCACCTTGGCGCCCCTCAGTTTCCCCGTATGCTGGACGGTCTGTCGCGGATTTTCTGGCATGGTTCAAACAAGCCCCACGCACCGCGTGGGGATGGATGGTGCGGGCCGACCATCCCCCGGCGGTGCCGGGGGCTTTGAACCATGCCGATTTTCTTCGCGTGATTAGTGTATCAAACCGCGAGAGCATAGGGAAGATACGGGCAATCCGGCGGGGGAGGTGAATGCCGCCCGCCGCCGCGGCGTCTGACGTAAGGGGCAGCCTGGCGAGTGGGGCTTCGCGCTTGACGGCGCGGCGTCCGGACGCTACTTTCTAGCGACACCAGGCGCCTGGAAGGCGGTTCCTTAAGGTGAAAACGGGCCCGGCGGGCGTGCCGCGGGCCGGGTCAACAGGGTTTCCGAGGAGCAGGAAGCAAGACCATGAGAACGAGATTGATGGCAGCAGGGTTGATTGTGGCAGCGGGCCTGGCGGGGCTCGCCTTCGTGGTAGTGCCGGCCGTTCGGGCTGCGGCGGAGGCTCCGGCGGCCCCGGCCAAGGAGAGTCCGGCGGCGGGGGCGGCGCCCGCGTCGCCGGCCGGGCCGGGCGGCGAGAAACTCGAGGCCGTCGAGATCAAACTCCCGAAGGCCCTCTTCGAGGGCACCCCCAAGAACATCAAGCCCGCCCCGACCCTCGAAAAGTACGTCGACAAGAACCGCCCGCCCTTCCTGGCGCCCCCGGGCACGGTCAACCTGGCCAAAGGCAAGAAGGTCACGTCCAGCGACATGGAGCCGATCATCGGCGAGATCAAACTCATCACCGACGGAGACAAGGAAGGCTCCGACGGCTCCTTCGTCGAACTCGGACCCGGCAAGCAGTGGGTCCAGGTGGACCTGGGCGAGCCGGCCGTCATCTACGCCATCCTCGTGTGGCACTACCACGCCGAGGGCCGCGTGTACCACGACTTCGTGGTCCATGTGGCCGACGACGCCGACTTCATCGAGAACGTCAAGACGGTTTACAACAACGACTTCGACAACTCCTCCGGCCTGGGCATCGGCAAGGACCTGGAGTTCATCGAGGACTTCCGCGGCCGCCTGGTTGATGCGCGCGGGCCCGACTGCAAGGGCGTCAAGGGCCGCTACGTGCGCCTGTACTCCAAGGGCAACACCTCCAACGACCAGAACCACTACATCGAGGTGGAGGTCTACGGCAAAGCGGCCAAATGAACCGCCCGTCCGCCTGGTTCGTGATTGGAATCCTGGCCGTGGCAGTCGGAGCGTCGGCGCTTCGCCTGCCACGGCTCGCTTTGCGGCCGATGCACGGCGACGAGGCCAACCAGGCCGCAAAGGCCGGCATCCTTTTTGAGACCGGCGTTTACCGCTACGACCCCGAAGAGCATCACGGGCCGAGCCTCTACTACCTGACGCTGCCCTCGTGGTGGCTGAGCAGTGCCCGCACCTTCGCTGAGACCGACGAGGTCTTGTTCCGCATTGTGCCGGTCGTGTTCGGCATCGCGGGAATCCTGCTCCTCGCGCTGGTGGGCGACGGCCTTGGCCGCGCGGCAGCGGTTGTGGCGGGGGCGCTGGCGGCCATTTCGCCCGCGATGGTCTACTTCTCGCGCTACTACATCCAGGAGACGCTGCTGGTTTTTTTCACCTTCGCGGCCATTGCGTGCGGGTGGCGGTACGTGCGGGGGAAGTCCGTCGCGTGGGCCGCGGCGGCGGGCGCGGCCGTCGGCCTCATGCACGCCACGAAGGAGACGTGGGTCCTGGCGGGCGCGGCGATGGCGGCGGGCCTAGCACTGACGATTCTCTGGACGCGGTGGAGAGACGGTGCGTCGCCGGCCATCCGCGAGTGGTTGCGGCCCCGTCGCGCCGGGCTTGCGGCCGCGTCCGGGGCGGCCGTGGTCGTTGCGGCAGTGCTGTTCTCCTCGTTCGGCGCAAATCCGCGCGGGCCGCTCGATTCCATCCTGGCTTACGTCACGTACTCCGGACGGGCGGGCGGCGAGGGCCTGCACGCTCACCCGTGGTACTTCTACCTTCAGATGCTTATTGCCGACCGGCCGGCGCGGGGCTTCTTCTGGACGGAGGGGCTCATCGTTGGCCTGGCGCTGGCGGGCGCGGTTGCCGCGCTCATGCGCGGCGGCCTGCCCGCCGGGCATCGGCCGCTTGCGCGCTTCCTCGCCTTCTACACGATTGTTCTGACGGCGCTCTACGCGGCCATTCCGTACAAGACGCCCTGGTGCATGCTGAGTTTCCTGCACGGAATGATTCTGCTTGCCGGCGTGGGGGCCGTGGCGATCGTCCGGCTGATGCGGCTGCTGCCGCTGCGGATGGCCGCCTGCGTCGTCCTGGCTGCCGCCGCCGTGCACCTCGGTCGGCAGTCGTACCTGCTGAACTACCGCTTCTACGCCGACCAGCGCAACCCCCTGTTCTACGCACATACCTCTACCGACCTGCTGAACCTGGCCGAGCAGATGGAGCGCCTTGCCCGCGCGGCCCCCCACGGCCGCGACATGATGATCCACGTGGTCACGCCCGAGAATTACTGGCCGCTGCCGTGGTACCTGCGGCGCTTTAACCAGGACCACGTGGGGTACTGGCACGATGCGGCCGCGTGGGCAGCGGACGTGCAGCGTCTGCCGCCGCCGGCCGTGGTCATCCTGTCGCCCGACGTGCAGCCGGCGGTCGATGCCGCCCTCAAAGGGCAGTACAACCGCCAGAGTATTTACGGTTTGCGCCCCGCGGTGCTTCTGTCGGTGTACGTGCGGCAGGATATATGGGACGCCATGCTGGCGCAGCAGGCATCACTTCAGGATCGCAGGGGGCCCGGCGGAGGTGGGCCATGAGTCCGCCGCCGGAAACGTTTTCGGTCGATGCCGCGGGCCGGCCCGCCGCGGCTGTCCACCGCTTCGCGCACCTGGCGATGGCCTCGGTGTTCGAGATTCTCGTTGTCGGCCAGGAGGCCCGTTACGCCCGCCAGGCTGCGGAGGCGGCGTTCGATGAACTCGACCGCCTCCAGCGCGAACTCAGCCGCTTCGACCCCTCAAGCGACGTCTCGCAGATTAACGCCCTCCGCGCGGGCGAGCGCGGCCGCGTCGGCGTCGCCGCGATGGAGTGCCTGGCCCTGGCCGCGAGAGTCCATGCCGACACGCGCGGGGCGTTCGACGTGACAGTCGGCCCCCTGGTGGCCTGCTGCCGCAATCCGGACGGCTCGTACCGCCGGCCATCGGACGAAGAACTCCAGGCCGTCCGGGCGCGCACGGGCATGCACCTGCTGGACCTCGCGCCGGAGGAGCACATGGTGGGCGTCCGGGCGGACGGCGTAATCGTGGACCTCGGCGGCGTCGGCAAGGGCTACGCCGTGGACCACATGATGGGCCTGCTGCGTGAGTGGAGCATCAGCGCGGCCCTCGTGCACGGGGGGATGAGCAGCGTCCTGGCCTCCGGCTCGCCGCCGGGGCGGGAGGGGTGGCGCGTGGCGCTGCGCGACCCTCAGGACCCGCGGCAGTCGCTCGGCGAGGCGGTCCTTAAGGACCGTGCGCTGAGCGGCTCGGCCGTGCTGGGCGGCCGGTCGCAGATAATCGACCCGCGTGCAGCCCGGCCGGCGTCGGGCAAACTGGGGGCGTGGGCGGCGGCAGGCTCGGCCGCGCTCTCCGACTGCCTGTCCACGGCCTTCTACGTGATGACGCCCGACGAGGTGCGGGACTACTGCGCCGCTCACCCCGACGTGGCAGGCATGCTCGCTCTCCAGGATTCCGATGGGCGCAAGGTCGTCCGTTTTGGAGAATGGTGATGCGCCCTCGCGGCGCGAGCCGTTGCCGCTGGAGCCGTGTGCGGAAGCACGCAAGTGCTCCGAAACACCGACAGATTATGATAAGGAGATGGCTCATGTTCCCTCGCGCAGCCGTGCTGCTCACTGTGACGGCGCTCGCGGCGTGCCTCTGCGCCTGGCCCGTTGCCGGCCGGGCCGCCGCGGCCAAGGTTCCCGCCGCCGAGAAGGCCCCGGCCAAGCCGCCCGCCCCCACGCCGCAGGAAGAGCCGGATGACGGCATCCAGGGTGAGTACGAGGGCCATTTCCTGCCCGCCGAGCGGGCCAAGCCCGATAAGGCCTTTGCGGCGGTTATCGGCGAAGGCGCCGCCAGGTTCCGTGTTGTGCTCGCCACGGAAGGCGAACAGCCGCTCAAGATTGAACTCTCCGGCAAAGCCGAGGGCAAGACCGTCCCACTGACCGGAAAGGGCGGCGACGTGGAGTGGAACGGAACGGTCGAAGGCGGCAAGTCGCTTGTCGCGGAGTCGCGCCTCGGCAAGTTCCGCCTTGAGGGGTCCTTCCGCCGCTCGCCCACCGAGGGGCAGAAGCCCCCCGCGGGCGCCGTCGTCCTGTTGCCCTTCGAGGAAGGCAAGCCCCCGTCGCTGGCCGCCTGGGCGAACATGAAGGGCGAGCCTGCCCTGTGGCCCCCCCAGGACGACGGCAGCATCCTCGTGCGCGGCGGCAACATCCAGACAAGGCAAGAGTTCGGCAGCATCCGGCTCCACCTTGAGTTCCGATGCCCGTATATGCCGGCGGCGCGCGGGCAGGCTCGCGGCAACTCGGGCGTGTACCAGCAGAGCCGCTACGAGTGCCAGGTGCTGGACTCCTTCGGCCTTGCGCCGAAGGACAACGAGTGCGGCGGCATCTACAGCGTGAGCGCCCCGAAGACCAGCGCCAGCCTGCCCCCCGGCCGCTGGCAGACGTACGACATCACCTTCAAGGCGCCGAAGGTGGCGGACGGCAAGATCGTCGAGCCGGCCCTCATGACCGTGCTGCACAACGGCATCGAGATACACAAGGATGTCAAGGTTGACCACGTGACGACGGCGGGCGTGGGCGGCCCCGTCAAATCGCCCGCGCCGCTGATGCTCCAGGACCATGGCAACCCCGTCCGGTTCCGCAACATCTGGCTGGTGGAACTGAAGGACTGACGGGGCGCCGCCCGCGATTTTGCGCAGCCGTTCAGCCGTCGCCGGTACGGCGACGCATGAGCGTTCAGCCGTCGCCGGCACGGCGCCGCCTGAGGAGACATGACATGGAACGCAACGTTGCGGTGATGCTCGTCGGGGCCCTGATGGTGCTGGTCGCGGGGGCAGGGCCTGCGGCAGAGAAAGCGGCCCCTGCGAAGCCGGAATCGGCGAAGGCCGCCAAGGCGGAGCCCGCAAAGGCAGTCAAGGAGGCCGCCCCCAGGGCCGCCGAGGAACCTGACGACGGCATCCACGGCCTTTACGCGGGCAAGGTCGGCGGTGCGAACACCGAGATGCCCTGGCCCATTGTTGCGGCCTCGGCGCAGGTCATCAGCCAGGGCGGCGGGGCCTACAGGGTCAACCTCATGGATGGCGGACGGAAGAAGGCGGAACTGGCGGGCAAACTCGAAGGAGGCAAGGTGGCGCTCTCCGGCCCCGGCGGCGAAAAGGGCGCCATCGAGAACGGGAAACTCACCGCTGAGGCCGCCGGCGCGAAGTTCGTCCTCGCCCGCACCGCGCCCCGGTCGCCCGCCGAACTCCAGAAACCGCCCCCCGGCGCCG
>VGYT01000123.1 GCA_016872895.1 Planctomycetota bacterium
GCCGTGGGGATAATGTATGTATTTCCATTCATCCGTCCGCACGCCGCGAACGTTCGGCGTGTACGGGAACTCCTTCTCGTAGTTATACGCATAATACCACGAGCGGCGCCACCCGGATGCGTCGCCGGCCGCCAGGCGCTTCCACGACGCGCCGTGGACCCCGGCCGGCGGCGGCAGGCCGCAGACGTCAAGGACGCTCGGCGCAAGGTCGACGTTGAGGACCATCTCGCGCACGACCCGCGGCCGCGCAATCAGCGGCGGGTAGCGCACGATGAGCGGCACGCGGATGCTCTCTTCGTGCATCGCGCGCTTGTCCATCATGCCGTGCTCGCCCAGGAAGAAGCCGTTGTCGCCCGCGAATACGATGAGCGTGTTGTTGAGTTGCCCGAGGTCGGCCAGCGCCCGGCAGATGCGGCCGACGCTGTCATCGACGCTCTTTATGGTGGCCAGGTATGCGCGGACGAAGCGGGCGAAGTGGGCGACCGCCTCCGGGCGGCGGTCGGGGAACTTCTCGCGGAAGCCCCACAGCGGCCCGTAGATGCCGTGCCAGGTGTCGAGGCGCTGGCGTATCCAGTCGGGTTTGCCTTCGAGGGCCAGGGCCGACGCCGGGTACCGGATGTCGATGGCGTCAAAGATGTGTTCATATTTGGCTTCAGGCTCCACCGGCGTGTGCGGGGCCTTGTGGCCGAGGATGAGGGCGAAGGGCCGGGTGCGCGGCCGCTTCAGCCACTCCACGGCGAAGTCCGTTACGGCGTGCGTGTAGTAGCCGGGCGGCGTCCGGCGGCGGCCGTCGACGTTGAACTCCGTGCCCGTGTACTTGCCCTGGCCCTTGTGGCTGACCCAGTAATCGAAGCCGGGGCGCCGCTCGTCGCTCTGCTCGCCCATGTGCCACTTGCCGACGTAGGCCGTCTCGTAGCCGGCCTGCTGGAGCGTGCGCGGCCAGGACGCCAGGTCGGCCGGGTAATCGGTGAAGTTATTGAGGACCCCGTGGCCGTGCGGATACAGGCCCGACAGGAGCGATGCGCGGCTGGGGGAGCACAGGCTCGTGGTGACGAAGGCGTTGGCGAACCTTGCGCCCTCGGCCGCGAGGCGGTCCAGGTGCGGGGTCGCGAGGAACGGGTGGCCGGCGCAGGATAGGGCGTCGAAGCGCTGGTCATCGGTCAGGATGAACAGGACGTTCGGGCGCGCGGCGGCGGGGGCGGAGGACGGGGCGGCCTTGCCGACCGGCGCGTGTTGGCATCCGCTCATGGCGGCCGGGAGTCCGGCGGCAAGGGCGCCGGCGGCGCCGAGGCTTTTCAGGAACTGGCGGCGTGTTCGGCCGGGCATGATTCCTCCCTATTTTTTCTGTTCGGCCAGGAACTCCTCGATGGTCTTCTTGAACTCCGGTTCGGGGTCGGTCTGCCACATGCCGATGATTTTGCGTTCGCGCTGGGCGTTTTCGGGCGAGTCGGAGGCGTGGGCGGCGTTTCGCATGAGGTCCCGGCCGAAGTCGCTGCGGACGGTGCCCGACTCGGCCTTTTCGGGGTTCGTTGCGCCCAGCCAGTAGCGTATTTTTTCGATGGCGTCCGGGCCGCGGTAGAGCAGGGCCAGGCACCGGACGGGGCCGGGCCTGTCGCGCTCCGACTCGTCCTTCAGTTTGCGGACGTCCATGCCGGTCATGTACCGGACGATCTTGGCGAACTCGGTGCGGGCGTGGCGGTCGGCGAGAAGTCGGCGGGCGGCCTGGAAGAACTCGTCGGGCAGGTCGAAGTCGAAGGCGGCCTTGAGTTTCTGCCGGAGGACGGCCTCGATGTTGCCCTGGAGTTTTTCGCGGAACACGTCCAGCAGCGGCCTGTAGAACGCCTCGCCCTGGGCGGGGGTCATGCCGAGGAGTTTCGCGCCGACTATGAAGAAGCCGGTGCGGGAGAACACGTCGATGATGTTGCCCGGCCGGCGGCTGCGCTTCTCGAAGTTCTCGGGCTTAAGTATCACGAGTTCCGTCTGGACGTTCTTTGCGTCGGGCGGCAGGCGGACGGCGTCCTCCACCACGCCGCCGTCGGTGGCCGCCGTGGAGGCGAAGAACCGCAGTTCCTCCTCCACCGTGGCCGGGTCCGGCCCGCAGATGACGGCAGGCTCAAAATATTTAATTATACCGTTGGGTGTATGCTGAAAGTCGCCGTACGTGCCCCGGACGGTGTGCCCTTCCACCTTGGGCGTCGCGTGGCCGACCACGTCGTCCAGCAGGTGATTCAGGGCGTTCTCGCCCCTGAAGAGCAGCATCATGCAGCGGTTGGAGAGGCCCAGGGCGTTGTCGCGCCGCAGGTGCTCGTCCACGTACTGGATGAACGCCTCGCGCACGGGGTTCCCCAGGTCGCTCTTGCGGAGGATGTCCAGGTATCGTTCGACCCAGGCGTCGCCGGGGGCGTACATGTGGACGCCCGCCAGGTCCAGGTCCGTCAGGCTGAGCAGCCTGCCGATGATGCCCCCCGTGCGGCTCTTGTGGAGGCTGTAAGGCGTAATGAGCACGTAAGCCAGTTCTGCGGCCATGCGTTTGCCCCTGCCTGGCGCGCGGCGTGCTTACTGTATCGGCGGCGCGCGGGCGGGTCAACGGTTTGGCGGGCCACGCCCGAGCCGCCGCCGTCAAGCGGCGGCGGGCGACGCCTACGGCAGGAGGACGGCCTTCATCGCCTCGCCGCGGCGCATCAGGTCGTGGGCCTTGTTCGCCTCCGCAAGCGGCAGCGCGGGGGTGACCATGAGCGCGAAGTCCGCCAGGCGCCGCTTCATCAGCCCAAGCGCCCGCACCAGGTGCCGCGTGTGGCTGACCCAGACGCCCACGTACTTCAGGTCCGGCCGCGTCAGGTCCCAGAACGGGTCCCACTCCATCTTGCCGCCGGGCTGGCCGAAGCCGGACGTGATGAACCACCCGCCGGGCCTCACCAGGCCGAGGCCCTCGCGGACCACGTCGGCCTTGCCCACGCACTCGTACACGGCATCCGCCCCGCGGCCGCCCGTGGCCGCGCGGACGAACTCGCGCCGCTCATCCGGCGTAGTGCGCTTGATCGTGATAACGTCGGTCGCCCCGAAGCGGCGGGCAAGTTCCAGGCGGCCCTCCGAGCGCGAGATCATGATTATCCGCCCCGCCCCGCACTCGCGCGCCAGCGCCGCCGTGAAGCACCCCAGCGGCCCGGCCCCCAGCACCGCCACCGTCTCGCCGTTCTTCGGCTCGAACAGGTCGAAGGCGTGCGCCGCCGTCGAGCCGCTGCACGAGGCCGTAACCAGCGTCTTGTGGTGCTCCGGCGCCACGTCGTCGATGGCGATGATGTCGGTCCGGGCGTCCAGCGGCAGATGCCGGCTGTAGCACCCCACCACGTGCGGCGCCGCGGCCGTGGAGCGGTGGATGCCGTACACGAACCGCTTCGCGCACAGGTGGTGCTCGCCGCGCAGGCAGTAGAAGCACCGGCCGCACACCACGCCGCGGTTCCACAGCACGGCCTGGCCCGCGCGCAGCGGCCGGCCGGCGATGTCGGTCTTTTCGCCCTTGATTTCGACGATTTCGCCCACGCCCTCGTGCCCCAGGACGATGGGCAGCGGCGTCCGCGGATCATCGCCGGAGGCCTGGTGCAGGTCCGACCCGCACACCCCCGCCGCCGTGACCCGCACCAGCACCTCGCCCGGCCCGAGCGGCAGAAGGTCGAAGTCCTGCATCTGGAGCGGCTGCTTGAAGGCCGCCAGCACCTGTGCCTGCGTCTTCATCGGGCGTCTCCTTGGCCGGGCGCCGATCTTCGCGCCGCGGAAGTTGTGGCCGCCATTCGATTCAACGCAGAGAACGCAGAGAAAAGATAAATTGAGTAAGAGACAAAAGAATATGTCCTCTCTGCGCCCCCTGCGTTCAGCCTTTCGCGTCTGCGGCCGGCGCGCGGGTTTCGCAAACGAAAGCACCGCCCCCGCCCCTGGCCCGCCGCGCGGCCGGCCACTCTATCGCGCCCGGCCGACGGGGAAAAGCGAATATCGCCGCCTCGGCCGCGCTTCGCCCCGGCATGCCCATTTTCCGCTGACGCAACGGTACAGTAGGCGGCCCTTAACCGCTTGGTTGGAGGTTCGAGCCCTCCCCGGGGAGCCGGATTTCCGAGGGCCGCTTTGGGGCAGCCTTTCCCTTGCGCGAGCGCCAGCATCTCCATCTCACGATCCCGCCGCAGATCTCGGGCGGGTCAGCACGGGAAGGAAGTTGTGATGGGGCGGGGCGGACGCTACCATGAGCGGCAGTGAACGGGCGCCCCGATGCCGGACGACCGGCGCGAAGACCGGCGGACCGGCACACAGAGAGAGGGAGAACGTGAATCTCAGGGTCAATGGCACGAGAATCGCCGCCGCCATCCTGTGCCTGTCGGCGCTCTGGGCCGCGGCCGCGGCGGCGGAGCGAATCCCCCTCTTTGACGGCAAGACGCTCAAGGGCTGGACCGTCCTTAAGTGCGAGGCCGAGGTCGATGGCGGCGAAATCCTCATCAAGGCGGGCAACGGCCTCGTCCAGAGCGAGCAGAAGTACGGCGACTTCGTCCTCGAACTGGACTGGAAGGCCCTGAAGCCGGACAAGTACGACAGCGGTATCTATTTCCGCCATGACGCAACCATGATGACCGACAAGAGCCCCTGGCCGCCGCGATACCAGGTCAACCTGCGCAAGGGCGAGGAAGGCAACGCCGCAGGCCTCCAAGGCGCCAAGTGCCAGCGCACCGACCTCATCAAGCCCGGCGAGTGGAACCATTTCAAACTGACGGTGCGGGGCGAGAAGGCCGAACTGGAGATAAACGGCACGCCCGCATGGAAGGGCGAGGGCCGGTACAGCGACGAACTGTGGAAGGAACTCACCGGCCGCACCGTCCAGGAACTCGGCGACGAGTGGAAGGCCGACTTGGCCGCGAAACTGGGCGTCGAACCGGCCGTCCCCGGCCCGTAGGTCCGGACGGCCGGAACTTGGAACCCCCCAAGCACCGTGTGGCGTGCGACATCGGCAAGGAGCAGTGCTTGGAATCCGGCATCGATGTGGCGGTCGTCGTCGCGTACCTGGTGGGCATCGTTGTTCTCGGTTCGTGGTTTGTGCGCCGCAATCGCAGCGCCGAGCGGTTCATGTCGGCCGGGCGTGCGATCCCCGGATGGGCGGTCGGCCTCACGATCTTCGGCTCTTTCGTTTCGAGCATCAGTTTCCTGGCGCTGCCGGGCAAGGCATTCGACTCGAACTGGGGCTTCTTCGTCTTCAGCCTGACGCTGCCCCTGGCGGCGTGGATCGCCGCGAGGTACTTCGTGCCGTTCTACCGCAAGAGCGGCGAGGTTTCGTCGTACCATCACCTGGAGAACCGTTTCGGCCCGTGGGCGCGCACCTACGCGGTCGTCTGTTACCTTCTGACGATGCTCGTGCGGACGGGCAGCGTCATGTACCTGCTGACGCTGCCGCTTGCCGGGCTGGTCGGGCTTGACGTGCCGACGCTCATCGTTGCCCTCGGCGTTGTGATGACGATCTACCCGCTCCTCGGCGGCACGGAGGCCGTCATCTGGACCGGTGTGGCGCAGAGCATCCTCCTGGTCATCGGCGCGCTGGTCATTCTGGGGTGGCTCGTCTTTGGCTCGCCGGGCGGGCCTGGGCACATTTTTACCGCGGCCGCCGAGCACGGCAAGTTCAGCCTGGGCAGCCTCTCCGGCAGCCTGCTCGTGCCGACGGTCTGGGTGGTGGCGGCATACGGGCTGGCGGAGAACCTCCGCAACTTCGGCATCACGCAGAGTTACGTGCAACTCTACATCACGGCGAAGTCGGACCGGGCGGCGGTGCGCAGCGTGTGGATGTCGGCCCTGATGTACATTCCCGTGTCGGCCGTGTTCTTCTTCATCGGGACGGCCCTGTGGGCGTTCTACGAAGGCCGGCCCGGCGTGCTGCCCGAAGGCGTTGTGGGCGACAAAGTCCTGCCGCACTTCATCAACACCGAACTGCCGGCGGGCGTTGCGGGTCTGGTCATTGCGGCCATCTGTGCGGCGGCTACGGATTCCAACTTCAACTCAATGGCCACGCTGATCAACTGCGACATTTACCGCCGCTACTTCAGGCCCGCTGCCTTGGACCGCGAGTCGATGTGGGTGCTGCGCCTCTCGACGCTGGCCTGCGGCATCGGCAGCACCGCCATCGCCCTTGTGATGACCCGCGCCAAGACGGTCCTCGACGCCTGGTGGACGATGGCCGGCATCCTGGCGGGCGGCATGCTGGGGCTGTTCCTGCTGGGCATGATCTCGCGTCGGGCCGGCGGCGTGGCGGCGACTCTCGGCGTGACGGCGGGCGTGCTCGTTACGCTCTGGATGACGCTGTCGCTGCCCGAGGCGCAGGATCTCCTTGGTTGGCGCTGGCCGGAAGGCTCGCGCAGCGAGATGAGCGGCCTCCTGATCAACGTTCTGGGCACGAGCGCCATCCTCCTGGTGGGAATGCTGGTCGGGCTGTTGACCAAGCGTGCGCTGGGCAGGCAATCGCAAGCGGGACACGAAAGGTGATCTGTGGCCACACCCAAGACAGACCCGTTGCCGAGGCCGCTGCGGGGCATCGTGCCGCCGTTGGTGACGCCGCTGACGGGCCGCGACACGCTGGACGAGGCGGGCCTGGAGCGACTGATCGAACACGTGCTCGCGGGAGGCGTGCACGGCCTGTTCATCCTCGGAACGACCGGCGAAGCACCCAGCCTGAGCCATCGGCTGCGCGAACAGATGGTGCGCTGCACGTGCCGGGCGGTGGCCGGGCGGCGGCCGGTGCTCGTGGGCATCACCGACACGGCCTTCATCGAATCGGTCAACCTGGCCCGCACGGCGGCCGACGCCGGGGCCGACGCCGTGGTGCTGGCCCCGCCCTACTGCTTCCCGGCCGGGCAGGCGGAGTTGGCGGAATACATCGACCACATCGCCGCCGAGATGCCGCTGCCGGTGCCTCGATTGCGGCCAGGTGCGGATCGACAAAGAATACATCTAAGCCGGAATTCCTCGAACGGCGTGACGTGGGTTGACCCGTGCGGGCGGCCAAGCGGACGGCAAGAGCGGAGGGGCGGTTCAGATAGTGGGCGTTACTACTGCAGCGGCTTCACCTTGCCCCCGAGCGTCCGGAGGCGGAAGGTCTTGAACACCACCGTGGTGCAGTGCGACCCGAGCGCCGGACATTTCGCGTGCGGCAACTGGTACGCCCCAGCAACCGACAGCCCGGCCTGTGCGCCCTGCCAGTGGAACAGGGGCTTGCCGTCCAGATGGATGACGACCTCGGCCTGGTCTCCCCTGGGCAGGACCTTGACGTCCACCGTGTGGTCTTGGCTGTTGTCCAACTTGCCCGGGCGCACGCCGGGTACGCCGGGGGCAACATTCTGCAGAATGTGCTGTGCGCCAACACCCATGCTGAGCTTGAGGGCCACGCCGGTCGCGCTAACCGGGATAATGACCACCACGTCCAGGTCCGACTTCGGGCGCGCGAAGGTGACCGTCATCTCGTAGCCCCCCTCCACCATGCAGGGGACGAACGCGCGCATTCCCGCCTCTTGTCCGCTGACCTGGAGAGTCCCGTCGCGGTTCCGCTGCCACTTGCCCGCGACAGCGTGCTTGGCCGGGTCGACGAGTTTCAGCAGGTCGATCCACGGCCCCGGGGCGTCGGACGGGGGCGGCCCGAGTTTGGCCATCGCGTCTTCCACCTTCTTCAGGGCCAAGGCCGCCTGCGAGCGGGCCACGTCCTGCGCGGCGTGAAGCGAGAGGAACCGCGTGTAGTACTTCCACGCGCGGGCGAGCAGGGCGAGTTTGCCGCCGGGGCTGGCCGTGCTGTCGGCCAGGCCGCGGTACCACTCGGCCAGTTCCAGGCAGGCCGCTTCCGGAGCGGCCTCAACGCCCTTGGCGGCCGCCGGAACGTACTTGCGCATCGCCGGGTCGACGGACTCGTCCAGGAACGCCTCGGCCCGCGCGGGATCGTCCAACTCCACGAGGCACTGCTGGACGAGTTCCTTTCGCGCCCCGGCGTCCTGGGGGTTGGCGTCGAGGCGTTTCTGGAGTTCGGCCACCAGTTTTTCCGCCCGCAGGCGGGCGGCCTGACGCTCCGACCGGGCCTGGACCTCGTCCTTTCTGCGGGACCCGACCGCGCTTGCCACGAGCGAAGCCCGCCGCAGCGCGGCCGCCGCGTCGGCGTCGTTGCGCGCCTCGTGCCAGGCGTCGGCGGCATCGACCAGGGCGCCGATGAGGGCGTCGCCCGCGTCTGCCCGGTCGGCCGGCTTGGCCGCATCGTACTGGCGCTGGCGGACCCCCACGATTCGGTCAAAGCAGGCCGCCTTCCGATCCGGGGTCCGCTCGGCCAGCAGTTCCATCGCCTCGACGGCCGTCTCGGAGCCGGCGGGGGCCTTCACGCCCAGTTCGTACGACTTCTCACACAGGAGGGCAGCAAGCGCCGGATGGGTGCCGGGGGCCTTGGCCGCCGCAAGGAGAGCGGACGCCAGCGCCACGTCGTCGGTCAAATCGCGCGTGGCCATCACCTTCTTGTATTCATTGCCATAGAGGGAGTTGAACGCGTCCTCGGCCTCCTCGGCGATCGCGGCGACCGGCCACGCCGCCAGCACAAACAGAACCTGCCAGGGGCGAACGGCCAGCATCCCGATTCCTCCTTCACGTGCCTCGCCGCCAGAGGCCGGGCCGGTGAGCCGACTGCTTGCCCGGAGGCGCCCACCGGCCGGCGGCTGCGGCAGGTACTCCCCCGGCTCGCCCAGCAGGGCCAGCGCGACCACTGCTCCGCCGCCCTGGCAGATGGCCACGTGGTTGCTCGGGTAGTTGTCGTTGTATTCCTCGCGGCCGAGGCCCTCAATAAGGTCGCGGGCCTTCCACTCCAGTTGGCCAGCCACCTTCGCGCGGAAGTCCTCGGGCCAGGCGTCATAGCACAGGTCGAAGGCTAGGGCCACGCCCACGGCCGGCGGCACGCGCAGGTGGCGTTCCCTCTCCTGGCCGCGATGCCACGGATTCTGCCCGCCGCGGCCCTGTCCGAACACGATGGATTCCACGATTTCGCGTGCTTCTCGCGCCTCGGCCGGATCCTCGTTGAGCAGATGGAGCAGCCCGTGGCCGGCCGCATGATACCCCGCGTTGTACCCATCGACCTTGCCGCGGAGGAGTTCGTTGAGCCGCTTCAGGATCGCCTGCCCCTCGGGCGTCCTGGCGCGCTCCCGAAGCCGGGGAAGGTCGGCCTTGCGGAACACCACGCGCGGATGCTCCCGTGGCCCCAGGGGCCGCCAGCCGACGAGCGGCGTGTTGAACGGCCCGACCAGTCGGCCGTGGGCGCGCCCCTTCACCGGGCGGCCGTCGAACGTGCCCGTGAACGTCCCCTCGAAGGCGTCGCCGTGGCGCGTCAGGTCAAGGGCATACTCAGCCTCGGCCCCCGGCGTGCCCCAGATGTCGCGCGGCACTCGTGCATCCACCTTCAGACGGACGCCGCCGGCGTGCCCGTCGAAGGACACGCTCCGGCCTTCGACCTCGGACTTGCTGTACGCGGTGCGGACGCCCGAGCGCGGCTCAAAGAACATCGTCGCGCCCCAGACCTCGGCGTCCCACCGCCTCTCGCGCACCGTGAAGTCCAGTTCCATCTTCTGGACCTGCGGCTGTCCGGACCTGTCGATGTACGAGACCGCGTCCTCCAGGATGAGGGCCAGGTCGCCGCTGGCGCGCGGCTCGCCCGCCGCCCATGCCGGCCGCGGCGAAACGAGCACCGCCAGCAAGCCGACGAGGACGGCCGCCCACCTGCCGGCACGGCCCCTGCCAAACACCGCCCCTTTCGCATCCTGTCGCGTGCAGGCATGGACGGTAGGCCGCCGGTTGCCGATGCGCTTCATGGGGATACCTCCAACTCACCGCAACATTGGTGCCGTCTCGCCGAGGGACGATCGAGGCCGACGCTTCGTGCCACGTCCTTGACGGTCATTCGGCTCATGGTCTCACTGTACAATCGATTGTATTGCGGCTGTCTTATGCCGTACGCCTTGCCGCCTGTCAACAGGGAATCCGACGACGCCCACCGGGGTGCTCTCGCCGACCGACCCCCACGCGAACCCAGCGCGGCAAATCCGCTCCTTTCGCAGTTGTAGTGGGCAGACGCGCGACCCTTTAACGAATCAGGCGGTTTCCGCCGTCTCGCGGAGCGAGCGTGGCCAAAACTGCCTGTCTTGTAAACCGGGACCTCGTTTTCCCAACCGCCTCGGTTGGTTAACGCAATTGCGTCAACCGGCAGGGCTCCCTTTCCCATTTGCGACAACGCTACGGTCCCACCATGCGGGACTCGAACCACGTAAAGCCTTGCGCCAGCGCTGTTTACCATCAGGCGGGCTAGAGAGAGCTTCCAAGAGAGTCACGTACGGGGAGCCGAACGAAAAACCGCGGAATCGCGGTCGAGTTGGTTAGCGGAGAACCCCGCGGGCGAGAGCCGGCGGGGTTTTCGCGTTTCGGCCAATATCTACGGCCCTTTTCGCGCTTCCCGCCCCGGCCGCCGCGCTCTCGGTTCCGAGGCGTGCCGCTCGCTGACCAAGAGCAACCCGAAGGTTCCGGTCGATGCCCAAGTGCAACTGCCCCAGACTCTCAAACTCTCCGGCTGACGACTAAAGTTGGTTAACGCTATCCATATTTCTCCGCTTGCACAAGACGCGACAATGGCGGACTCCGGTTCACGCGCCCCACGCCCAGATGGTCAACACGGAGGCGAACAGGAGGAACGAGACGGCCAGGGCCGTGCGCGCCGCGGGAAGCGAGTTCCCCGGGACGTGGCGCGCCCAGGCCAGGGCCCTCCACGCAATCAGGAGGGTGCCGAAGAGCATCGGCCATCCGACGAGGGAAAGTCCGAGCCACCCGGACGGCAAGGCCAGCGTCTTCTGCGTGATCGCCCGGAACGTCTCCAGTCCGTTCGGGTCGTGGACCGCCAGCGGCAGGAAGCCGCCCCAGGCGGAGACCTTGGCCGCGGCTTTGGCGAGATGCGCCACGGCCACCACGGGCGCCGCCCCCGTCGCCGCCGCCAGCAGGAGCGATTTCAAGCCCCCACGATGCCCCGCGAGGTACCCGATCCCCGAGATGGCGGACCAGACGATCAGGGGGAACAGGCCGAGGAACCAGAACGCTTCCCACCATCCGAACGAGACCGACGGGACCTGGGCGTTCAGCCAGAGAGGGGCGGCGTGAAAGAAGGCGTCGAGCCACTTCACCTCGCCGATCACTTCGTGCGCCACGAAGCCGAGGGCGATCATGACAAACGCCGCCTCGACCGGGCGGAGCATCGTTGAGCGGCGTATGGGCGCGTCTGCCGCCGCCAATCCCAAACCCATGTTCCCATGCGGGCAGACCTTGGCGCATTGCAGGCAGAGCACGCACCCATCGGAGGGTTCCCGGCGGAACGGGACGAGCATCGACGGGCAACTCCGCTTGTCGAAACGGTCACGATTCTCGGGGCGGACGCAATCCTTGGTGGTGCAGGAATCGCAGACCGAGGGGTCGCGCGCCTCCAGTTGCAGCGGAGTGTACCGGCCGTACACCGACAGGAGCGCCCCTGCGGGACAGAACGCCTGGCAGAAAGAGCGCGGCTCGCGGAACACAAGACCGGTCGCCAACGCCCCGCCCACGAGAACGAATATAAACAGCGCAGTGTAATGCGGAACGCGGTGAATGGAGTATCCCGCCACCAGCAGTTGAAGCGCCATGTAGATCACCACGATCAGCCAGCCGGCCCCGATAAACCTGCCGAGGCGGGCGCGCGGCCAGCCGATGCGCCGGGCGATCGCGCCCCCTGCCCGGTTGACCAACTCCATCGGGCAGACCGTGCACCACGCCCGGCCCAAGAGGAGCGCGACCCCGATCATGGCCGGCCACCAAAGGCCCCAGACGACCAGGGTGGTCAGGTTGGTCTTGCGGAGGGTCATCAGGTCCTCGCCCTTCATGCCCTGGCCGATGCCGAAGCCGTTCACGGCCAGCGCCACCACGACGACGAGGGCCATCGCCTGAAACACCACCGGAAATCCGGACCACAGGAGCATCCGGCGAACGGGTTTCCACGAGAGAACGTCATGGCTCACCTGGGATCGATTCATCGCGGTTCCGCCGCCTCCTCTTCTCCGGGGACGACTTCCCGGTAGAGTTCCTCGACCTGGTTCTTCAGGAAGGTCAGCGCCCGGCGGCCGGCCGGGGTCAGGGAATATCCCTTGCGGGCCCGTGCCCCTCCCTGCGGATCGGTTCTGCACCGGAGCCATCCGCGTCCCTCCAGCCTCGCCAGCAAGGGGTACATGGTGCCGGGGCTCACCTCGTAGCCGTGACGGCGAAGTTCCCGGATCATCCACTGCCCGACCACCGGGCCCTCGGCGGCGTGGTGGAGGATGTGGGCTTTCCAGAATCCGAGCAGGACCTCTCGTTGAAGCGCTCGGGCGGCCACGGTGTCCATGAAGCCTCCTCCGGCTGGGATTACGAATATCGTAAACGGGTGTCGTAATGATGTCAAGCCCACGAACCGGGCCGTCTTCCTGACAGCCCGGTCCGCACAGGATTCTGCTTCCGCGCGATTTCGTTTTCCCGTGTTTGGATTGGCGACCGGAATTAGGGAATCAGGGACGTTTCCCGTTTTGCGGTCAGGCAAGGCGCCTTGATGGGGAGGCGTCCCCAGATTCCACTCGCTGTCGTGGTCGTCCCAGTACTTCACGTGGTCCAGGACGTTCGAGGCCGCCCAGACGGCTGCGCGGCCGGTCGTGCAGCAATACTTCACGGCCGGCGCGAGACTGCGGCAGGCATTGCCGCCGCCGCGAGTCTTTGGCTGCCGCCATCCTCCCCGCAGCCGCAATCGGCTCATGCTGATACTGTACCAACGACGGTTCCAGGTTCAAGGGGTCTTGAGGCAGGGGTATTTGTTCTTTGTCATTTGTCACTTGTCACTTGTCACTGGTCATTTGTCACTTGTCCTTTGTCATTTGTCATTTGTCCCTTTGCTCCTTGAAGGACGCGGAGAGGGCAAAGCAAGGCCCCCCTGAGCAACGACAAGGGCACTGAATGGCCCAGGCGGGCGCGTCGGTTCTGACCGCGGTTCCCTTTGCGGAGGATGTC
>VGYT01000124.1 GCA_016872895.1 Planctomycetota bacterium
TTCGTGCCCATCAAGAGGCGCGAGACGGAAAGGTTCTCGATTCTCGTTCGCGGGAACCCGGCTGACATTTCGTGGCCCTTTCGCCAGTGCGGCACGGCCGGCGGCGAGCTCGCCTGCTGCCCGCCCTGTTCAGACGTCGGCGGTACGGCGGCGGCCGCGGCTGAACATCCATGTTACTTGCCGGCTTCGCCCTCTATCGCCTCCGGCCGCAGCCGGATGTGCAGGTCGCGCAATTGCTTCTCATCCACCGTGCCCGGGGCGCCCGTCATCAGGTCCTGGCCGCGCTGCGTTTTCGGGAACGCTATGCCGTCGCGGATGCTCTGCTCGTCGAGCAGTATCCGCACGAGCCGGTCCAGGCCGAGCGCTATGCCGCCGTGCGGCGGGGCGCCGAACTTGAGGGCCTCCAGCAGGAACGAGAACTTCTCCTCGGCCTCCTCCCGGCCGATGCCCAGCACGTTGAACATGCGGGCCTGCACGTCGGTGCGGTGGATGCGGATGCTCCCGCCGCCCAGTTCCACGCCGTTGAGGACCAGGTCGTACGCCCGCGCCCGGACGGAGGCCGGCTCGGTTTCCAGCCGGTCCAGGTCGGCCGGGTTCGGGCTGGTGAACGGATGGTGCATGGCAACATATTTCTTTGTTTCCAGGTCATACTCCAGCAGCGGGAAGTCCGTGACCCAGCAGAACTGGAGGTCTTCCTGGGGCACGAGGCCGAGTTTGCGGCCCAGGTGGACGCGCAGGTTGCCCAGGCTGGCGGCCACGACGGTCGGCTCGTCGGCCACGAACAGCAGGAGGTCGCCCGGCTGGGCGGCAAACGATTCCTTGAGGGCCGACTGCTCGGGGGGCTTGAAGAATTTCGCGATTGCGCCGCTCAGGGAGCCGTCGGCCTCGACCTTGACCCAGGCGAGGCCCTTTGCGCCGAAGCCGCCCGCGTAGGCCGTGAGGTCGTCGATTTCCTTGCGGGTCATGGCCTGGCCGCCGGGCACCTTCAGGCCCCTCACGTGGCCGCCCCTGCCGGCGGCCTCGCGGAAGACGCGGAAGTCGCTTCGGCGGGCCACGTGGGCCACGTCGCCGATTCTCATGCCGAACCGCCGGTCGGGCTTGTCGACGCCGTAGTCGCGCATCGCCTCGGCGAACGTCAGGTGCGCAAAAGGCGTGGGCACCTGCCGGCCCAGGACGGCCTCGACGACGGCCGCGACCGCCTTCTCGGTGACGGCCATGACGTCGGCCTCGCTGACAAGGGCCATCTCGATATCAAGTTGCGTGAATTCCGGCTGGCGGTCGGCCCGCAGGTCCTCGTCGCGGAAGCACCTGGCGATCTGGTAGTACCGGTCCAGGCCGGCCATCATCAGCAGTTGCTTGAAGAGTTGCGGCGACTCGGCCAGCGCGTAGAACCGGCCGGGGCTCAGGCGGCTGGGCACGAGGAAGTTCCGCGCCCCGCCCGGCGTGTACCGCGTCATGGCGGGCGTTTCGACCTCGACGAAGCCCGCCTCGTCGAGCACCCGGCGCATGGTGCGCACGATGAGGTGGCGCGCGAGCAGGTTCCGCTGCATCCTGGGGCGCCTGAGGTCCAGGTACCGGTACTTGAGGCGCACGTCCTCGCCCGCGTCGCACTCGTCGGCCACCTCGAAGGGCAGCGGGTCGCTTGCCGCCAGTATCTCGGCCGCCTTCACGTGCACCTCGATTTCGCCGGTCGGCATCTTCGGGTTGACGGCGCCCGGGGGTCGCGGCACGACGGCGCCCTCGACCTGGACGACGTACTGGGCGTGCATCTTCTCGGCCAGGGCGTGTGCCTCGCGGCTGCGTTCGGGGTTGAAGACGCACTGGGTGCGGCCGTAGCGGTCGCGAAGGTCGATGAAGATGACGCCGCCGTGGTCGCGGCGGGAATTGACCCACCCGGCCAGGCGCACCGCCAGCCCCTCGTGTGCCTTCGAGAGTTCGCCGCATGTGTGTGTCCGGTACGTTGTCTTCATGAGCCGCCTCCTGCCGGATGACGAGCAACAAAAAAGCCCCAGGACCGCCGGTCCCGAGGCCGCTCGTTTCTTTCGGCGCGCACCGGCCCCGAGAACTATCCGTCATTATCCCGAGCCGGATTATGCGTTCGCCGCGCCATTGAATCATAATATCGGCTCGGCAGTCCGCGCGGTCAAGGGAAAAACGCGCCCGGCCGTGCCACATCCGCTGTGGCGCGAGCGCTGGAGACTGAGGCGTTGCGTTTTTCGGCATGGTTCAAACAAGCCCCACGCACCGCGTGGGGATGGATGGTGCGGGCCGATCATCCCCCGGCGGTGCCGGGGGCTTTGAACCATGCCCGTTTTTCCAGGATTTCTTGTTGACTCACCGCGCGCCGTTGCGCAACATGGCGGCATGGTCCGGGGCCGCGGAGGTCCCGGAGTGCGGCTGTTCGAGTTCGCCGTGGCCGCACGTGAACGCATCGGACGGCGACGCCACTAGGGTCATGCATCACGAAGGAGCGACGTACATGGCGAAGTCAATGACGAAGTCGCAGATCATGAAGGCGCTGGCGGACAAGACGGGTCTGAAGAAAAAGGAAGTGGCTGCGGTCATCCAGGAACTCGTGGTCCTGGCCTGCAAGGAAGCCAAGAACACGTTCCCCGTCCCGGGCCTGGGCAAACTCGTCCTGGTGCAGCGTCCGGCGCGGAAGATCCTCATGCGGTTCGGCCCGAAGACCGGCCAGACCGTGGACGTGCCGGCAAAGAAGGTGCTGAAGTTCCGCATTGCCAAGGCCGCCAAGGACGCCGTGCTGAAGAGGTAAGCCCTCAGCGGCTGAGAGTTTTGCGACTCAAGGGGCCGACCCCGGCAAGGGGCGGTCCCTTTGCCGTTTGAAGGCCCCACGATGTCCCTCGCCATGAAAGCGCGAACCCGAAATCCGAATCAAAAGGCAAACGGCAAAAGGCCAACCTGGTGTTTGGGCAATTGTTGTTTGATTCGGGCTTGCGGGTTCGGTTGAATCCGCAATCGCATCAGTGGTCGTTCGGGTAGTACGGCTCGATGTGGACGGTGACCTGGGTGACGCCGCGCACCTCGCGCCGAATGGCCTCGCTGACCTTCGAGGCGATGGCGTGCGCCTCGCCGACCGGCATGCGCGGGTCCACCTCTACGTGCAGTTCCATGTGGGTCTCAAGGCCGCTGCGGCGCGCGAGGAGTTTCTCGGTGTCGAGCACGCCGGGGATGGTTCGGGCCGCGCGGCGGATCGCCTCGATCGTTTCGCCGTCGGCGGTCTCGTCCATGAGGGCCGAGCCGGTCCGCAGGAACGCCTTCAGGCCGATGCCAAAGACGATCAGGCATATGAGGACCGCGGCGATGGGGTCGAACACCTGCCCCTTCGGCCCCAGCAGCAGGGCCGCACCGATGCCCGCCAGGGCGATAACGCTGGCCAGGACGTCGCTGCGGCGGTTGGCGGCGTCGGCCAGCAGGCTCTCGGACTTCAGCCTCCGGCCCAGGCGCATCTTGTACTGGCACTGCGCTTCCTTCAGAAAGATACTTGCAAGGGCGAACCACAAGGTCCACGCCTCGGGCAGCGGGTCGGGGTGCGGGTCGATGATGTGCACGACGGCCCTGTAGCCGAAGATGACGCCGACAACCATGACCAGAATGGCCACGGTGCGGCCGGCCAGCACTTCGGCCTTGCCGTGGCCGTAAGGGTGGCGGGCGTCGGCCGGGCGTCGGGCCTGCCAGGCGCCGTGCACGACGATAAGGCCCGAAAGCGTGTCGCTCAGCGAATCGACGCCGTCGGCGACCAGCGCCTCGCTGGTTCCCAACGCGCCGCCTATGACCTTGGCGATACCGAGGGCCAGGTCGGCCACGATGCCGATCCATGCGGCCAGGGCAACCTGGCCGTACATTGCGCGGCTGTCGGCGGCGCTCTGCACGCGGGGATTCTAGGCCGGCGGTCGGGGGACGGGCCACACAATTCGCGCGGTGGGCAACGCTTTTCAGATTTCAGACGAGAGATTCCATGTGCAGCAGCGCCCAGAAAGCGCCGTCGTGCTCGGGGCCGGGCAGCAGCAGGTCGGACCGCACCAGGCGCCACGCGGGACTCGCCTTCAGGAATCGCCGCAGGACCCCCTCGTTCTCCTCCGGCTGGAGGCTGCACGTGGAATAGACGGCGCGGCCGCCCGGTCGAACCAGCCGCGCCGCCTGCTCCAGCAGGGCAAGTTGCAGGCGAGGCAGTTCCTCAAGGTCCTCCGGCCGCAGGCGCCACCGCGCCTCCACGCGACGGGCGAGGACGCCCGTGTTGGAGCAGGGCACGTCGGCCAGCGCGGCGTCGAAGCCGCCGGGGGGCGCAGCCGCGGCCAGGGCGTCCGGCAGGCACGCCGCGACGCTCCGCAGGCCGCGCGCGGCCAGCGCCTGGCGCAGCGGGGCGAGTTTCTCCTCGGTGCGGTCACAGGCGACGATGAGGCCGCAGTCGCCCTTCATCTCGGCTATCTGCGTCGTCTTGGTTCCGGGCGATGCGCACAGGTCCAGCACGCTCTCGCCCGGCGCGGGGGCGAGGGCGCGGGCGGCCTGCATCGCGGCGGGGTCCTGGATGGTCAGGGCGCCAGAGTCCAGGAGGGCCTCGAACTGCTCCGGCGCGAGCGACGAGACGTCTATGGCTGCTCGCGCCGCTTCGTTGCCTGGGGCCGCAGCCGTGAGGGCGCGGGCATCCTGCGCTGGAGGAGTAACCGCGACCTTACGGTCGCGGCTCGATGTGCGGTCGCGGCTCGACTCGCCTTCCGGCGCCGTCGGCGGGCGGGCTCGTGCGAACAGTCGCGGGCGGCGGTTGCTCCACCGGCAAATCTCCTCCGCGCGATCGCCATAGACGGCCAGCCACCGCGCCGCCAGCCAGTCCGGAAATGAGTAGGCCGCGCCCAGGAAGGCCGCGAAGCCCGCACCCGGATCGGGCAGGACGGCCGCGCCGAGGCGCACGACGCCACCCTCCGGGTGCGGGATGGCATCGCGGGCGGGGCGGCCGTCGGGGTCGCGGCCGACAATGATGCGGCGCAGGCTCCTCAGCATGGCGTTGACGAAGCCCGCGGCGCGATCGGCCTGGCGTCCGTGTGCCGTGCAGCGGGCGGCCCGCGCGGCCTCGCTCACGACGGCGTAGTCGGGCACGCGGTCGAGGAACAGGAGTTGGAAGGCCCCCAGTTCAAGGATTCGCCTCAGTGGCGCCTGGATAGCGCCCTCCCGCCCGTGTCCGCCGCGAAGATGGCTCAAGAGCAGCCGCAGCGTGCGCCGGTGACGGATCGTGCCCGCGGCCAACTGAAGGGCCAGTGCGCGGTCTCGCGGCGGAAGGGGCAGTTCAGTGAAGAGGTCGTGAAGTTCGTCGCGGAGAGTTCCGTGCGCCTCATCGACCCGGCGGAGGGCTTCCAGGGCCGCATCGCGGGCCGTTGCGCCCGCGCCTAGCGGAGGAACCACCGGACGGCCTCCTCCACCTCATCCATCCGGATCGTGGTGTCCTTGCACGGTCCGACGGGCCAGGCGATGGTGCGGGCCAGGACGGCCTTAGGAAGCGAGGCGAAGACGCCCGCCCGCAGTTCCTTATGGCAGGCGACGGCCACGACGGCCTTGATGCCGGGGGCGGCGGCACGCTCGGCCGCCTGGCGCCCCCCGGTTGCCAGGAACAGGTGCACGCCGTACTTGTCGCGCAGGTCCAGGAATCGGCAGACGGGGCACCGGCCGCAGCGGGCGCAATCCTTGAGCGTCTCATCGAGTCTCCGCTCGCAGGCCGAGCGCTGAAGACACCGCGAGAACAGGACCAGCAACTCCTCCGGGCGGCAGCGCGTCCGCCGCAGCCGCACGGCCAGGTTATTCAGCGCGATGATGGTCTTGTCCATCACGGGCGGCGTCTCGCAGTTGCAGCACAGCGTTGCGCGGTGGGTCTCCGTACCCACCGCGCATGCATACCGCTTGCGTGCGGCGTTGCGCGGCGGGTGCGGAGACCCGCCGCGCGAATTTGCGTCGTGGCACTCACGTGTCGGGGGCGGCCAGGAACCGCGATCCGGGCTTGACGCGGTACCCGCGCGCCAGGTCGGCGGCGCTCATGGGCCGCTTGCCGGCCGGTGTGACCTCGACGAGTCGGACGGACCCCCTGGCCGCGGCCACGTCGATGCCCTCGGGCGTGGCGGCCAGCACCGTGCCGGGTTCGCCGCGCGCGGCGGCGTCGGCCAGGCGCGAGCGGGCGACCACGATGCGCAGGGGCGGTTTGCCCGCGCCGGCCGCCAGGTGCGTGTAAGCGCCCGGCCAGGGCGTTACGCCGCGGATGCGGTTGTGGACCTCGGCGGCGGGTCGGTTCCAGTCGATGAGGCCGTCGGTCTTCTTGAGGCGCGGCGCCGGGGTGGCTTGGTTCTCGTTCTGGCGTCGGCGGCCGACCTCTTCGAGGGGGATTTCGCGGATGACCTCGGTGACGAGGCGAGCGCCGAGTTTCGAGAGCCGGTCGGCCAGTTCGCCGGCGGTCTCGTCCGGCTCGATGACGGTGGCGCGCTGGCCCAGGATGTCGCCTGCGTCGATCTGCTCTGTCATGTCGATGACGGTCAGGCCGGTCTCCGTTTCGCCGTTGATGATGGCCCAGTTGACGGGGGCCGCGCCGCGGTACTTCGGCAGGAGCGAGGCGTGCAGGTTGATCGCCCCGTGGCGCGGCAGGGCGAGCAGCGCGGGGCCGATTTTCTGGCCGAAGGCGATGACCAGCAGCAGGTCCGGGGCGGCCTTGCGTATCCGCCGCACGGCAGCCGAGGCGTTGATGTCTTCCGGCTGGATGAGCGGGATGTCCTGCTCGCGCGCGAACCAACTGACGGCCCCGACGCGGACGGCCTGGCCGCGCCCGGCCGGCCGGTCGGGCTGCGTGACGATGAGCGCAACCTCCTGGCCGCCCTCCACCAGGGCGCGAAGGGTGGGCAATCCGAAGGTTCCCGAGCCGGCAAAGACGATTCGCATGGTGTCAGCCTGCAAAGGCTCAACGACTGCCACTTGTCACTTGCCGCTTGCCGTTTTGCCCTTAACAAGTGGCCAGTGGCCAGTGACAGGTGGCCTGTCAAACGGCCGCCGTGCGGCGGTCGAATCGCGATTCAAGGTCGCGCAGCCGCCGCCGCTGGGCCAGCCGCTGAACGGGCGACATCCGGTCAACCAGCAGCCGCCCGTCCAGGTGGTCCAACTCGTGCTGGACGGCGCGGGCCAGGATGCCCTGGGCCTCCATCTCTCGCGTCTGCCCCTGAAGGTCCTGGTGCCGCACGCGCACGCTTGTGAACCGTCCGATGCGGATGTAAACGCCGGGGAAACTGAGGCAGCCTTCCTCGCTCTGATCCTCCCACCCGGACGCGGCAACGAGTTCGGGATTCACCAGGACGGTCTCCTGGCCGGGCTTGTCGCTGGAAGCCACGATGGCGATGCGCCTTGAGACGCCGATTTGCGGCGCGGCCAGGCCGAGGCCCTCGGCGGCGCGCATGGTGCGGAGCATCTCCGCCGCCAGGTTCGCCAGGGCCTGGTCGAATGCCGCCACGGCCTCCGTGCTCTGCCGCAGGACGGGGTCCGGGTAATGCCGGATCTCCATGTGCACACTCCGCCCGCCAGGGGTATAAGTGATTATAGAGCCTGCCGCCCGCCGCTACAAGGGGCGGGGTGAGTAGTCGCCCACTTGCGGTGGGCGAAACAGGGCCGCGGCTCCGTTTCTGAAGCATTGCCGGGTCCGGGCTTTCTGGGTTGACAGGCTCGGCGCATTTCAGTAACTTCTGCTCGCACTTGGTCGGAGGAGCAAAGGGAAGGCCGGCATGCAACTTGTCTTGGTCGACAGCCCCGAGGAAATCCGCCGCGGTTTCCACCCCTTGTCGCTGAGCCGGCCTATCTGGGAACTGCGGTGCGGCATTACGTCGCTCAAAGAGAAACTCATCGCCCGCACGCGCCCGGCCGGCGTCGCGTGCTTCGTGGCGCCCTATATGGCCGATGCTTATCGGGCCAGGGCCGGATGCCCGGTCAACGATGCTTCCGCTCTTTCGGGCGACGACCTGCTTATCATTGACCCGCGTGTCAAGGCCGATGCGTTCGACGTGCCGACCACGGGGCCCAGCGAAGTCGGCCTTGACGGGGAAGGGCGCGTTCTGTACGCGCGGATCGCCAGATATGACCTCGGCCGCCTGCCGCCAGCTGGCGGCGGCATCGACGCGCTGTTGTCGGCGGCCAAGGTGAAGTTCCCGTGCGTCGCCGCCCGCCTGCCCGCCTGGCGCTACGCATGGGACCTGATGCTGGCCAGCCCCGACCAGGTTGCCGCCGACTTCGCGGCCGCGGGCCGCTTCGGCATCGAGGGCGCCGTCGAGCAGCCCTGCGCCGTCCGCGGCAGCCGCAACGACGTGTACGTCGCGCCGGGCGCCGTCGTGCATCCCATGGTGGTCATTGACGCCGGGCAGGGGCCGGTGTACGTTGACGAGGGTGCGGAGATTCTTCCGTTCACGCGGATAGAGGGGCCGTGCTACATCGGCCCGAAGTCGGTCCTGCTGGGCGCCAAGTGCCGCGCGGGTAATTCCTTCGGGCCGCATTGCCGCGTGGGCGGCGAGGTCGAGGCGTCCGTCATCCAGGGATACACAAACAAGTACCACGACGGGTTCCTGGGCCACGCGTACGTGGGCGAGTGGGTCAACCTGGGCGCGCTGACGACCAACAGCGACCTGAAAAACGATTACTCCGCCGTATCGGTCAATATGGACGGCCGGCGTTCAATCGACACCGGCTCGGCCAAGGTCGGCTGCCTGGTGGGCGACCACGTTAAGACGTCCATCGGCACGCTCTTCAACACGGGCGCCTACGTCGGCGCGATGGCCGTCATCATGGCCACCGGCAAGCCGCTGCCGAAGTTCATCCCGTCGTTCGCGTGGCTGATTGAAGGCGTGGTGACGAAGGGCTTCGGCAAAGGTAAACTGTACGAGACGGCCCGGACCGTCATGGCGCGGCGGGGTAGGGAGTGGACGGCCGCCGAGCAAGCCATGTGGGACGCCGTCTATGCCTTCACTGCCGGGCCGCGCGACGAGGCCGTCCGCAGGGGCCGCCGCATCATGGCGAAGCCGTGACCGCTTCAGTGCCGTAATCAGAGCCGCGACCGTAAGGGAGCGGCGCCGTGTCAGAGCCGCGGCCGCAAGGGCGCGGCGCCGTACAAGGAGACCCGTTCATGGCAAGCGTTCTTGAGCGTGTGGTCGCCGTTACGGCCCGCGTGCTTCGGCTTGACCCGGCCGAGATCCGGCCGGAGCACAGTTTCGCGGCCGACCTGGGCGCCGAGAGCGTTCAGTCGATTGAACTGGTCGCCATGTTCGAGGAAGAGTTCGGCATCGACATGGACGAGCAGGAGGCGCTGTCGGTCGAGACGGTCGGCGCCGCTGCCGAGTACATCGCCGGGGTGTGCAGGAAGCAGGGAATCCCCACTGAACCGTAGCGGCGCGCCGGCGGCGCGTCTTGCGCCGCGTGTCCGGCGGCCCGCAGGCGCGGAGCCGAAGCGTGAAAGGAAGCGTCATGGCCGACGCCAGAAAGCATCACCCCCTGGTCGATGCGACCGAACCGAACCTGATGGAGGACGTCTTCCCCTACAGCCTGCCGCCGCGCATCCTGTTCGACGGCCCCGTTGTGGAGGTCATCGACGGCAGGCCGGTGGAGTTCGACTTCGGGAGCGTCAGGCATCGGCCGATCGTGGTCACCGACACGACGTTCCGCGACGGGCAGCAGGCCCGCCCGCCGTACACGCCCGACCAGATGGTCCGTATCTACGACCTTTTGGCGCGGCTGAGCGGGCCGCAGGGCGTGGTGCGGCAGACTGAGTTCTTCCTTTATACCAGGAGCGACCGCGAGGCGCTCGACCGCTGCCGCGCGCTGGGCCGCCGATACCCGGAGTGCACCGGCTGGATCAGGGCCGTCAAGGGCGACTTCCGCCTGGTGCGCGAGGCCGGCCTGGCGGAGACCGGCATGCTGACGAGTTGCTCGGACTACCACATTTTCCGCAAACTGAACTTCCCGAGCCGCAAGGCGTGCATCGACAGTTACTGCGAGGTCGTTGCGGCGGCGTTCGAGGCGGGCGTCCGGCCCAGGTGCCACATGGAAGACGTCACGCGGGCCGACATCGACGGCTTCGTCCTGCCCTTCGTGGACCGCCTCATGGCGATGAGCCGCCAGGTGCCCGAGCGCCTCTCGGTCAAGATACGCCTGTGCGACACGATGGGGTTCGGCCTGGGCCATCCGGGCGCGGCCCTGCCGCGGAGCGTGCCAAAACTTATCTATAAACTTAATCGCGAGTGCGGCGTGCCCAGCGAGCGGCTGGAGTGGCACGGGCACAACGATTTCCACAAGGTCCACGCCAACGCCGCAACGGCCTGGCTGTACGGATGCGACGCGGTCAACGCCACCCTCTTCGGCTTCGGCGAACGCACCGGCAACCCGCCCCTGGAGGGGGCCGTGTTCGAGTACATCGCCCTGAAGGGCGACCTGTGCGGCGTGGACACGACCGCCGTAACCGAACTGGCCGAGTACATGCGGGCCATCGGGCTGCCGATTCCCGACAACTACCCGCTGGCCGGGCGGGCGTTCAACGTCACCCGGGCCGGCATCCACGCAGGGGGCCTGCGGCAGGACGAACGCATCTACAACATTTTCGACACCGAGCGGCTCCTCGGCCGCCCGCCGCGAGTCGCCATCACCGACAAGAGCGGCGCCGACGGCGTCACGCTGTGGGTCAACGCCTTCTTCGGCCTCAAGGGCCAGGAGCGCCTCAACAAGATACGCGTCCATAAACTCGCGCGGTGGGTCATCGACCAGTACGAACTGGGGGGGCGCCTCACGCCCATCAGCGACGAGGAACTTGCCGAAAAGACCCGCGAACTCATGCCGGAATACTGGCAGAAGTACAAGACCGCCTCGCCGCCGGCCTAGCCCCCCGGCTTGCGGAAGCGGTAGAAGACCTGGTGCTTCAGGTAGTGGTACTCGGCGTCAAGCGTCAGGCCGGCGTCCTTGCCCAGCCCGATGAGTTGCTCGGCCGGGATGCGCCGGTCGCGGTCGTGGCTGATCTCGGCGTCCACGCGCCAGTCTATGACGTACAGCATGGCGCCGGCCTTCATGGCCCGGACGACGTTCTTGATGAGCGGCAGGCGCAGGTCCGCCGGCACGTGGTGCAGCACGTCGCACACCACGACGGCGTCGAGCGAGTCGGCCGGCAGTTTCGCGTCGGTCGGCTCGCCCTGGACGGTCTTGACGTTCCTGGCGTTCTCTTTCTGCGCGCGGTCGCCGACGGCCTTGAGGGCCTTCGCTTCGATGTCTTCCGCCAGGACTTCGCCCGTTTCGCCCACCGCCTTGGCCAGGCGGAACGTGAAGTAGCCCGAGCCGCAGCCCACGTCGGCCACGCGATGCCCCGGCTTCAGCCCCATCTCGGCCACCACGCGGTCAGGCTGCTGCCACGGGTCGCGGCTCTCACGGGGGGCGGCCCCCATGCAGGCGGCCAGCGCGAGCGGCGCAATCAACATCCATCGAGACAGTCTCATGGGATTCCTCTATTCTTGAGGGCCCTTCGCCGGCGCCTGGGCCGGCCTTGCCCCCTTCTCGACCGCCCACAGGTACCGCTGCGAGGCCACAAGCAGCGTTCCGTTGGCCGCGATAGGCGTCCCGTAAGCGGGCGACCCCAGGTTGATCCTCGCCAGTTCCTTCGGCTCCTTCCCGGCCGCCAGCACCACCAGGCACTTCTTCGTTCCGAGGAAGATCTTGCCGTCGGCCGCCAGCGGCGTGCCCCACGTCTCGGCCCCGGTCTCGTGCACCCAGTAAGGCTTTCCGGTTGCGGCGTCGAGGCAGTGGACGCGGCCGCCCAGGTCCGTGGCGTACAGGAGGCCGTCGGCGATGGCCACGCTCGACATGCTGCGCTCGATGGCGTCGTACGTCCACACGCGCCCGGTCTGCGTGATGTCGCCCGTCTTGGAGGCGTCGATGCAGTGCAGCAGCCCCCGGCCGCGGCCGTGCGCCGGGTCCTGCCCGATGGTCACATAGACGCGGCCCTCGTGGAACACGGGCGTCGAGATTATCTCGCTGGGGCCCAGGAACGCCCCGTTGTCCTTGTTCGTCGAGTATTTCTTGCGCTTGTCGCCCTCGTAGTAAGGGATGGGCTTGCCGTCGCGGAACCTGTAGTGCGGCGGATTGCAGTCGTATTGCCATACCTTCTTGAAATGCACCGGCTGCGCAGGGGGCTGCGCCAGGGCCTCGAACGCGTAGCAGATGCCGTCGCCCCCGCCGAAGACGACCAGTTTCCGCCCGCCCGCCGTTCCCAGCGACGGGGGCGACCACAGGCAGTGCCACAGCCGCCCGCCCCGGCCAAGGCGCTCGTCGTCGGTCGCCAGCAGGCGGCCGGTCTCTGTGTCAAGCGCGATGAAACTCGGCGCGTCGGGATGCGGAACCTTCGGGTCCGACGGGTCGTTGCCGTGCGATGCATCCACCCCGTTCGACGTCACCGTGTACACGATGCGGCCGTCCACCAGCGGGGCGCAACTGGCCGCGTCGTGCGGGCACACGCCCAACTGGTCCACCACGTCGAACACCCACACGATGTCCGCGTCGGTTTTCTCGAGCGTCAAGGGCGGCTTGCCGGGGCCGACCATGTACCGGCCCTCGTCCGTGAACGGCCCGGCGTTGCCGTCGGCCTGGCCGCCAACGTCCAGGCACACCATCTCGCACGCGCTCGTGAAGACGTATGCGCGGTTGCCGACGACCGCCGGCGATGAACACGTCCCGTAATGCTGCTGGCCGTAGTGCGCCTCCGGCGGCAGGCGCTCCTTGGTCCTCTGCGGCACGACCAGGCGCCACAGGGTGCGGCCGGTGGCCTCGTCGAGGCACCACACCATGCCGCCCCGCGTCCGCGGCAAGCGCTTCTGGCCGTCCAGCAGCGAATCGTCGGTCCCCACGAACACGCGGCCGCCCGACACCGTCGGGTTTCCGTAGATGTACGACCCCAGCCGCGCGGCCCATCGCACGTGCTCGGTGGTCTTCAGGTCGATGCCTTCGCCCTGGGCCGACTTCTCGCCCGGCTTGAACGACTCCGGCAGCCCTGTTTCCGGAGAGACCATGTTGCGGC
>VGYT01000125.1 GCA_016872895.1 Planctomycetota bacterium
TTCCGACGCATCAAGTTTTGTTACGAGCGTTGGGGCAAACATTTTCAGGCGTTTCACGATCTGGCCGCCAGCATCATTTGCTTCAACCGCCTCCGGCAAGTGACCGGAGGGCTGTGAAACAGCTTCTTAGCCGTCGCCGGCACGGCGACGGCCGCGGCCGTACCGGTCGCGGCTCTGTTTCAGGGGACTTCCGTGACAACCGATGCCCGCCAACGCTCCGTTGCCACCCTCCTGGTGGCGGCGCTCGGAGCGATGCTGGCGGCCCTGGCCGGGTACCTCGGCTACATCCAGGTCGTCGGCGGCGAGCGTCTCTCGGCCCGCGCGTATAAGCAGCAGCACATGCGGGTGCCCATCCAGCCGACGCGCGGCAACATCCTGGATGTGCGGATGCGCGTGCTGGCGGGCAGCACCGAGGTCCGCAGTGTCTTCGCCGATCCGTGGTGGGTGGCGGACCCGAGCGACGCCGCAACCCGCGTCGGCCGCATGCTGTCCGTCCCGGCCGAGGAGATTCTGCGTCAACTGACGGCCCGCGGTCCGGACGGGCCGGGCGGGCGGTTCGTGTGGTTGGCGCGCCGCGTGTCGCCCGAGGCCGCTGAGGCCGTTGAGCGCATGGGCATCCCGGGCATCGCGCTCGTGAGCGAGGGCGTGCGCCACTACCCGAACGGCTCGCTTGCCGCGCACGTCCTGGGGTGCGTGGGCGTGGAAGAGCAGGGCCTGGACGGCCTGGAGCGGCTCTTTGACGAGCGGCTTCGCGGCCGGGAGGGCAGGGCGCTGGTGCTGGCCGACCGCCGCCGCCGGCCCATCTGGACCGAGGCCGAGGACTTTACGCCCCCCATCGACGGCCAGCACCTGGTTCTGACGATCGACGCCACGATCCAGGCGGCCGCCGAGGCGGCCATCGCCGAGGCCAGACAGAAGTTCCGCGCCGCCAGCGTCAGCGCCATCGTGATGGACCCCCGGAGCGGCTCGCTCCTGGCGATGGCCAACGTGCCCACGTATGATCCGAACCGCTACGGGGATTTCCCCGTGGACCACCGGCGGAATCGCTGCGTGACCGACACGTTTCCGCCGGGGTCCAGTTGCAAGCCGTTCATCGCCTCCGGGGCGCTGGACGCGGGCGTCGTCCGCTTCGGCGAGGTCATCTACTGCGAGAACGGTTACTGGGCCGCGGCCAAACTGCACGACGCCGGCCACGCCTACGGAAACCTGACGTTTGAGCAGGGCATCGAGAAGTCGAGCAATATCATGATGGGCAAACTGGGCGTGCGCATGGGCAACCAGCGCCTCCACGACTGCCTGAAGGCGTTCGGCTTCGGCGACAGGACGGGCGTGTGGCTGCCGGGCGAGAGCGCGGGCGTGGTATTCCCCCTGCGCAAGTGGACCAGGCTCTCGACGACGCGCGTGGCCTTCGGGCAGGAGTTCGCCGCCACGCCGCTCCAGTTGATTACGGCCTTTGCGGCGGTGGCGAATCGTGGTAAACTGGTGCGTCCGAAGATTCTGCGAGGCGTCCTGGACAGCCGCGGCCGGGAGGTCGCGGACCTCTCCGAGGCGGAAGTCGTCGGCCAGGCTATTACCGAGAAGACGGCCCGACAGATGATCGACCGCGCCCTGGTGGGCGTGGTCGAAGAGGGCACCGGCGCCAACTGCCGCATCCCGGGTTACAGGGTCTTTGCCAAGACCGGCACCGCGCAGAAGATCGACCCCGAGACGCGCGCCGTCAGCCACACGCGATACATGGGGTCGTTCCTGGCCGGCGCTCCGGCCCACGACCCGCGGATTGTGGTGCTGGTCATGGTGAACGAACCGGACAAGTCGCTTGGGTACTACGGGGGGACGGTCGCGGCGCCCGCGGCCAAGAAGATCCTGGAGCAGGCGCTTCCGTACCTGGGCATTCCGCCCGCCGAGACGGTCGCCGAGAAACCCGGCGCGCATCTCGCAAGGCAACGGGTGATGAACTGACAAGGTGCCGGCCATGAAGTTAAGCGACCTCGCCCAAAGCGTCCCCGGCAGCCGCCTGCGCGGCCCCGGCGACGCCGAGGTCCGGCGGGCGGTTCACGACTCCAGGCAGGTGCAGGCGGGCGACCTCTTCGTGGCCCTCCCCGGCACGAAGGTGGACGGACACGAGTTCGTCGGGAAGGCGTTTGCGGCCGGGGCGGTCGCCGCCGCCGTCGAGCGCGAGGTGCCGGCGCCCGACGGCCGGCCGCTCCTTCTCGTCCCCAGCAGCCGCGAGGCCCTCGGCCTGGCTGCACACATCCTGGCAGGCGACCCCACGCGGCAACTCACGGTCTGCGGCGTGACGGGGACCAGCGGCAAGACTACCACGACGTACCTTATCCGCAGCATTCTCGAGAAGTCGGGCCTGCCGACGGGACTCATCGGCACCATCTCGTACATCGTCGGCGGGCGCGAGACGGCCTCGACCATGACGACGCCGGACTCCAGCGACCTCGCCCCGTGCTTCGCCGAGATGGTCCGCGCCGGCTGCCGCGCGTGCGTCATGGAGGTCTCCAGCCACGCCCTGCACCAGCGCCGCACGGCGGGCATCCGCTTTGCCGTGGCGGCGTTCACGAACCTGAGTTCCGAGCACCGCGACTACCACCGCACGATGAAGGATTACCGCGAGGCGAAGGGACTGCTCTTCAGGAGCCTTGAGCCCGGCGCCTGGGCCGTGCTGAACCGCGACGACCGCGCCAGCCGCGCGTACGCGCGCGGCCCGGCTGCGCGCGACCTCTGGTACGGCCTCACGGGCAAGGCCGACGTCACCGCCGAGGATATCCAGCCGAGCCTCGCGGGCAGCCGCTTTACGCTCATTACGCCGCGAGGCCGCGCACAGGTGCGGACGCACCTCCTCGGGCGGCACAACGTGATGAACTGCCTTGCGGCGGCGGGGGTGGCAGAGGCCCTGGCGATCCCGCTTGAGACCATCGCGGCGGGCATCGAGGCGCTGCCCTCCGTCCGCGGGCGCCTGGAAGTCGTGCCCTCCGACAAGCCGTTCGCCGTCCTGGTGGATTACGCCCACAAGACGGAGGCTCTGCGGCAGGCCCTGTCGGCCGTGGCGGACCTGTTGGAGGGCGATGCGCGGCTGATAGTCGTGTTCGGCTGCGGCGGCGACCGCGACCGCACCAAGCGGCCCAGGATGGCGGCCGTTGCCGAGCGCCTGGCCGACCGCATCATCGTTACCAGCGACAATCCGCGCAGCGAGCGGCCCGAGGACATCGCCGCCCAGATATGCAAGGGATTCCTGTCGCGCCGCAGGGTGACCGTGGAACTCGACCGCCGCAAGGCTATCGCCGCAGCCATCGCCCTGGCCCGGCCCGGCGACGTCATAGTCATTGCCGGCAAGGGGCACGAGGACTACCAGATTACCGGCCAGACAAAGCGGCACTTCGACGACCGCGAGACGGCCGCTGAAATCCTGGCCGGCAGCGCGTAGCGTGGGGGAGATCCTCCCGCGTTATGGGCGCTGTGGTTAGCCGCGAGCCGGCGGCGAGCGCGATTTCCCGCGCGGCGCGCAGCGCGGAGCCCTGTGCCCGTTGCTATGGCACGCGGCAGCAAGTAACAGCCGTTGGGCGTTATGAACTTCAGCGTTGGTGAAATCGTGGAGGCCACCGGCGGCGAACTCGTCGCCGGACGGCCGGGCGGCGCGCTCGGCCCGATCTCCACCGATACGCGCACGCTCAAGGCGGGTGAGACGTTTCTTGCCCTGCGCGGCGAGCGCCACGATGGCCACGAGTTTGTGGGCGAGGCGCTCCGGCGTCGGGCGGCGGGGCTCGTGATAGAACGGTCGGTGTGGTCGGCCTGCTCGCCCATGCCCGACGGTACGGCCGTCGTCCTCGTCCGCGACACGCAGGCGGCGCTTGAGGATCTCGGCCGCGCGGCCCGCGATCGCCTGGGGTGCCCGGTCATTGCGGTGACCGGCTCGTGCGGCAAGACGACCGTCAAGGAGATGATCGGGCAGGTCCTCGGGCCGCGGCTCAAGGGCAAGACGCCGCCCGCCAGTTTCAACAACCAGGTAGGCGTGCCGCTGACGTTGCTGGCGGCCGACGAGGACGACCAGTTCGTCCTGTGCGAGTTCGGGACGAACCATCCGGGCGAAATCGCCGCGCTGGCCGCCATCGCGCGGCCGACCATCGGCGTGGTGACGCTCGTGGCCGAGGTCCACCTGGAGGGGCTGGGGTCCATCGAGGGCGTCGCAAGAGAGAAGGGGGCGCTGGTTGATGCCCTGCCGCCCGAGGGAGTCGCCATCCTGAACGCCGACGACCCGCTCGTGACCGCTATGTCCGGGCGCTCGCGCGGGCGCACCGTGACCGTGGGCCTTCACGAGGCGGCGGATTTGCGGGCGGAGGACTTCGAGCAATCGCCGGCGGGCCTGCGATTCAAGGCGGGCGGCGCGGTGTTCAAGATTCCTGTCCTCGGCGAGCACCAGGTGGTGCTGGCGCTGGCGGCCGCGGCTGCCTGCCGCGAGGTGGGCGTGCCGCTGCAAGAGTCGGCCGAGGCGCTGCGCCGGTTCGAGCCGCCCAGGATGCGCCTGGCCGTGGAGCAGGCGGGCGATGTCGTGGTCCTGAATGATGCGTACAACGCCAACCCGGCAAGCATGCGGGTGGCGCTGGGTCTCCTGCCCTTGTGGCCGGAGCGGCGGAAGGTCTTCTTCTGCGGCGACATGCGCGAACTGGGCGAGGCCTCCCGCCGGGCACACGAGAACCTCGGCCGCGCGGTCGCCGAGGCGGGCGTCGCGCACCTTGTGTGCGTGGGGCCGCAGTCGCGGGCGACGGCCGAGGCCGCCGTCGCCGCCGGCATGAACGCCGCGGCCGTGGCCGTCTTCGACGATGCGAAGGCCGCGGCCGGGGCCGCCGGCAGGTTCGTCAAGGGCGGCGACCTTGTTCTCATCAAGGGCAGCCGCGCGATACGCATGGAGCAGGTTGCCCAGGCCATCGCCCGGGCGTGCGGGAAGTGATTGTCGAGCCGCAGGGGTGGGGAGCGCATGACCGTGTCTTGCGCGGCCGGCGATAGCGCCTCTGGCACGGCCGGCTTGTCCGGCCGTCGCAGGCCGGCGGCAGCGTTTTCCACGGCCGGGCAAGCCGGCTGTGCCGCACCGAAGCGGCCCGGGGGCGAGCCGCGTTGCACGGCGGGTCGGGAGACCCGCCGGGCCGGACCGCGATGCGAGGTATCGTGAGAGCGAGGGGAATGCAGAAAACGTCCCACATTCGGAAGGTGGTCTTCCGGTCCCGTCGTGGGCGCGAACGGGATAAAGCGGGCCCTCGGGCGAGGCGCAGGCAAACCTGGGTCACCGCGCACTCAAGCCCGAGGGCCCAGTGGGACGCACGGGAGTCATAGGATGTTTTACCGGCTTCTTTTCTATTTTCAAGAGTTCCTTCAGCAGGCCGGCCTGTGGCCGTTCGCCAACGTATTCCGGTACCAGACGTTCCGGCTGGCGCTGGCGGTGGTGACGAGTTTCTTCATCCTGATGGCGTTCGCGCCGCCGGTCATCCGGGTGCTGCGGAAACTGAAGGTTCGCGGCGGGACGAACTTCGACCAGGTGGACATCGACGCCCTGTACGCCGACCGCGCGGCCACGCCGTCGATGGGGGGTGTGCTGATATTGATCGCGGTCGTGATTTCGACCGCCGTGTGGGCCGACATCGGCAACTTCCACGTCATCCTGGGCCTCGCAACGGTCATATGGCTGGGCGTCCTGGGCGGCGTGGACGATTACATCAAGATCATCAAGCGCAGCCGCGACGGACTGCGCATGTGGGAGAAACTCATCTTCCAGGTCGGCCTGGCGGCGCTGCTGGCGTACTTCCTGTACCAGACGGGGCCGAGCATCGCGCTGCCGGAAAACGGCAACGGCATCGCGCTGAACCTGCCGTTCTACAAGTTCCCGATTCACCTGGGGTTCTGGGCGTTCGCGCTGGTGGCGGTGCTGGTCGTGGCAGGGACGAGCAACGCCGTGAACCTCTCCGACGGCATGGACGGGCTGGCCATCGGCAGCATGGTGCCGCCGACGATCGTGTTTCTCACCATCAGTTACATTGCCGGGCGGGCCGATTACTCGGCCTACCTGTTTCTGCCGCACGTGCCGGGCGTGGGCGAACTGGCAATTTTCTGCGGGGCCCTGGCGGGGGCGAGCCTGGGGTTCCTCTGGTACAACTGCTCGCCCGCATCCGTCTTCATGGGCGACACGGGCAGCCTGATGCTGGGCGGGGCCATCGGGTACGTGGCCATCGCCACGCGGCAGGAGGTGATGCTGCTGATCGCCGGCGGCGTGTTCGTCATGGAGGCCGCCAGCGTGATGCTCCAGGTGGGGTACTTCAAGTTCACGCGGCGCATGCAGGGGCAGGGGCGGAAGATCTTCCGCATGTCGCCGCTGCACTACCATTTTCAACTGGGCGGATGGACCGAGGTTCAGACGGTCGTGCGGTTCTGGCTCCTGGGGGCGATGTTCGCCGCACTCGCACTGGCCACGCTGAAACTCCGTTAGGCTCCGCCGCGCGTCGAGCCGCGGCCGTCGAGCCGCGACCGTAAAAGGTCGCGGGTACGTAGTGTGAGGCAGGGGGATACCGATGACGACGAGTTCAACCGCATTCCTGGTGCAACCCTCCGGCGCCGCGCCCGCCGCCGCGGCGCGGCGCGACCGGCCGTGCACCGAGCCGATGGTGCTGGCCCTCATCATCCTGGGGCTGATGTCGGTGGGCATCCTGATGGTTTACAGCGCCAGCCGCTCGGCCACCGCGGCCGGCGATTCGCTCTTCTTCGTCAAGCACATGATTTTCGTGCCGGCGGCGGTAGGGGCGATGGCGGCCGGGGCGTACTTTCCGTACCGGCGTCTGAACGGGTTCTGGCCGGCGATGCTGCTCGCGCTGGCCACGGTGGCGATGCTGAGTGCGGTGCTGGTGTTCGGGGTCGAGCGGAACCACGCGCGGCGGTGGTTCGAGATTCCGCTGGGCCTGGCGCGCATCAGTTTTCAGCCGTCGGAGTTCGCGAAGTTCGCGCTGGTCGCATTCCTTGCGTGGTTCTTCAGCCCGCGCCCGGCGCCCGCGGGCCGGCTGGCCGAGAAACGCCGGCTGGGCCGGCTGTACCGGGCGGTGCGGGGTGAGCCGCGCAGTTTCCTGCGGGGTTTCCTGCCGCCCCTTGCGCTGACGGGCGTGGTCGGCGCCCTCATAGCCAAGGAAGACTTCGGGACGGCGGCCCTGGTGGGCCTGGTGGCGGTGCTGGTGTGCTTCGTTGCGGGCTGGCGGTGGTGGTTCTCGGCCCTGCTCATCGGCCCCGCCGCGCTGGGGTTCTACAAGTACGTGTGGCTTGTGCCGTACCGGTGGGAGCGCATCGAGGTGTGGCTTGATCCGTGGAGATATTTCAACGGCAAGGGATGGCACATCTGCCAGAGCCTGATGGGCATCGGCAGCGGTGGGCCGACGGGCGTGGGCCTGGGCGGCGGAATCCAGAAACTGTACATCCCGGAGGTGACGACCGATTTCATCTTTGCGGCCATCTGCGAGGAGATGGGCCTCTTGGGGGGCGTCCTGGTGCTGGGCCTGTTCGGGGCGCTCATCTGGCGGGCCGGGCGGGTCGTGCGTCGCGCCCCCGACCGGTTCTCGTTCCTCCTGGCGGTGGGCATCGTGCTCGTGATCGGCCTCCAGGCGGCCATGAACGTGGGCGTGGCGACGGGCGCCCTGCCCGCCAAGGGCATCAGCCTGCCGTTCATAAGTTACGGCGGCAGCGGGCTGGTGCTTATGAGTTTCGCCGCGGGCCTCTTGATGGCCGTGGCCCGCGCGGCAGCGGCCGGGCCCGTCCCGGCGTCGGCCGAGGGGTGCCATGCTTTCGCTTGCGAAGGCGTGGAATGTGCGCCCGCCGCCGGAGGCCCGGCAACGCCGCATCCCCTTGTGTATATGCCTGCGGGCATTGAAGTTCGAGCCGCGGGCACAGGCCCGCGGGCGCGTCCGCCCGGGGCGAACGACTCCGCCCCTGGAACAGACGGCTCCGAGATCGCCGCATCCGGCGGCGCGGCGAAGGAACCCTCCGATGCTTCTTGAGACGGGCCGACGCATATTCCTGGCCGGCGGCGGGACGGGCGGCCACCTGTATCCCGGCCTGGCCATCGCCGAGGCGGTCCTGGCCCAGGAACCGGAGGCTGCCGTCGCCTTCTCCTGCACCCGCCGGCCCATTGACCGCAAGGTCCTGGCCGGCAGCGGATACCCCGTGACGGAGATTAGCGCCCGCCCCTTGGGCAAGCGCCCGTGGACGTGGCCGGCGTTCCTCGCGAGTTTCATCCGCAGCGGCGGCGAGGCCCGCCGGCGCCTGCGCGAGTTCTGCCCGGACGTGGTCGTCGGCCTCGGCGGCTTCGGCAGTTACGCCCCCGTGCGCGCCGGGCAGAGGCACGGCGCCGCCACGGCCATCCTGAACCCGGATATTATCCCCGGCCGCGCCAACCGCCGCCTCGGCCGCCGCGCCGACCGCGTCTTCTGCCAGTTCCAGGAAACGGTCGAGGCGTTCGGCGACCGCGGGCGCCTCACCGGGTGCCCCGTGCGGCCGAGCGTCCTTGCGGCCACGCGTCAGGAGGGCCTTGCCGCGTTCGGCCTCGACCCCGCGAGGCGGACGCTGCTGGTGACCGGAGCGAGCCTGGGCGCGCGCAGCGTCAACCGCGCCGTCGTGGCGATGCTTCGCGATCGCGGCCTGCCCGAGGGCTGGCAGGTGCTGCACCTGACGGGGCACGGCGAGCACGGCGAGGTGGCGGCCGCGTACCGCGAAATCAAGACGCCGGCCGCCGTGCGTCCGTACGCCGAGCGGATGGGCCTGGCATACGCCGCGGCCGACCTGGTTGTCGCCCGCGCGGGCGCCTCGACCATCGCCGAACTCCTGGCCGTCGGCCTGCCGGCCGTCTACATGCCGTATCCGTACCATCGCGACCAGCACCAGATGCGGCAGGCCCGGGCGGTCCAGGCGCTCGGCGCCGCCATCGCGCTGGAGGACCGCCCGGACGATGCCGAGACTTGGCGGCGGCTGGCCGAGATGGCCTGGGCCGTTGCCTCCGACGCCGCGTGGCTGGCGCGGATGGCCGAGGCTGCCCGCGCCGCCGGCCGGCCGCGCGCCGCCCAGGAGATCGCGCGGCAGGTGCTCGAACTGGCCGACGGCGTCGTCGAGCGCCGGCACGCCGCGCTTCCGCCGCAGATTGCGCCTGCCGGCCCGAACGTTGACACGCCGACCCATGTGGCTTACACTCGCACCGGAGACGAGAAGGCATGACTCCTCAACCGACCCCTGTTGCGCCGCCGAGGTCGTTTGCCGGGCGCAAGATCCATTTCATCGGCGCAGGCGGCTGCGGGATGAGCGGCTTGGCGGAGTTTGTGCTCCAGGAAGGGGCCGACGTCTCCGGCTCGGACCAGAAGGCCGGTGACGCCGTCAGTCGCCTGGAGGCGCACGACGCCAAGATTTGCATCGGCCAGCACCAGGCCGAGAACATGCCCCTGGGCGTGGACCTGGTGGTTGCCAGCGCAGCCATCAAGCCGGACAACCCGGAACTGATAGAGGCCCGCCGCCGCGGCGTGTCCGTGCAGAAGTACGCCCAGTTCCTCGGCACGCTGATGAAGATGCGCAAGGGCATCGCCATCGCGGGCACGCACGGCAAGAGCACCACCACCGCGATGGTCAGTTACGCCCTCCATTGCGCGGGGAAGGACCCGAGTTTCGTCATCGGGGCCGAGGTGGGGCAGTTGGGCGGCGGGTCGCACGCCGGCAGGGGCGAACACCTGGTGGTCGAGGCCTGCGAATTCGACCGCTCGTTCCACAACTACGAGCCGCACGCCGCAGCCATCCTCAACATTGAAGAGGACCACCTGGACTACTACCACGGCGGGCTGCCGGAGATAAGGCAGGCGTTCGCCGAGTTCGCCGCCAAGATCGTGCCGGGGGGCCTCCTGGTTGCGGGGACGGCCGACATCGGCGTCCGCGAGATCGCCGAAAAGTGCCACGTGCCGGTCGAGACCTTCGGCATCGGCGGCCGGTTCGATTGGCGGGCCGAGAACCTCGAGGCCAACCAGGGCTGCTTCACCTTCGACGTGTACGAGAAGGAAGGGCTGTTCGTCTCGGTGCGGCTGGCGATCCCCGGGCGGCACAACGTGCTGAACGCCCTGTCCACGATGGCCTTGTGCCACTGGGCGGGGGCGGCGCCCGACGCCGTGACCGGGGCGCTCGGGGGATTCACCGGCGCCGCCCGCCGCATGGAGGTCATCGGCGAGGCCGCCGGCGTTACGGTTGTCGATGACTACGCCCATCACCCGACCGAAATCTGCGCCACCCTCAAGGCCGCCAGGGCCCGGTTCAATCCGAAGCGCCTGTGGGTCGTCTTCCAGCCGCACCAGCACAGCCGCACGCGCTTCTTCCTGAAAGAGTTCGGCCTGGCCCTGGCGGTGGCCGATAAAGTGGTGGTGCCCGACATCTACTTCGTCCGCGACAGCGAGGCCGAGCGCCAGGCTGTCTCGGCCGAGAACCTGGTGGGCGAACTCCAGCGCCTGGGCGTGGACGGCTTATACATCAAGGAATTTGAATCCATCCGGCGATACCTGGTTGAGAGCCTCGCCCCCGGCGACGTCCTTATGACCATGGGCGCCGGCGACGTGTGGCGCCTGGCGGGGTGGGTCCTGTCGGACCTCGGCAGGCGGAAACCCGAAACCCGAAACCCGAATCCCGAATCAAACGGCAAGAGCCAATGACGAAAAACAAGGGCGCAGTGTGCGGGTTTGGTCATTGGAGTTTTGGTGTTTGATTTGGGCTTCGGGTTTCGGGCTTCGGGATTTGTGGCACTGTGGCGAACGGTCCTGGCAACCGGCGCGGCTGAAGAAGGGCATCCGATGAGCGTCTTCAAGGGCCTTGAAGAAATCGTCCAGCGCGACTTCCCGCTCGGGCAGGCCACCACGTTCGGCGTCGGCGGCAAGGCCGAGTATTTCATCCGACCGCGCACGGAGGAGGAACTGCGCGAGGTCCTCGTCCGGGCCGACAAGGCCGGCGTCGCGGTTCGCGCCATGGGCCGCGGCTCGAATCTTCTCGTGCGAGACGAGGGCGTTCCCGGGGCGGTCGTGCAACTCCAACCCGCCGGCTTCAGCAGGATCGAGGTCGAAGACGACCTGCTGCGGGCCGGCGCGGCCGCGCCCCTGCATAAGGTCGTGGCCGACGCCGCCAGGGCGGGCCTCTCGGGCGTCGAGTGCCTCGTCGGCATTCCGGGCAGCGTCGGCGGCGCAGTCCGCATGAACGCCGGCGGCACGTACGGCGACATCGGCCAGACCGTTGAGCGCGTCAAGGTGATGGACGCCCGCGGCCAGACGTTCCACCGCGAGCGCGAAGACCTCCTGTTCGGCTACCGCACGAGCAACATCACCGCCCGTTTCATTCTGGAAGCCGAACTGCGCCTTCTGCCCGACAGCCCCCGCTCAATAGCCGCCCGCATGAAAAAAATATGGATAGCCAAGAAAAACACCCAGCCGATGAACGCCGCCAGCGCAGGATGCGTCTTCAGGAACCCCAGGGGCCTGGCGGCCGGTGCGATGATAGACCAGTGCGGCCTGAAGGGCGCGAGCGTCGGCGGCGCGGCCGTATCGCGCAAGCACGCCAACTACATCATCGTCAAGGGCGCCGGCGCCAAGGCCGCCGACGTGCTCGCGCTAGTGGACCGCATGCAGAAGACCGTCAAGGAACGCTTCGGCGTAATGCTGGAGCCGGAGATCGAGATCTGGCCATGACCCAACCGGCATCTCAGGCCGAGAGCGATACGGACGCCCTGCCGCGGACGCTCACGATCGGCGTCTTCATGGGCGGCTGCTCGCGCGAACGCCAAGTCAGCCTCGACAGCGGCCGGGCCGTCGCCCGCGCCCTGGCCTCGCTCGGCTACAACGTCGCCGCCGCCGACGTGCGGCCGGGCGACGTGACGGCGGACCTCGTCGGCGGCCTCAACGTGGTGTTCCTGGCCATGCACGGCCCGTGGGGCGAGGACGGCGGTCTCCAGCAGGAACTGGAGGACCTCGGCGCCTGCTACACCTTCAGCGGCCCGGAGGCCAGCCGCCTCGCGATGGACAAGGTCCGCGCCAAGGAGAGGTTCGCCGACCTGGGCATCCCGACGCCGGCGTGGCGCGTGGCCGGGCCGCGCGACGAGGCGACGCTCGCGGAGGCGCTGGAGCGCCTGGGGCCGCGCCTGGTCGTCAAGCCCGTGGCCGACGGGTCCAGCATTGACGTGGGCATGGTCTCGACGCTCGCGACGCTGAGGCGCGCCGCCCGCAAAGTGTGGGCGAGGGGCGGCCCGGCCCTGGTGGAGCGCCGCATCCTCGGCCGCGAGTTCACCGTCGGCGTCCTGGGCGGGCGGGCCCTGCCGATTATCGAAATTCGCACGCCCGCCGGATGGTACAATTATCGTTACAAGTATAAGTCGAACCAAACCAGGTACATCTTCGACCACGGGCTTCCCGAGGCGCGCGCGGCCCGCATGGTGGCGCTGGCCTTGGCGGCGCACCGCGCGCTGGGCTGCCGCGACCTTTCGCGGGTTGATTTCATGCTCCCGGAGGAGGGCGAGCCGCAGGTCCTGGAAATCAACACCATCCCGGGATTCACGAGCCACAGCCTTGTGCCGAAGGCGGCTGCGCGGGCGGGCCTCGGGTTCCCGAAGTTGTGCGAGCGCCTCGTGGCCATGGCCCGCTGCCGGGCGCGGCAGCGATAGCCGGCCGTGCCGCGTGGCGCGGGGGGTGCTCGCCACGAACGAAGCGGCGGTTCGACCGCCCCCGGTTTTTGATGCGGCTGGCGCCGCCGCTGCGGCGCAGCGCTTGCTTAATCGGCGCAGGAGGTGCCCGTGACTAACGCCTCAAAACAGCGCGACCAGATGGAGCCGAAGCGGCCGCCCCTGGTGTGGCGGGCGGTCAAGGGGGCGCTGGTGGCCCTCGTGACGGCCGCCCTCGGCTGCGGCATCCTCTACGCCCTTGACCACTGCCGCGCCACCGTTCGCGTCGCTCCCGGCTACGTGATGACCTCCGACAGCCTGCGCCTGGTGACGTACCCGGAGTGGGTTACGCCGGCCATCCTGGCGGAACTG
>VGYT01000126.1 GCA_016872895.1 Planctomycetota bacterium
CGGGACGAATTCGGGCATCTTCGCGAGCAGCCCCCGCACGGCCTCCAGCCACGCCCGGCGGTGGAACTCGGAGTTGAACCAGGCCTCCGCCGACGCCAGGTGCGTCTTGAGGTTGATGAACGCGTACTGCGGGTCGCGCCGCTGCCCCGGCTCAAGCGGGTAAGATAGTTGATTCTCATGGAAATACGTTACAATCGGCAGTCGCCCGATGGCCGGCGGGGCGAGGGCCTTGAAGTCCGCCGCGCTCAGGAAGTCGCCCGCGAACACGAGGTCGAAGCCCTTGCGGGTCAGCGCGGCGGCCTCGCGAGCAAGGTGCAGCGCCGCCCCGTGCATCCGCCACCGCCACCGCCGCGCGGGCATCACCAGAAGCGTCCACTCGTGCCGGCTGCGCGAGCGCAGGCCCTCCAGGAAATCGGCGTGCGGCCCGCCGAAGTACGGCTCCAGGCCCAGGATTCTCAGCTGCCCGGCCATGAGGCCAAGTGTACGTCCGACGCCCGCCGCTGAAAAGCGAAAACGACACGCCACGGCCCGGTCCGGCGTGGCCAGGCGGCCCGCCGTCTGCTATGATGTGCTCGCCCGCGCGGCGGGGCGGGGCGCCGCTCGCAGAAGCCGCTGCTTGCTGCACGGAGGCAGGGAGGGGCGATGTCGACGGGCCGCGGAGGCTTGCTACGGGCCGCACGTCTTGCGCTTCGCGCGGCCGGTCTGCCGTACGTGCGTAGATTCCCTGGCGCAAGGTCAAATAGCACGTGCGGCACGGCCGTCTTGTCCGGCCGAGGTCGAGCGCCATCGGAGTTTCCCACGGCCGGACAAGCCGGCCGTGCCACATGCCGTGTCGAAGCGCTCAAGGCTGCGCTGCTGGCGTGCTTGATATGCGGCTGCGGGGCGCCGCCGGCCGATGTGACCGAGGAGGAACCGGCCGGCCATGCAGCGGACCCCCGGCGGGGCCGCCCGGACGGGCGATTCCCCGATTCCGCTGCCGGCGAGGCGGCAGCGCCGCCAGCGCCGGCGCCTCCGCCCGAAGTTTCCCCCGAAGTGGCGGCCCTCCTGCGCGACCTCTGCGGTCCGGACCGCCAGAAGATCGAGCGGGCCAAGGACCGCCTGGCCGGCATCGGCGCTCCTGTGCTGCCCGCGCTCATTTACCTGTTGAAGCAGGCCCCGCCCACCGACCGTGCGCGGGTGACGATGGTGCTGGTGCGCATCGGGCCGGAGGCGGTGCCGCCGCTCGTGGGGATGTTCTCGGAGGGCGACACCAGCCACATGGCCTCGGCCTGCGTCGCGCTGGCCCAGTTCGGCCGCGACGCCGTGCCTGCGCTGGTCGAGGCTCTCAAGACGGGCAACGACAACACGCGCTACATGGCGGCCGAGACGCTGGGCGACATCGGGCCGGAGGCAGCCGACGCCGCGGCGGCACTGGCGCAGGCCGCCGGCGACCCGTGTGCACTTGTCCGCACGAGCGCCTCCGGCGCCTTGGCGAAGATCCTGTCGCCGTCAGCCGAGCCGGACCTGCCGCGCATCCCGCGCCCGCCGCTGCGACCGAAGGTGGATGCATCGCCCGAGCGCATCGCGGACCTCATCCGCGACCTCAAGAACGCCGACCAGCCGACGTGGACGGCGGCCTGCAAGGGGCTGGAGGAGATCGGTGCGCCCGCGGTTCCCGCCCTCGTTGACTTGCTGAAGGCGGGCAACGCCCGCGACAAGGCGGCGGCTGGCACGGCCCTTATCCGCATCGGCCGGCCTGCCGCGGCGGCGCTCGCGGGAGTCCTTCGCGACGGCGACGACTTCAGCCGGTTCACGGCCGCGGCGACGCTCGGGTCCATAGGCAGCGACGCCTCCGAAGCCGTGCCGGCCCTCCAGGAAGCCGCGGGCGATGCCAACCCCGTGCTGCGCGCGGCCGTCCAGGCGGCGCTGCGGAACATCAGGGGCGAGTAGAGGCCGGTCAGCGTTGCTCCTGTGGGTGCCATGCTTTCGCTCCGTTGCGGAAGCACGGTCGGCGCGGGCCTTTTTATTGAAAATGGCCCCGGCGAAGGCTACACTTCTCCGCCTTCAACGGCCTGCGCAGCGGCCGAAGGGAAGGAACGACACGGATGACACTCTCTTTCTTCCGGCGCCACCGCAAGTGGTTCATGGTGCTGATGTTCGCCGCCCTCGTGGGGATGATGTTCTTCGGGTCATGGTCGCTGATGGGTCCGAAGTTCCAGCAGTGGTTCGGGGGCGGCCCGGGCAGCCGGGTCATCGGCTCCATCGCCGGGAAGAACGTGCGCGAGCGCGACGCGCGGCAGTTCTACGCGGAGATATATGCGGCCGGGCAGGCCGCCCAGGCCTGGGCCATGATGCTTGAGCCGCGCGCAGCGACCCCCGAGGCCCGCGCCAGGGCCTACCGGGCCACCATCGGCGCGACGGCGTGGCCCCTGCTGCGCGAATCGCTCTCGGGCGAGCGGCCACTGGCGAAGGCCGTCCTGGCTTGGATGGGCCTCTTTGAGGAGGCCCGCGCCGCGGGCTTCGACACGAGCGGGGCCGAGGTTCAGGAGCGACTTCGCAGCATCGAGGACCTCGGCGTCCAGCGGGCCGTGACGGACCGCCTTGCAGCCGACCTGGCGGGCGGCAGCCGCGAGGCCTTCGTCCAGGCGCTACGCAAAGACATGACTCTGCGTTCATATATGGATTACCTGTACGAGACGCTGGGCGGGGCCGTAACGCCCGCCGTCCGCCGCGAGTTCGCAAAGATGGACGACCGCATCCAGGTGCGCCTGGCCGTGCTGAGGGCCGGCGATTTCCTTTCCGAGGTCAAGGACGTGCCCGAGGCCGACGTCAGGCAGCAGTTCGAGAAGGGCAAGGCACACCCGGCGGGCAAGGGGCCCGACGGCTGCGGCTACCGCATTCCCGACCGCATCTCGCTGGAGTACCTGGCGGCCGACCCGGAGGCCTTCCTGGAGCAGGCCCAGGCCAGGGTGACCGACGCCGACGTGAGGCGCTACTACGAAGAACACAAGGACCCGGAGTTCGTCGTGCGGGAGGAGAAGCCGCCCGCGGCCGGGAAGCCGCCGGCCGACGAGAAGCCGGCCGCGACCGAGAAACCGGCTGAAAAACCGGCGGCGAAACCCGCCGATAAGCCCGCCGAACCGAAGGCAAAGGCTGCGGAGAAACCCGCCGCGCCTGCTCCGGCCGGCGCCAAGGGCGAGGCCGGCCCGGCCGGAGCGACGGCCCCCGCTGCCCCGCCGGTGCCGAAAGCCGAGCCGCCCGCGCCCGCTGCCACGAAAGCCGAAGCGAAGTCCGCCGAGCCGATGGTGTCCCCCGCCGCCGCCCCGAAGGTCGAAGCGCCGGCGGCCCTGATGCCGGAAGTCCCCGCGCCGCCCAGCCCCGGTGCTGCGGCGCCTGCCGCCGGTGCTGCGTCGCCCGCGCCGCCTGGGCCGGCTGCGCGCCCCGCCCCGCCGGAGAAGAAGTTCCGGCCGCTCCAGGATGTGCAGGAGGGCATCCGCAAGACGCTCGTCCAGGAGCAAGCGGCGGCGATGGCCCGCGAGAATCTCATCGCGGCCGTGGCCGAAATCCGCCCGATGAAGAAACCGCCCGACCTTCGCATCTGGGCTGACGGCAAGAAAATCCGCCATGCTGCGGTTCCCGGATTCCTCTCGGCGGCCCAGTTGGCGGCGCTGGCGGGCATCGGCAAGGCCGCGCGCGGCAGCGAGACGTTGGCCGAGACGGCCGTGGCCCTGGCGGAACTGGTCGGCCACGAGAAGGCGAAACTGGGCGTCATGGAGACCAGCGAGCCATTCATCGGCCCCGACGGCGATGCGTACGCGCTGCGCGTGACGGCATTTCAGGCGAGCCACGAGCCGGCATCGCTCGACGAGGTGAAGGACCAGGTCATCGCCGACCTGCGGACCGCGAAGGCGTTCGAGATCGCCCGCGAAAACGGGCGGAAACTATTGGAAGAGGCCGGGAAGACGGGCCTCAACGACGCCGCCGAGGCCGCCAAGATCAAAACCGCCGAGAGCGACTGGGTGGCGCAGGAACGGTTCATCCCGTACGGCGGGCAGTTGGTGTCGATCCCGGCGTCGCTGCCGGAGGTGGGATCGAACCGTCTCGCGGTGAGCGAGTGCTTCCGCATGGCCGCCGAGTCGAAGAAACTGACGCTCGTCACGCTGGCCGAGGACAAGATGGTCGTGGTTGCGGAACTGCTGGGCCGCAAGGCCCCGCGCGAGGCGCTCTTCGAACGTCTGCGGCCGCTCCTGGCCGAGCAGGTCGGCCGCGAGATTGCCATGGAGGCCCTTCAGAAGGCCATCGACATGGCCGCCATCCAGCGCCGCATGAACGTGGTACTCTTGGTGGACGACGACTATCGCCTGGCGCGCACCGCGCGGGAGTACCGCGAGACGGAGGACTAGCGCTGCGCGGCGGCGGTTGTTGACAGTCCCGCCGGAATCGGCTATAGTTCAGTTGACTTCCCCGGTGGGCAGGTAGCTCAGGTGGTAGAGCACTCGGCTGAAAACCGGGGTGTCGCCGGTCCGACTCCGGCCCTGCCCACCAGCCTTCGCCCGCACGCCCCTTCATGAGTAATCTGCGTCTTCGCACGCATGTGGCACGGCCGGTTCGCCACGGCGAATCTCGCCTCTGGCGGACTTGTCCGGCCGCGGCGGACCGCTGCTGATATTTCCCGCGGCCGGGCAAGGTGGCCGTGCCATACTGCCAGTTGCGGCTTGACCTGAGAAGGTGGCCCATGACCTGCCGGGTGACAGCCGTGGTGGTCTTGGCGGTCCTGGTTCTTGGCGCGCACGCCGAAGCCGCGGCCGTCAAGAAAGTCGTCGGCCTCGACGGCGCGGGCGAGAACCTGCTGAAGTCCGACGCCTGGCGGCCGTACGACAAGGGGTTTGTCCGCGACGGCGACGCCTTCGTCTGCGACAACGGCGCCGACGCGGGGGCCGCGCGCGGAGCGGCGCAGACGGTGGTCCTCAACCAGCCCGAGCCGCGGCCCGTCATCGCGAGCGCCTGGGGCAGGGCGGAGGGCGTCGTCGGCCCGCGCGGCAGCGACTATGCAATTTATCTCGATATCACCTACTCCGACGGCGAGCCGCTCTGGGGCCAGGCCGCAGCGTTCTCGGTCGGCACGCACGACTGGGAGCGGCGCGAGGTCCGCGTCTATCCGGCCAAGCCGATAAAGTCGCTGTCTTTCTACTTGCTTTTCAGGCGCCACCCAGGCAAGGCGGCGTTCCGCGGCGCGGAACTCAGGGAACTCAGGGACGCGGCGGGCTTCGCGTGGTTCGACGGCGTAGCCGTGGCGCCCGCGGCGCCCCCCGCCGAGCGGTTCATCGTCCGCGACGCCGCCGCCGCGACGGACTTCGTCGATTTCCAGGACGGCCGCGCCCTGGGCCTGAAACTCGACTTCGAGAAGAAAGTCGAGGGCGCCTGCGTCTTCTACTCCGGGCGCCTGGCGGACCTCGCGGGCAAGGACCGCGCCGTGACGCTTGCCTGGACGCGGCCCCTGGCGGGTGCCGGGTGGCGCTGGCTTCTGCCGCGAGGCGGGGCGGAGGCCCGCGCTCCCGCCGAGTACGTTGAGGCCGCACGCGTGGCCGACGTGGGCCAGGGGCGGCTGTCGCGATATCCGCTTGCAGCCGTGGCGCGCGGCGGCGAGGGCGAGGCCGTGGCCATAGACATGGGCCGCCCGGCCTTCTTCCGCGTCGGCTTCGCATCGGCGCAGAACGAACTCTACATTGCTTACGATCTGGGGCTTGCGCCGGAGAAGCCGTCGGCCGAGTTTTGCTTCTGCGCGTGCCGCTTCGACGCCGCGTGGGGTTTCCGCGCCGCCGTGGCGGAACTCTATCGCATTTTCCCCGACTACTTCCGCTCGCGCACGCCGGAGCAGGGCGTGTGGATGCCGTTCCACAACATCAGCAAGGTCGCGGGCTGGGAGGACTTCGGCTTCAAGTTCAAGGAGGGCAACAGCGAGACCGCATGGGACGACGCCCACGGCATCATTACCTTCCGCTACACCGAGCCGATGACGTGGTGGATGTCGATGCCCAAGGAGTTGCCGCGCACGTACGACGCCGCCCTGGCCGAGGCCCGGCGCCTGGCCGACAAGGGCAACGCCTCGGCCAAGGCGCTCCTTGCGAGCGGCCACCACGATGCCGAGGGCCGCTTCGTCGCCCGCATGCGCGACGAGCCGTGGTGCAACGGTGCGGTGTGGAGCATGAATTCTTCGCCGGGCATCGCGGGCGAGGTTACCGATTTCAAGAACAAGTGGTCGGCGGCGCTGCGCGAGAAACTCTACGGCCCCGCGCGCAAGGGCGACCTTGACGGCGAATACGTTGATTCGGCCGAGGCGTACGTGACGGACGACCTGGACTACCGGCGCGACCACTTCGCCGCCGCCCGCACGCCGCTCGTGTGGGCCGCCGGGACGCACCGGCCGGCGATCTTTAAGGGCCTCATCGCCTACGAGTATGTGCGCGGCATGGCCGACGACGTGCACGGCATGGGCAAACTCATGATGGCCAACTCGACGCCCCACAACTGGTGCTGGCTGGCCCCCTGGCTGGACGTCCTGGGCACGGAGACGAACTGGAACCCCGACGGCCGCTGGCGGCCGATGGCGGACGCCGAGATGATGTACCGGCGCGTCCTCTGCGGCCCGAAGCCCTACTGCTTCCTCATGAACACGGATTTCGATAAGTGGCCGTACGAACTCACCGAGAAGTACATGAGGCGGTGCCTGGCGTACGGCATGTTTCCGGGGTTCTTCAGCGCCAACGCCTCCACGGGCCACTACTTCAGCCGGCCTGACCTCTATAACCGCGACCGGCCGCTCTTTAAGAAGTACGTGCCGCTCGCGAAGCGCGTGGCCGAGGCCGGCTGGCAGCCGGTCACGCGGGCGCGGTCCGACAATCCCAAGGTGTACGTCGAGCGGTGGGGCGAGAAGTTGCTGACGGTCTTTAACGACTCCGCCGAGAAGCAGGCCGCCGCCATCGCGCTCGACGGCCCCGCCCCCGCCGCCGCCCGCGAACTGGTGCGCGGGGGAAATCTTGCGTGGCCCGGCGGAAAGGCTACACTGACCCTCGACGCCGAAGGCGTGGCGCTTATCGAACTGCCGTAAGTGGAGTCTTGCTTGCATGGAGGTCAGCGTCATGCTGAAGTCTGCCGCCGCATTGCTGCTCATCGCCGGCACCGCCTTTGCCGAGGCCCAGTCACTGAACGCCATTGCCTTGAGCAGCGAGATCGCCAAGGACGGCGACCGCCCTGTGCTGGAGTACCTCCATGGCGGCGACCTCTTCAAGCCCTACGTTGCCAAGTTCTTCTCGCCCGCCGGCGTCAACATCTTGCGGGACCAGATCGCTGACCATCGGCACCATCACGGCCTCATGTTCGCCGTTGGCGTGGACGGCGTGGACTTCTGGGCCGAGAACCAGAAATGCGGGCGCCAGATTTACAAGTCCTTCGGGTGGGTCAAGGGCACGTCGCGCGATTGCCCCTGGGTGGCCGCGTTGGAGGACCGGCTCGCCTGGGTTCCTGCGGCCGGCGGGCAGCCGCTCGCGATTGAGGACCGCCGCATCAAGGCCTACCGCCGCGAAGGGCTCGGTGCATCGCTTCTGGCGTGGCAGACGCAACTGGCCCCCGCCGAGGGCCGGGCGTCCATCAAACTCTCCGGCAGCCACTACTTCGGCCTCGGCATGAGGTTCGTCCAGACGATGGACGGGGCCGACGACTTTTTCACGCCCGAAGGCAAGGCCGTCGGTGAGACGGTGAGGGGCAACGAGCGCCTGGTGCGCGGCAAGTGGTGCGCAGTTGTCGGCGAGGCCGACGGCAAGCCCGTCACGGTCGCCATGTTCGACGCGCCCGGCAACGTGCGGCCCGCGTGGTGGTTCATCATGGCCAAGCCGTTCGCGTACATGTCGGCCACGTTGAACCTCCATCGCGAGCCGCTGGTTGTTGAGGCCGGCAAGCCCCTCGCGCTTACCTACGGCGTGGCCGTGTGGGACGGCAAGGCGAAGGCCGGGGAGATTGATAAACTCTACGCCCGATGGCTGGAGTTGTCGGCGGCAAAGGCGGAGAAGAAGTAGTGCTGCTGCGCCGTTAGCATCACTGCGCGGCGGTTCCCCTGAACCGCCGCGCGTTGGCTCAACCGGCGTTGCAGTGGCAGCCGGGGCACGCCCCGGCCCACACAAAAGGAGTTCCTCACATGGCTACGAGGCGTAGATTTCTCCGAGGCGCCGCGACGGCCGCGGCAGCCGGGGCTGTGTTGACGGTCCTTTCGGACCGCACGCGCGGCGCGAACGAGCGCCTGGGCGTCGGGTTCATCGGCACTGGCGGCCGGGCCGGCTCGCACATGAACATGGTCAAGCACCTGAAGGAGCAGCAGGATTATCCCGTGGACCTCGTCGCCTTCTGCGACGTTTACCGCCCGCGTATGGAACGGGCGGCCAAGGCCCACGGCGGCAAGGGGTACATGGATTACCGCGAACTCCTGGCCGACCCTCGGGTTGACGTGGTCTGCATCGCCACGCCCGACCACATTCACGCGCCGCAGGCCATCGCCGCAGTCCGCGCCGGCAAGGACGTGTACGTCGAGAAACCCCTGACGCACTGGCGGCAGTTTGAACTCGCCAAGCAACTTGAGGCCGAGGCGAAGAAGACCGGACGCATGGTCCAGGTCGGATCGCAGGGCATGTCCGACGGCGCCTGGCATCAGATGCGCAAACTGGTGGCCGACGGACTCATCGGCCGGCCCATCCACGCCGAGTGCGGCTACTTCCGCGTGGGCGACTGGGGCGAGCGCGGCATGCCGATAGACAATCCCGCCGCAAAGCCGGGGCCGGACCTGGACTGGGACGCCTTCCTGGGTGATTCCCCCAAGCGCCCGTTCGACGTCAGCCGTTTCTTCCGCTGGCGCATGTACGAGGACTACGCCGGCGGGCCGTGCACGGACCTCTTTCCGCATTCCCTGACGCCCGTCGTAAGCATCCTGGGCGTTACGTTTCCGTCACTGGCCGTAGCCACGGGCGGCATGTGGCGATACACCGAGCGCGACGTGCCCGACACGTTCAACATGCTCATTGATTACCCGCAGAAGGTCACGGTGGCCGTCTTGGGCACGCAGGGGAACAACGACCCCACCATGCCGGGCCGCGGCGCAGGCGGGCGCGTGCCGGTCATCCGCGGGTGGGACGGGTCGCTCACGGTCTTGGGCAAGGAGATCGTGTTCGCCCCCGCCGACGGGGTAAAGAACAAGCCGCGGCAGACCTTCCCCATCGAGCACGGCGAGAACAACGTGGACCACTGGAAGAACCTGCTGGACTGCTCCCGCTCTCGCAAGAACGAACTGAACGCGCCTATCGAACTGGGCTACCACGTTCAGACGGCACTCATCATGGGCTACCTGGCCATGAAACACGGCAAGACGGCCAAGTTCGATGCCGCGAAGGAGCAAATCGCCGTGTAGCACCCGGCCGGTTATTGCATGCCTGCCTTTTCGCTTGCTTTGCGCCGACCGAAGGGTAAACTTCCCGGCTCGCAAAAGCCGGGCCGGACCTGCGGCGCGGGCGAATCGGAGACCAGCAGAGGAGCCGAAGCGTGGCAAAGAAGGGCGCGAAGAAGCCGGCGCCGCCGGCCGGGCTTGTCTGCAAGCCCCGTTATGAAGTTCCCGAAGGCCATACGCTCTTCACGAGCGAGGCCGTCACCGTCGGGCATCCCGACAAGATCGCCGACCAGATTTCCGACGCCATTCTTGACGCCATGATCGCCCAGGACCCCGCCAGCCGCGTGGCCGCCGAGACGCTGGTTACCACGGGCCTTTGCCTCGTTGCGGGCGAGGTTACCACCAAGGCCCGCGTCAACATCCAGGACGTGGTCCGCGAAACCATCCGCAGCATCGGCTACACCGACGCATCCATGGGCTTTGCCTGGGAACACTGCTCCGTGCTTGTGGCGCTGCACGGGCAGAGCCCCGACATCGCGCGCGGCGTGGACGCCGGCGAGAACAAGGAGCAGGGCGCCGGCGACCAGGGCATCATGTTCGGCTACGCCTGCCGCGAGACGCCGCAACTCATGCCCATGCCTATCCAACTGGCGCACCAGTTGTGCGACCGCCTGAAGGAGGTGCGCGAGCAGGCGGACCTGAAGTGGCTGCGCCCCGACGGCAAGAGCCAGGTTACCGTCCAGTACGACGAGCGGGGCCGGCCCGTGCGCGTGCACACGGTGGTCGTCTCGGCGCAGCACGCCGACCAGGCGGGAGGCCGGAGCGTCTCGAACGAGGAAATCCGCGACGGCGTCATCAGCGAGGTCGTCGAGGCCGTCATTCCGGCCAACCTGCTCGACGACGATACGGTCTACCATATCAACCCCACGGGGCGGTTCGTCGTCGGCGGGCCGCACGGCGACTCGGGCCTCACCGGCCGCAAGATCATCGTCGATACTTACGGCGGCAAGGGGAGCCACGGCGGCGGGGCGTTCAGCGGCAAGGACCCATCCAAGGTGGACCGCAGCGCGGCGTACATGCTGCGGCACATCGCCAAGAACGTCGTGGCCTCAGGCCTGGCGGACGAGTGCGAAGTGCAGGTCTCATACGCCATCGGCGTGGCCGACCCGCTGAGCGTCCGCGTTGAAACCAACGGCACGGGCAGTATCTCCGACGTGGGCCTGGCGCGGATCATCCGCCAGGTCTTCCCCCTGAAGCCGCGGCAGATGATCGAGTACCTGGACCTCCTCAGGCCCATCTACCGCAAGACGGCCCAGGGCGGGCACTTCGGCCGCGAACTGCCTGAGTTCACCTGGGAGGAACTCCGCAAGGTGGATGAACTCAAAGCAGCCGCAAGGGCATGCATGTAAGAATTACATATCGTAGATTCCTGATTGCGGATTGAACAGCGGGGCCCGTGCCCGAGGGCGCGGGCCCCGGTTCTTTCGGCAAGATGTTTCACAACGGCTGCCAGGGCATGACCGCAGGGCAGCCGTTCCCGCCCCGGGGGCAGGATCGGCCAGGGCAAAAACGGCCCGCCCCGGCGCGGGGTCCGAGGCGGGCTGCCCAAATGGAAAGGAGACGTTTCTATTATCGGCATTTCGGTTGGGACCTCTTGACGGCGATTTCCGCGACAATCCGACGGAAGGACGCCGCGTTGCCGTCGCGCAGGCAACTCAAGAAGCCGCAATCGTGCCGCGCGAGCGCACGCTCCATCGTGTTCGAGGCGATCCCGCGTCCGTCAGTATTTCCGCAAGACGCCGATGACGACGCCCTGGATGCGCACGCGCTCCGGCTCGACGAACATGGGCTCCATGCGCGGGTTGGCGGGCTGGAGTCGGACCTGGCCCACGTCGTGATAGAACTTCTTGAGGGTGGCCTCCGCGTCGTCGATGAGGGCGACGACGGTTTCGCCGTTTCGGGCGTTGTCGCGCTTTTCGACGATAACGTAGTCGCCGTCGCGGATCTGCTCGTCTATCATCGAGTTGCCGCGCACCTGGAGGGCGAAGACGTCGCCCGTGCGTCCGCGGAAGAGGGCCTCGATGTCGAGGTCCTCGCTCTCCTCGACGGCCTCGATGGGCTGGCCGGCGGCGATGCGGCCGACCAGGGGCAGCCTGGCCCCGCGGAAGCGCACGCGGCGCGGCTCGGAGGCGAATGCCGGCGCAAGTTCAATCGTCCGCCGCCGGTTGGCCTCCCGCCTTAGCGCTCCGCGTGCCTGAAGCGCCTCGATGTGCTCGAAGATGGTGGGCTTCGACACGCCGAAGTGGTCGGCGATCTCCTGCATCGTGGGCGCATACCCGCGCTCGGCCGCGTAGGCGCGGATAAACTTAACGATCTCCAACTGCCTGGGCGTCAAGGTCATATCAAATCTCCTTTCAAATCTCGATCCGCAATCGAAGGAGGGGGAGGGCCGGGGCGCCTCGGTGTGCGAAGGGCCCCGGCCCTTCGCTGGCCCCTGGTCTCCGGTGGGGGCGGAGGCCGGGGGCCGGATGGTTCGCGATACGCCGGAGGCGGGCGGGCCGAGGAGGGCACGGGATTGCTCCCCGGCCTCGCCCAGGCCTCCTGTCGCGCCTGCGCCGCCTGCGTGGGGTAGCGTCAGGTTGCCGGTCTTGGCGGAGTTTGCTTGACCATCTGTGTGCGGGCGGCTATAAGCGCCGCCGGTGCCGAACCGCCCTATGCCAAAGAACCGTTCGGTTCCCGTTAGGAACCTTCCGTATGTTAGCCTAACGGGATGCTAACGTCAAGAGGAAAAATGGGCGAGGGCGGCGCAAGAAAACCTTGCCCAGAGTCGCCGGCGGGTTCAGCGTAACTCCTCACCGGAACTTGACTTACGCGGCCGCTCCGGGGGCGCCGGGCCGGAATCCGGAGAAAAATATTGGCGCGCAGAAAAAAAGACCCCACGCTTCTTCGCCTCCAGCGCCTCCTTGTTGAAATCGGCCGGAGGCGCTTCCAGGCGATGCTCGTCACCGACCCGGTGGCCGTCGGCTACTTCTCCGGTTTCACGGGGGACGACAGTTGGCTGCTTGTGGGCGCCGGCCGGCCGTGCCTGCTGACCGACTTCCGGTACGCCGAACAGGCGGAGCGGGAGTGCCCGCACCTTGCGCGCGTCGTCCGCCGCGGGGCGATGATGGAGGCCCTGGCTCGCGTCGTCCGCCGGCGCCGCATCCGGTCGCTGGCGCTGGACCCCGACGCCGTGACCGTGGGCCTGCGCTCGCGGCTGGCCGGGGGCCTGGGGCGGCGGGTGCGCCTGGGCGGCCTGCCGGGCATCGTGGCGAACCTTCGCATCCGGAAGGACGAATCCGAGGTCCGCGCCATCCGCCGCGCTATCGCCGCGGCCGAGGCGGCGTTTAACGAATTCAGAAGATATGTGAAACCAGGCATGACCGAGAAGGCGCTGGCGGCGGACCTCGACCACCGGATGCGCCTGGCCGGGGCGGATGCGCCGGCGTTCCCCACCATCGTGGCCGCCGACGCCACGGCCGCCATGCCGCACGCGCGGCC
>VGYT01000127.1 GCA_016872895.1 Planctomycetota bacterium
GCAGGTGTCGAGTTCCTTCAGGATTTCTTCCACGCGTTTCGCGACGAGAGCCCTGTGCGGGCTGAAGACTTCATCCCAGATTCTGGCGGCCTCGGCGGTGACCTGGATGGGCTGAAGCGCCTCCGCTTGGGTGGTCATCTTCTCGTAGAAGCGGGCGGAAAACTGCTTGTAGAGTTTCTGGAACTCCTTCTCGGTCTCTGTCTTGCCGGCGCCCGTGTCGCCGCAGCCGATTACCGCAGCCGCCGTGGCGGCCGCCAGCACGCAGACCAGTAGTTTCCTCATGGCGTTCTCCTGAAAAAGGTCCAGAATCAGTTTGCCCAGAACATCCACCTTGCCTAGTATGCCGCGGTCCTGACCGGAGTGCAAGCCCTATTCTCATCGGCGGATGAGGGGTGGAACTTGAGGATTGCGGATTGAGGATTGCGAATCGCGGATTGAGCGGCGGGGTCGCCGAGAGCGGCGGATTTTTTGTCGAACGACTCGCCCTCTCGTCCGTACTTGTAGGTGACAGGGGCGGGGGGAAAATGGGCCAGCAGCGTCCGCAAATGGTTGACATTCCCCCCCGCCGTCCTTAACATACGCCCGGAGTGTTCAGGCGCAGGAGGTGCCGTATGGCCTTCAGGTTCCGTTGTTCGAAGTGCGGCAAGCGGCTGACGGTGAACGAGTCGCCGGGCGCTGAAGTGACGTGCCCGCACTGTAATCAGGCGACGGCCGTGCCGGCCGACGCGCAGCCGACGGAAGTGCCGGGCACGGTGGCGGCCGTGGCGCCCGAGCCGGCGGCCGTCGCTGCCCCCGTCGCCGCCGCGCCCGCGCCGGCGGCCGAGGGCGAGCAGCCCGAAGAAGAGGAAGAAGAACAGGGCGGCATGGACACCATGATGGGGTGGCTGGCCCTGTATGTGCCCAGTTGGGGCTCCAGCATCCTGCTGCACGTGGCCGTGGTCATCCTGGCCATGTTCATGGCCTGGGGCAAGGGCGATGCCGAGCCGGTCTTCGAGTACAAGTCTGCCGTCATCTCCGAGGCGAAGCACAAGACCGAGAAGCGCCTGAAGCAGGACCAGAAGATGCAGCAGTCGCGTGGGAAGTTGCGGCCGAACCCGACGAGCATCGTGCGACAGTTCACGCAGAACCCGTTCCCGGACGTGGCCTCGAACAGGCTGGAGCAGTTGGAGGTCATCGGCATCGGCGGCGGCGGCAAGGAGATCGGCGGGTTCGAGGGCCTCGGCCAGGGCGGCCGCGGTTTCTTCGGCGCAGGCGGCGACGACGAGGCCGCACGAATCGTTTACGTCGTCGACCGCTCCGGCTCCATGACCGACTCCATCGACTTCGTGAAGTACGAACTGAAGCGCTCCATCGGCGAACTCGGGGAGGCCAAGGAGTTCCACGTGGTCTTCTACTCCTCCGGCCCGCCCGTCGAGATGCCCACCCGCCGCCTCATCAACGCCACCGAACGCAACAAGCAACTCGCCTTCGAGTTCATCGACGGCGTCATCGCACAGGGCGAGACCGACCCGTCGAAGGCCCTCGAACGGGCCTTCGCCTGCAACCCCGAGCTCATCTACCTTCTGACGGACGGCGAGTTCGACCGCGCCATCATCGACTTGGTGAAGCGCCTCAACACCGGCAGTAAGGTCACCGTCCACACCATCGGCTTCCTCTACAAGACCGGCGAGACGGTCCTTAAGCAGATCGCTCAGGAGAACAGCGGCAGTTACAAGTTCGTTTCGGAGCAGGACCTTGCGACCCTGTCTCAGTAACTGGCGTGCGGCGGCGCTGGCGGCGGCGATGGTGCTCGCGCTGGCGGCTGGCGCCCAGGCCGACCGCGTACGGACGGCCAAGGGCATCGGCTACGACGGCAAGATCACCGGCCTCGGGTCCGACGGCCTCGTCATCGAGGTGGGCGGCTCTCCGCGCTCCGTCCCGCTGGGCGACATCTCGCGGATCGAGGCCACGGCCTTTCCGGACCTGGCCCTGGCCGAAGAGGCGTATGCCCAGGGTCTTGCCGGCAAGGCGAAGTCGTTCACCGACGCCGAGCGGATGTACCGCGCCATCCTGGGGGCCGGGGGCGCGCCCCAGTGGCTCCGTGTGCTCATCCAGTCGCGCATGTACAAGTTGTACGCCGATTCCGGCCGCATACCGGAGGCCTTCGACGCCTACCTGGAAGTGGCCCGTGCCGCGCCGAAACTGGTGACGGACCTGAAACTGCCCGCCCCGGCCGAGGACGCCCACGATGTCAACCAGGCCATGCTGCGGAAGGTGAGCGATGCCCTCCGCGCGGCCGCCGGAAGGCCCTACGCGACGGAACTCCAGAGTTTCCGCGTTTCGCTCCTGATGCTCGAAGGCAAGCCCGAAGAGGTCCTGCCCCTGCTGGAGCCGATGCTGGCCTCGAAGGACGAGCGGATACGCCAGTCGGCGATGCTCAAGCAGATTGAACTCCTTGTGGGCTCCGGCAAGGCCGACGAGGCCTCCGCCCGCCTGGAGGCGGCCGCAGAGGTCCTCTCGCAGGACCACCCCGACGACGTGGCCTTCTGGCGCGGCCGCATCCTGAAGGAGAAAGGGCAGTTCGAGGACGCGGCCCTGGAGTTCATGCGGCTGCCCATCCTCTATGCTGCGAAGGACAAGAACCGGACCGCCGAGGCCCTGTGGTACGCCGGCCAGGCCCTTGAGGCCGCCAAGGCGACCAAAGACGAAATCCGCAAGGTCTACCAGGAAGCGGTGACCCGCTACGCCGGCACGGCCGGGGCCGATCGCGCCAGGCGCGAACTGGTTCGCCTGGGAGGGTGAGGGCCAGGGGCGAGGGCCGTGGCCGAATTTGCGCTCGCCGTTGACCAGCCTCCCGCCGTCAGGCGGGGTCGGAGCGTTGACTAGCCCCCGCCGTCAGGCGGGGGGTCAAGAAACAGCCGTCGGGCCAACCTTGAAGGAGCCGCAGGACATGAAGAAGCGCGCATTTTACTGGATGCTGACCGTGGCCGCGGTGGTGCTGGCGGTGGCCGCACCGGCGCTGGCCGAGGAGGCCAAGGGCGAGCGGCGGTCGCTGGCGTGGATGTTCTACATCGCGACGTTCAGCGACGCCATCGGCTTCCTGGACATGATTTCGATCTACGCCTGCTCGCTGGCCTCCATCGCCCTGATCGTGGAGCACTGCATCACGATCCGCCGGTCGGTGCTGGTGCCGGAACTGTCGGTGGCGCAGATCAAGACGATGTTCGACGAGCGGCGGTTCCGCGAGGCGCTGGAGTTCTGCCAGAACGACCCGTCGTTCGTCTCGGGCGTGGTCCACGCCGGCCTCATTGAGGCCGCCAACGGCTACGAGGCTATGGAAAACGCCATGGAAGACGCCACCGGCGAACGCACCAGCCGCCTCTACCGCAAGATCGAGTGGCTGAATCTCCTGGGCAACGTCTCGCCGATGCTTGGTCTGTGGGGCACGATCTGGGGCATGATGGTGGCCTTTGCCACGATCGAGTCTCGCGGCGGCAAGGCGAACCCGGCCGACCTGGCGGGCGGCATCATGGTGGCCCTGGTCTCGACGTTCTGCGGGCTGATTGTGGCCATTCCGGCGCTGGCGGCCTACGGCATCTTCCGCGGCCGCATCGAGCAGTTGTCCATGGAAGCGGCGCTGGTGGCCGAGGAATTGCTGGCGAACTTCAAGCCCAGCGCGGCCTGACGGGCCGCGGGCGGCGCACTGCGGCCGCCCACGAGCGGGAGGGTCCGGGCATGAAACACCGAAAGCCCACGGGCGTCGGCGCTGTCGGCGCCAACATGACGCCGATGATCGACATGGTCTTCAACCTCCTCATCTTCTTCATCCTGACCAGCCAGTTCGCCCAGTTGGAGACCGAGGAGGTGAGGCTGCCGCTCTCGACCACGGCCACCAACAAGGACTACACCGAGTTCCGCAACGTGGTCATCAACATCGTCGAGCGCGACGGGGCGGGCGAGATCATCGTCTTCCGCCGGCCCTTCACGCCGCCGGAACTGACGGAGTTTCTTATCGAAGCCAAGGAAAAGGCCGAGGGGCACCCGATGAACGTCATCCTGCGGGCTGACGCCGAGGTGCCCTACGAGGACGTCGCCCGCGTCATGCTCGCCACCGGAAAGGCCCAGATACAAGGGTGGTGGATCACCACCGAGATCGAGAAGAAAGACGAGTTGCGGGGCGGCATGTAGTCCGGCTGCCCCGCTTGCCGCTGCCAAGCGTGGCACGGCCGGCTTGTCCGGCCGTGGGGAGTAGCGGCAGCGCTTTGCCACGGCCGGGCAAGCCGGCCGTGCCACGTGGCCCGATGGGGGCAAGGAAGCCATCATGAAAATCAGACGCCCCGGCGCCGCCGGCAGGATGCAGCCGCCGATGACGCCGATGATCGACGCCGTGTTTCAACTGCTCATCTTCTTTCTGCTGACCCCCGCGTTCTCGTTGACCGAGGGGTTCCTGACGACCAACCTGCCCACGACGTCCGGTCCGGTCGCGGGCAAGGAGCAGAAACTCGTCCAGCGTATCAAGATTGAACTCTACAACGTCGGCCAGAGCGGCGAATTCGAGGACGGCGGCAAGAACGAGTTCGTCTCCATCGTCTTCAACGAAACGCAGAACCTCGGGGCCAACTTCGACGCGCTCCGGGCGGCCCTCGAGGAGAAGCGGGCCCAGGGCCTCGCGGCCAACACACCCGTCCTGATTTCCCCGACCATGGGCTGCCGCCACAAGTGGGTCGTCCGGGCCTTCGACGCCGCCGTGGCCTCGCGGTTCACAGAGATCCAGTTTGCCGTGCCGTATCAGTAGGGGGGTAGCATGCTTTCGCGCCTTTGCGAAAGCATGGTCGTGCGCGCGGGGGCGCATGCTTTCGCAAGCGAAAGCATGCCACCCCGTATAGCGAGGTCTTGATGCGAATCACAGGGCAACTCTTCGTGGTGGCCGTTCTGCTGGCAGTCGGCGCCGCCGGCGTGTCGGCCGCGGGGCTGGACGACCCGTTCCTGAAGGGCCTCCAGGAGCGCGGCCTGCCGACGCTCCAGAAGGCGTACTTGAGGAAACTGGGTGCCGGCCAGGCGACGCCGGGCACCGGGCCCGCGGCCACGACCTCCGCCGGCGCCGGCGTCGAGAAGGCCGCCCTGGCCGCGCTGGAGGTTCAGACCGGCCTTGCCGCCCGCATCATCGCCGACCGCGACGCCTCGTTCAGGAAGGCCCGGCAGTTGTATGAGGAAGCCATCGACGAGGGCAATAAGGCCCTGGCCGCCCTGCCCATCGGCCAGAAGCAGGACGAACGCAACCGCCTGCGCCTCCAGGTCCTGAAACTCCGTCTGGACCTGGCGAACCTCATCTTCCAGAAGTGGCTGAAGACCGACCTGGACCTCCTGGAAGTGACCGACCGCCGCGGGGGCAACCGCTCCCGCACCGTGGACCTCCTCCGGGTCTGCATGGCGCAGTACAAGGCCATCGCCGCCGAGAGCGCCGCCTGGCTCTCCGAAATCGACCGCATGACCATGGCCGAACGCAACAAGTTCGCCAACACGGGCACCGAGCGCCAACTGCGCCAGATACAGCGCGAGGCCAAGTACGACGAGGCGTGGGTCACCTACTACCTCGGCTGGGCGCTGCCCCCCGACCACAAGCCCGAAGGCAAGGAGCGCTCACGCAAGGACCTCCTGAACGATGCCATCACGGCCTTCATGGAGTACACCGGCCCGACCATCTCCGACAAGACGACGGCCAAGTGGCACGCGTACCTGGTGGTCGGCCTGGCGTACCGCGAACTGGGCAAGTTCAAGGAGGCGCTGGAGTCGCTGGTGCAGGCGGACCGGCTGGCCCAGGCGGCGCTTGCGGCAGGGGCGAAGGAGGGGGCGTCGGCCGCCGTGGCTGCCCAGGCCAAGGTCGCCCAGGCCGTGCGCATCCGCGTGGCTTTCGAGCGCGCGATGACGTTCCTTCGTCGCGGCGACTTCAAGGCGGCCCGCAGCACGGCCGACGAGGCCGCCGGCTTCTGGAAAGAGAAACTCGATACCGAGGTCCTCGGCCAGGCCGTCCCCGTCGTCAAGGCCGAGAGCCTCATCCTCGAAGCCAGGCAGAAGGGCGACGAGGCGATGAAACAGGAGGGCGTCAAGGTCCTCCAGGCCCTCTACACCCGCCCGCAGCCGTGGCCCATGATCGTCCAGTGGATGATGGAGGGCCTGCTGGGCGCCGCCACCGCATCCGCCGGCGCGGGGGGCGCCGAGGCCGCCGAGGACCTGGCCAAGATGGACCCCTTCCAGGTCTGGCTCAAGGCCAGCGACGCCCTTGAGCGCGCCCAGAAAACCAAGGAGGCCAAGGACTGCGAGACGGCCCTGCGCTTGTTCAACGTCTATGCCGAGAAGGTCGGCCCGAAGGACAAGAATTACGCCGCCGCCCTCTACAGCCAGAGCGCCTGCCTCCTGCAACTCGGCCGCAAGGTCGAGGCTGGCGCGCTTTTCCAGAAAGTCGCCGACGAGTTCCCCACGTATCAGTACGCCACCCCCGCTGCGCGCTATGCCGTCAGCGCCCGCGGCGATGCCTACGAGCGCGAGACCACCGAAGACAATCGCCAGGCCTACGAAGACACCCTTAAGTGGTTCCTCGCCTCCAGGTACGTCAAGGAAGACCCCGAGCAGCAGTTCTTCTACGCCATGATCCTCTTCCGCGGCAAGAAGCACGTCGAGGCTGCCGACTCCTTCGCGCGCGTGCCCCAGGGCGCCGAGCACTATCCCGACGCCAGGTACTGGGTCCCCCTGTGCCACATGGAGCAGTTCCGCGACAAGATCCTCACCAGCCGCGACAAGAGCCTCATCGTCACCCGCGCCCGCGTGGTGGCCCAGGAACTCCTGGGCTTTGCCGATTATGCCTTCAAGGCCGCGGGCCTCCCGGAGGAGAAGAAGGCGCAGATCATGGAGTGGGCCAAGATCGCGCACGTTACCGCGGCCGACCTGTACCTGTACCCCGAGGTGGAACTGCCGAGCGATGCACTGCCCGTCCTGGACGCCGTCGAGCAGAAGTTCGAACTCGACGACGAGGACCGCGGCCGCGTGCTGAAACTGCGCATCGATGCCCTTCAGAAACTCGGCAAGCAGGACGAGGCCCTCGCGGTCCTCGAGAAGTTCCTCAAGGTCGCCAAGAAGGAAGACGTGGGGCCCGTGCTGCGCGGCCTCTTTAAGGCCATCACCGACGAGGTGCGGGAACTGGTGAAGCGCGCCGACAGAGACTCCCTCTCCCTCGCCGGCCGCAAGGTGGACCAGGCCAAGGCCCTCGGCGAGCGCCTCACCCGCTGGCTCGACGAGAACAACGTTGCCGACAAGGCCCTCCAGGTTGAGAACAACCGATACGACCTGGCGGAACTGTACCTGGCCGTCGAGAACTACAGGGGCGCCCTGGACATCTATAAGGAGATCGGCGGCGAGCAGGCCTGGAAAAAGCAGCCACTGAAACTCGACTGCGTTTACGGCGTGGCCCGGGCGTACGAGGGCCTGGCCGAGCAGGCCCGCCAGGCGGCCGAGGCCGCCGGCCAGAAAGACCCGCCGTACTCCAGCGACGCCAGGCAGAACTACGAGACCGCCCTCGAAATCTGGACCATCCTACAGGAAGTCGCCGAGGGCGAGGGACGCCAGTCCGACCCCAACATACTCTGGGACCGCCGCTACCACGTCTTCTACTCCTCTTTCCGCCTCGGCAAGGCCACGGAGGTCGCCGAGGCACTGAAGAAGAGGATCATCATCGAGCGGCCCGGGGCCCTCGGCGGCAGAGACCCCATCCTCCAGAAGAAGTTCCGCGACCTCTTGCAGATGGCCGGCGGCGCGGACTGAGCGGCCCGACATGACTTCTGGCTCAGCCGGTCTCCGCGCACAGTGTATCAGGGGCCCGCGCCCCGTCCGCCCATAATCGCGTGCACATGGAACCCGCCCGCATCCACATCACCACGTACGGCTGCCAGATGAACCGCCTCGACTCCGAGTTGGTCCAGGAGGTCCTGCTGGCCGCCGGGGCGGAAGTGGTGGACGACCCCGCGCGGGCGAACGTCCTGCTGTTTATCACCTGCGCGGTCCGCGCGCACGCCGAGGACCGCGTCTTCTCGAACATCGGCAAACTCGCCGCCCGCAAACGCCGCCAGCCCGGCCTCGTGGTCGGCCTGCTGGGCTGCATGGCGCAGGAGCACGGCCCGGCCGTCCGCCGCAGGGCGCCCCTCGTGGACCTCGTCTGCGCCCCCGGTCGCCTGGCGGACCTGCCGGACCTGATAGCCGCCGCGCGGGCCGGCCGCCCCGCCGCGGCCCTTGACCCCAGCCGCGATGCATCCGGCGCCGCGGCCTTCGCCGCCTCCGATGCCGCGCTCGATGCGGCCGAAATCCGCCGCACGCTCGGCCCTGCTGTGCCGGGGCAGGCGTACGTCGTGGCCATGCGCGGCTGCGACAACTTCTGCTCCTACTGCGTGGTGCCCTTCGTGCGCGGGCCGGAGCGCAGCCGCGAGCCGGCCGCCGTCCTGGAGGAAGTGCGGCGCCTGGTGGGGCAGGGCGCGCGGCAAATCACGCTCCTGGGACAGGCCGTCAACCAGTACGCCGCCGCTCAGGGCCGCGACCGCGAGGGAGCGGCGTCGTGGCGGGCCGGCCGCCGGTGGGACCTCGCGGACCTCATCGAGAAAGCAGCCGACACGCCCGGCCTCTCCCGGCTCTACTTCATCACGAACCACCCGAAGGCTTTCCAGGAGCGCCTTGCCCGCGTCTTCCGCGACGTGCCGCACGTATGTCCGTACCTCCACATGCCGGCGCAGTCGGGCGCCGATGCGGTCCTTGAGCGGATGAACCGCGGCTATACGGCCGCTGAGTACCTGGACCGCGTGGCCATGGTCCGTTCCGCGCGGCCGGATGTGGCCGTGGCCTCGGACTTCATCGTGGGGTTTCCGGGCGAAACGGAGGCCGATTTTGCGGCCACGTGCGACCTGGTGCGCCGCGTGCGTTTCTCCGGGGCGTTCGTCTTTAAGTACTCTCCCCGCCCGGCCACGCCGGCCGCCCGCCGCTGGGCCGACGACGTGCCCGACGCCGAGAAACGCCGCCGCCACGGCGCCCTGCTGGCGCTGGTGGAATCCATCGCGGCCGAGGAGAACCAGGCGTTCGTCGGCCGCACGGTGCGCGTGTTCGTCGAAGAACTCAGCCCTCGCGGGGGGCAAGCCCGCCGCCTGAATGGCCGGGGTACATCCTCCGCCAATCCGCAATCCGCAACCGGCAATCCGCAATTGCGCGGCCGCACGCCCTGCCGCCGCATCGTGGTCTTCGACGGCCCGCCGACGCTGGTAGGCGGCGAGACGGGCGTTCAAATCCACCGTGCCACCGCCCTGACGCTCTTCGGCACGATGCAAAAAACTTGACACTCGCGCGAGCACGCCCTATAAGCGTCCTCTGCCGGCTGGGCGAAGGGTGTTCCTGCGCCTGCACTGAGAGACACGGCCGGCGCCGCACTCTACGGGAGTCCTTTGCAGCAAGGAAGGAGAAGCGTGGATGGCCATCAACATCGGGATTAACGGGTTTGGCCGCATCGGGCGCCTTGTGTTCCGAGCCATGTGGAGGCGCAAGGGCGAGTTCAACATCGTCGGCATCAACGACCTGACGGACGCCAAGACGCTGGCCTACCTCCTGAAGTACGACAGCGTGTACGGCCGGTTCGCCGGCGACGTTAAGGCCGACGGCACGGACCTGGTGGTCGATGGCCGGCGCATCCCCGTCACCGCCACGAAGGACCCGGCCGCCCTGCCGTGGGGCCAGTTGAAGGTCGATGTGGCCCTGGAGTGCACGGGCGCGTTCACGAACAAGGCCGACTGCTCGAAGCACCTTGCGGCCGGCGCCAAGAAGGTCATTCTCTCGGCCCCGCCGAAGGACGAACTCGATGCCATCATCGTCATCGGCGTGAACGATTCCGCCCTCAAGCCCGAACACAAGATCGTCTCCAACGCTTCCTGCACCACCAACTGCCTCGCGCCGGTGGCCAAGGTCCTGCACGAGACCTTCGGCATCAAGCGCGGCCTGATGACCACCTGCCACGCATACACCAACGACCAGCGCATCCTGGACATGATCCACAAGGACCCGCACCGGGCTCGTGCGGCCGCCCTGAACATCATCCCTACGACGACCGGCGCTGCGAAGGCCGTCGGCAAGGTCATCCCGGCCCTCAAGGGCAAACTGAACGGCTACGCCCTGCGCGTCCCGACGCCGGTGGGCAGCATCGTGGACCTGACGGTCGAACTGGAAAAGCCCGCCAGCGTCGAGGCCATCAACGCCGCCATGAAGAAGGCCGCCGCAGGGGAACTCAAGGGCATCCTGGAATACACCGACGACCCCATCGTCTCCAGCGACGTCATCGGGACCACTTGCTCCAGCCTCTTCGACGGCACGCAGACGCAGGTGCTCGACCCGACCTTCGTGAAGGTCTGCTCGTGGTACGACAACGAGTGGGGCTTCTCGAACCGCATGGCCGACCTGGCGCAGAAACTGGCGGCGATATAACAGCCGCTGCCGGCTCACGTGCCATGTTTTCCGCGGCGCTTGCGAAAGCATGGTGGTCGGCGGCGTGGCATGCGTGCTTTCCCAGGCGGAAGCATGCCACCCCCCGGCTTTCATCCGACCCGAAGGGAGTCCGCCGTGGCCAAGAAAACGCTCGATAAACTGCCCCTGAAAGGCAGGCGGGTCCTCATACGCGTGGACTTTAACGTCCCCCTCGACGACAGCGGCAATGTGACCGACGACCGCCGCATCCGCATGGCCCTGCCCACCATCAAGTGTGCCGCGAGCGCCGGCGGCCGCGTCATCCTTATGAGCCACCTGGGCCGCCCCGACGGCCGGCGCGTCCCCGCCATGAGCATGAAGCCCACGGCCGCGTGCCTGTCGAAACTCCTGGGGGCCGACGTCGGGTTCGCCGCCGACTGCATCGGCCCGGAGGTCGAGAAGACGGTCGCCGGCATGAAGGACGGCCAAATCCTTGTCCTCGAAAACCTGCGATACCACGCCGGCGAAGAGGAGAACGCCCCCGACTTCGTCGCCGCGCTCCGTAAACTGGCCGACCTGTACGTCAACGATGCCTTCGGCACGGCCCACCGCAAGCACGCATCCACCTACGGCGTGCCCTCCGCGATGCCCCCAGGAACGCGGGCCATCGGGTTCCTGGTCGAGAAGGAACTGAAGTTCCTCGGCGATGCCCTCGAAAACCCCGTGCGGCCGTTCGTGGCCGTCCTAGGCGGCGCGAAGGTCTCCGACAAGATCGGCGTCATCGAGAACCTTCTCTCGAAGTGCGACCGCCTTCTCATTGGCGGCGCGATGGCCTACGTGTTCATGGCGGCGCGCGGCCAGGGCGTCGGCAAGTCGAAGGTCGAACGCGAGGTCAAAAAGAAGGATGGCTCCAAGAAAGACATGGTTGCCGTGGCCGCCAAACTCCTGGAGAAGATGGCCGCTTATCAGGGCCGCGACCGTGAGGGAGCGGGGCCGTCGGGCCGCTGCGAGGTCCACTTTCCGGCGGACCACCTGGTGGCGAGGGCATTCGCGGCTGACGCCGAGACAGACGTGCAGTCGCCCGACATCCAGGACGGCTGGATCGGCCTCGACATCGGCCCCGATACCGTCGAACTCTACCGCGAGAAACTCTCCGACGCCAGGACCGTCGTGTGGAACGGCCCGATGGGCGTCTTCGAGATGGCCCCGTTCGCCGAGGGCAGCAAGGCCCTCTGCGCAGCCATGGCCAAGGTGGCCGAGCGGGGCGGCACGGTGGTCGTCGGCGGCGGCGACACCGCCTCTGCCGTCGAGAAGTTCGGCCTCGCCGAGAAAATGACCCACATCTCGACCGGAGGCGGCGCGAGCCTGGAGTTCCTCGAAGGCAAACCCTTCCAGACCATCGCCATCCTCGGCGACGCCTGAAAAGACAAGTAACTAAGTAACTAGGTAACTAGGTAACCAGCCAACCAGGGAAGCCCGTCGCCGTGCCCTGGTCACTTAGCCACCTAGTTGCCTAGTTGCAAGGAGTGACGCTTGAAACGTTCGCTCAGCCAGTTGCCGCGGCCGGCTATTGCGCCCTCGCTCCTGGCGTCGGACTTCGCGCACCTCGCGGACGAGATAGCCCGCGTCGAGGCCGCAGGGGCCGACCTCCTGCACCTGGACGTGATGGACGGCCACTTCGTGCCGAACCTGACGATCGGCCCCGTGGTGGTCGAAAAGGTCCGCGCGGTGACGGACCTCCTGCTCGACGTGCACCTGATGATCTCGGAGCCGGCCCGCTACATCCAGGCGTTCGCTGCCGCCGGGGCCGACAACCTGACGTTCCACGCCGAGGTCGCCTCCGACCCGCGCGCCATGGCCGACCGTATCCATGAACTCGGCTGCGAGGCGGGCATCTCCATCAACCCCGACGGGCCGATGGAGCGCATCCGCCAGGCCGCGCCGCACATCGACATGGTGCTCCTGATGACCATCTTCGCGGGCTTCGGCGGCCAGAAGTTCATGCCCGAAGTCCTGCCGCTCATCCGCACCGTCAAGGGCTTCCTGACCACGCAGCGTCTGGAGGTGGACGGGGGCATCTACCCCGACACGGCCGCCCAGGCGGCGGCGGCCGGGGCCGACGTTCTCGTCTCCGGCACGGGCGTCTTCTGCGCCCCCGACGGCGACTACACCCGCGCCATTGCGGCCCTTCGCCGCGCAGGGGGAAAGGCAAGTGACTAGGTAACTAGGTAACTAGTACCTTACGTCATTTGTATTTGTGGGTATAGCCGCTTGAGTCTGATTCTGGCCGTCTCGGTCGTGAACTGCCAGTCCACCGATTTCTGGTCCGCGTTGCGACCAGAGTACCAGTGCTCCGCCTCGGACCGCAAGGCGGGCACGTCCGGAATCCGGCGGTCCAGGCACTGCTGGGTGAAGACACTCA